>CAYQMC010000032.1:8810-16966 GCA_964418285.1 uncultured Chryseobacterium sp.
AGCTGTAGGTCACCCCTGGCAGCACAGTGGTCGACAAGGAGATCGTTTGCCCCTGGCACACCGGGCTGTTGCTGGAGACCACCGGTACGGAGGGCAATGTACCGACCGCAAGGTTCGCATTGGCCGTTGCGGAACCGCAGGCATTGGTGACGGTAAGTGAAATGATCGGCGAACCGGGGTCCGCGAAGCACACAGACCCGGGAACCGCTACACTGCTGTTGCCCGGCGCACCTCCCGGGAAGGTCCATGCATAACTATCGATGGGAGCGCCACAAGGCTGTATGGTGGCCGATGGGCTCACGCACTGGGTCGCACAAATGCCCGACAAGGGCGCTATGGTCACCTGCGGTGGTGCGTTCACCACAACCTGTTCGGATACCTGGAACGTGCCACAGGAATTGGTGGCTTGGAGTTGAACCGTGTAGGTCCCGGGTTGGGTGAATTGGAACTCGGGCTCGAACGAGTTGGCGTCGGTACCACCCACGAAGTTCCAGGCAGGGCCGCTTCCACAAGACGACGCCGCGGAGGTCACGTTCCACACATAGGTGGTTCCGCAACTGTTGGGGCTGCTACTGGTGTTGGTGGTCGTACTCGTGAGCGGGGCACAACCCACGGCGGGCGCGATCGTGAAGGCAGGCACAGGCGGCTCTTCGATGCAGATGGTGCGCTCCAAGGTGTTCTGCCCGCAGGAATTGCCCACCAAGTCGCTGATCGTATACGTACCCGGCACCGTGAATTGCACGCCCAGTGTATTCGAACCAGTGGTCCAAAGGCCAGGATTGGAAGGCTGCCCGTTGAGGTTGCCCAAAGTTCCTGAAACAACGTTCCAACCAGCCGCCGGTGCTATCGACCAGATGTGCCGCGGAGGATTGCACTGGGGTGCCTGTTGGCCCAGGCTCTGGTCCGTGAAGGTCACGGTTTGGCCCACACAGGCCCGGTCCACCGGATTCGAGGTGAACTGGGCCTCAGGTGTCTCGCTCACGCGAATGGGGCCGATCTGACCCTGGGTCGCATCGCAGGGGTTCTGTGCCGTGAAGCTCACGGTGTACTGGCCATTGGCAACTCCGCATGAACTGATGTCATAGGTGTGGAAGATGACAGCAGGTGGCGGATGGGTGAGCGTAACACTGGACCCATCGCCGAAATCGATCACATAGGTGGTGCCAGGGCTGTTGTCCGAAACAGAGTTGATGTTGAACGGTAGTGTACCGCCTGTACAGATGTTGGTATTGGGATCGGTGGAGATACCTCCGCCCGGGTTCGTACCCAGGAAGACTTGGTAATCCACGGTCTGTGAGCACCCGTTGGGGTAGCTCACCGTGTAGCTCATGGTGTTCAGGCCGGGTGTATAGGTATGGGAAAGCGCCCAGCCGGCGGCAGGGTTCTCCACGGGACTTCCATCACCCCAGTCCAGCGTATGGGTACTACCAGCGATCGGGGTGCTCTGGTCCACGAAATCGAAGTCCCAGGATGATGCAGCATCGCAAATGCTGAACGTGGTAAGACCTCCGAAGGTGGATACCTGGGCCGGACCCGAGGATCCAAGCACAGCAGTGGGAGAAGGCAGCGTTGATACGGAAACGTTGTCCGTATCAACGCATCCGTCGCTGTCCTCGATGGTCAGCGTATAAGTGGTGTTGCTCCCTGGAACGGTGAGCGTGGGGTTGGCCACGGTGGTGCTCGAAAGCCCGGTGGCCGGCGACCAACTGTAGGTGAAAGGCCCATTGCCCGTGGCAGCAGGGGAACCGCCGAGGGTCACCGTTGCTCCAGCGCACACGTTCGTTACCGCATTGCCAGCATCCGCGCTACACTGGCCATACGCTTGGAACACCGGTCCAAATATGGATAGCATTCCTATCGCGAGCAAGCGAAATACGTTGCTCGGTGGATCCGGTCGACATCGACTTTCCATGTTCATCAGCGCACTTTCCAAGACGGTCTCGTTGCGGTCGTGGCGAGCATATCCTGCAAAGGACGCTAATTTCCTCCCCGCGGTTGCCTTCCAATATGAACATATTCCAGTGGACGGGATTACCCTTCACCGATCAACAGCCATTCCCGGCATTTGATGGCTAAGGATGGTTTGCACCTCGGCAGCCTTGCTGTAGACCATGAAATGTGTTCCTCCCGGCACCACATGGGCGCCCCGAATAGGGCCAAGTGGCATCAATCGGTCCTGGTCGCCATGGATATGCACCAGTCCAACAACAGGCGTAGCCGGGCCCTTCCAATCCAAAACCGCGGCCACCTGCACTTTCAGCTGTTCGATGGTGTGTGTATCGATGAACGAGCCCAACAAGGCCTGTTCCTCATATCCCTCCACACCCATTTGCCAGCGGATCATGGGCATGAGTCGTTTCAAAACTTCGCGGGTGAGCACGCGCTCCGGATGTGTTCCACGCAGGGAGCGTATCGGCAATGGCATTTCTTGCGGCCCTTTCCAACTGCTGATGATGGCCACTCTTTCCGGCCTGGTGATCGACGCCATTTCCTGCACGACCATGCCGCCCATGCTCATCCCAATGAGCACATGAGGACGATGCATGTCGATGCGCTCGGCCAGGGCTTCGGCGAAGTGGCGAAGGCTGCTTCCGGGTGCCATCCTGGGCCAATCATGAGCATGGCGCTGAGGTACTCCCACAAGTAGCTTATCGAAAATGCGATGGTCCGCACCCAGACCGGGGATGAGGTGGATATCCATTTCTTAGCGGGCCTGCATTGCTTTCCTGAGTACTTCGCGGAACGCCTGCCCGACTTCGTCCGCCTTGTGGATCACCATGCTGTGGTTGCCGCTCGGGATCAAGTGGTCCACCGGAAAGCGCAAGGGCGTGACCCGATCGTTATCCCCATGGATACGGATCACGGGGCCTTTCCACGGAGAGCCCTTCCAGCGGAAGATCGCGTTCAGCCCATAGCGGATCTTGTGAGCCCCCTCGGCGCAGGCCATATCATAAAGCAAGCGATCGACGTCATGATCGCCCTTGCCCACCAGCCATTGTTTCAACGGCCAGGTGCCGCGCATGGTGGCTTTGGTGATCACGCGTTGCACCTGCAAGGTCGCCCCAAGCCTAGTGGTCCACGGCCATTCGTGCGGACCTGTCCAGCTGGAGATCAAGACCACGCACTCGGGTTTCGTGAGCACCGCCAGTTCCTGCGCTACCATACCACCCATGCTCACACCTGCCAGGATGTGCGGACGCTGGGCATCCACTTGATCGCGGAGTTGGAGAGCGACCTCGTCAAGACTGCAACCGCGTTGATAGTCCGGCCATTCCAGATAGCGCACCGACAGGCCCTCCAAAACGAGTCGCGAGAACAGGCGACTATCGGTGCCCAGGCCGGGGAGCAGATAGATGTCCATACGAGCCTGTGCGACCTATGAATGCATGGGGGGGTCCACTGTGCGGAGGAAATGAAGGCCGGCTTCCATATGATCGTGCATCACCGTATCCTTGGCCAGGAAGGGCACGGCCTTTCGGAACTCGGCAAAAAAGGCCTCCATCACCTTTGACGTCTTCGCCGGCCGCCTGAACTCGAGTGCCTGTGCCGCCGTGAAGAGCTCGATGGCGAGGATCCGCTCCACATCGTGGACCACGTCCCAGGTCTTGATGGCAGCGGCGGCACCCATGCTCACATGGTCCTCCTGCCCGTTGCTGCTGTCGATGGTATCCACGCTGTTGGGCATGCACCGTTGCTTGTTGGCACTTACCAAGGATGCGGCCGTATACTGCGGGATCATGAAGCCGCTGTTGAGCCCCGGCTCAGCGACCAGGAAAGCAGGAAGTCCACGCTGACCGCCGACCAATTTGAAGGTGCGGCGCTCGCTGATGCTGCCCAGTTCTGCCGCGGCAATGGCCAGGAAATCCAAGGCAAGGGCCAGGGGCTGGCCGTGGAAATTGCCCGCACTGACGATCAGGTCCTCATCGTCGAACACGGTGGGATTGTCCGTCACACTTTCAAGCTCCCGCTCCACCACTTGCTCCACATAGGCGATGGCATCGCGGCTGGCCCCATGCACCTGCGGAATGCAGCGGAACGAGTACGGATCCTGCACGTGTGCCTTGCTGCGCTCGATCAGCTTGCTACCAGCCAGCAAGGCGCGGATGTTGCCGGCCACAACGGCTTGTCCAGGATGGGGACGCACCGCATGCACCGATGCATGGAAGGGTTCGATACGCCCATCGTAGGCATCCAGCGATAAAGCGGCCACGGTGTCGGCCAAATGCGCCAGACGCGTGGCCTTCAGCGTAAGGATGGCCGCATAGGCGTTCATGAACTGGGTACCGTTCAGCAGCGCAAGCCCTTCCTTGGGACCAAGCTCCAACGGGGCCCAGCCCATCTTCTTCAGCGCAGCAGCGCTCTTCATGCGCCTGCCTTCCAACACCACTTCGCCCAAGCCCAGCAAGGGCAGGCTGAGGTGCGCCAGTGGAGCCAGGTCGCCGCTCGCGCCCAACGAACCGCGTTCGTACACCACCGGCAACACGTCCGCATTGAACATGTCGATGAGGCGCTGCACCGTGGCCGGAGCGACAGCACTGTGTCCAAATGCCATATTCTGGACTTTCAGCACCAGCATTGCGCGCACGATGTCCGCCGGAACGGGATCGCCGCTGCCACAGGCATGGCTCATCACCAGGTTCTTTTGCAGCTGCGCCAGCTGGTCCTTGGGTATGCTGCGGTCATACAGTGACCCGAAGCCGGTGTTGACGCCGTAGATCGGTGCATCGCTCTTCTTGAGCCGATCGCGCAGGTAAGCGTGGCTTTGCTTGATGGCGTCCTTGGCAGTAGCGCTCAACGCGATGCGTTTGCGTTCGGCAAGGATGTGTCCGAGTTCGGCCAGGTCAAGGCCGATGGTTCCGATGGGATGGGTCTTCATGCGCATGTGATCGGCGCGGGATCCCGCGCCTGTACTGATCCGGTTCAGGAAAGTGCTTTGATCAATTGGGCATCAGGAATACTGCGCTGCTCTCCGCTCTTCATGTCCTTCAGCGCGATGGTGCCAGCCTGCATCTCGCTTTCGCCGATCACGGCCACGTAGGCGATCCCCTTATCGTCCGCATACTTGAATTGCTTGGCCATCTTGACGGCATCGGGGTAGAGTTCGGCGGCAATGCCGGCTGCGCGAACGGCACGCAGAAGCTTCAGGCAGTGCATCGCCTCCTTCTCGCCGAAATTGGCAAAGAGGAGACGCACGCTTCCGCCCAAGGCTGCGGGGAATTTATTGGTCTCCTGCAGGACATCGTAGATGCGGTCGGCACCGAAGCTGGTGCCCACACCGCTCATGTTCTTCAGTCCGAAGATGCCGGTAAGATCGTCATAGCGCCCACCGCCGCAAATGCTGCTGCCAAGCGTGCCTTCCAGGGCCTTCACTTCGAAGATGGCGCCGGTGTAGTAGTCGAGACCGCGGGCCAGCGTGGGATCGAACTCCAGTTCGGCGCTTTTCATTCCGGCCACGGCATCGAACACGAAAGCAAGGTCCTTGAGCCCCAATTGTGCCACTTCGGAAGCGGCCAACCACTGCTCCAATTTGGGGCGCTGTTCGGCCCAGGTGCCTTGCAGCGCGAAGAGGGGCGCGATGCCAATGATGGCCTCGTCCGTGATGCCTTTGTTGCGCATCTCCTCCTCCACCTTCTCCCGCCCGATCTTGTCCAGCTTATCGATCGCGGTCACGATGTCGACCACCTTGTCCGGCTGGCCGCTCACTTCGGCAATACCACTAAGCACCTTGCGGTCGTTGATCTTGATGACCACCCGCAGGCCAAGCGCAGTGAACACATCATCGAAGAGCTGCACGAGCTCCACTTCGTTCAATAGGCTGGTGCTTCCGATCATGTCGGCATCGCACTGGTAGAATTCACGGTACCTCCCCTTCTGCGGACGATCGGCACGCCAAACGGGTTGGATCTGGTAGCGCTTGAAAGGGAAGTGCAGCTCGTTCTGGTGCATCACCACATAGCGCGCAAAGGGCACGGTGAGGTCGTAGCGCAGGGCCTTCTCGCACAGCTCGGAAGCCAGGCGCCCAGGAGGCACAGGCTCTGCGGCCATAAGGCGTTCTTTCACGTTGGGGCTGACCCCGCCCCAGGCATCGCCGCTGTTCATGATCTTGAAGATCAGCCGATCCCCCTCCTCGCCGTACTTCCCGGTAAGGGTGGCGAGATTCTCCATGGCGGGCGTTTCCAAGGGCAGGAAGCCATAGCGCTGGAACACGCCGCGGATGGTGTCGAAGATGTACTGGCGACGAAGCATCTCCGTGGGGGAGAAATCGCGGGTGCCCTTGGGGATGGAAGGCTTCATGGACGTGGGAGGGAGATCGGAGGGAAGGGAAGAGAAGGAAGAAAGTGCCGGATCGAAAGTGACGAGGTTACTTCGCTTGGCCTGCCTGGCGGCGGTAAGCTCGGAAGACGGGGCAAGGTTGAAGATGGGGCGCTAAGGTAGCAGGCCTACAAGGCATGGGATCCGGCGCGATGCAGCGATGGTGTTCGGAAACGGATGGAGCACGTTGCTCGGAAAAGCACCACTCCATAGGGCCAAGGGCCAGGCACATACCAGCCCATGGCAACGTCATGGGTTGGTCGTCGTGTACGGTATTTGAGGGCTGTAGGCCCGACACATACACACGAGTCGCATTGGTATATCCAATGCCGTCAGCCTACTATGCTCGAGATGCTAGGAAGACTCCATACGGTGGCCCAAATCCAGACAGAGGAAAGGTCGCAACACCCCAAAAAGCAGAACCGCCCAGGCTGAGCCCGCGGCGGTTTGCTTGACCAGAACGTCGCCGGGCCGGGGCCGGGCGCTTCGCTCCAGTGCAAGATTACGGCAGGGTGATAGCCTTACTGCCCTTGGTCAGCACCAGCTTTTTGCCTTGGTATACACCTCCAACTCGCTCAAAATGTGGACCTTTGCGGCCCGAAAGGCCGGTCGGCCGATCGGAACAACAGCACCATGAAGCGCATACACGCCTACCGCCAGCTCCTCGGGGCCACCGCCACCACCAGCTTGCAGGATCTTTCCAAGCTCTACAAAGGCATGATGAAGACCTACCATCCGGACCGTTTCCCGGACGATGTGGAAAAGCGTGAGGAGGCCGAGATCAAGAGCAAGGAGATCATCGAGGCCTACCATTTTCTGGCCAGCATCGCGCCCGAGACCCGCGCCCAGGATGCCGAGGAGTATGCCCGACTGACCGCACTGCCCATCGTGAACTTCCGCTTCGAGCAGCGCACCCTGCGGATCACCTTTGCCGATGGCACCGAATACGAGTACTTCGGTGTGCCACACAACACATGGCAGAAGTTCTTGAACACCGACGGCAACCCGCGCTTCGCACGGCGCCACATCTACGATGCCTTCCCATGCCGCCGCGCCAAGAAGGCCGATGCGGTGCACGCCTGATCAGCCAGCCGAACCTGCCCGCGATGAGCACTGGCGCGCCGAAGAAGAAACACATGGACCTGGCATTCGCGGCGCTGCTGAGCGCTGACGATGCGCAGGCCCTCACTGCACTTACCCGCATCGAACAGGAAGGCGATGCAAAGGCCATTCGTCCGTTGCTGGATGCCTTGGCGCGGACGAAAAGCACCGCTGTCGAGCAGCGCATCTGCAACCTGCTCTACCAGGTGAAGGCTGCCAACGCTGCGGACGAACTGCTCGCCGCTTTGGACGAACCCACCCTGCTTGGAGTCCGCCGCACCGTACTGGCCACCTTCTGGAATGCTGGCCTCGATGTACAGGAACACCTCGACCGCTTCATCACACTGGCCATCGAAGGCGATGCGCAGGAGTGCTTCGAGTGCCTCACCGTGGTCGAGAACCAGGAGATCTGGCCCGAAAAGGCGTGTCGACTCGCACTGAAGCGTGTTCGCAAGGCCGCCGAAAGCGAGAGCGACGCCTACAAAGGCGCCATGCTGAGCGATCTGGCAGAGCAACTGGGGTATCGCCTTGGCGATGGTGGTGAGGACCATGGTGGATGAGGCCCTATTTTGGCCTCCCATGAAAGCACTACGCCACCTCCTGCCTTCGTTACTGATCCTTGTAACCGCTCTTGCGGGTTGCGGAAAAAGCGAGACCCTGCTCTACGAAAGCGGTCCCATAGACCTGACGGCCGAAGCGCCCCTGTTCGAAGGCACCAATACAGCACAAGGTTCGTGGACCCC
>CAYQMC010000032.1:16976-22129 GCA_964418285.1 uncultured Chryseobacterium sp.
CCCGACACCACCAGGTGCGGGGCACCCCGGTTTGGCCGCCTTCCTCACGGAGACGGGCGCCACCCCTGACCAACTCACGGAAGCCCGCGTGCTGGGCGCGACGGTCTCCGGCACTGGTGATGAGGGTTTCCGGGGTATCCGTAGCCTGAGCGTCATGCTCGCCAGTGATGCCATGGACATGCTTCAGGTGGCGGTCCTCAATCCATTTCCGCAGGACCAAGGCCGGGCCGAATTGACCATCGCCGACGAACAAAAAGGCCTTGTCGGACATCTTCAACAAGATAACGTGACCGTAGTTGCCGATCTGGATATCGATGCGGACAGCGAACAGGATCGGCACGTGATCGGCAGCTTCACCATCGAACTCACCCTAAAACGATGACCATGCACATGCTGGGCAAGACCCTCCTCCTCCCCTTCCTCTTGCTGTTGTCCCTTTCCCTCTCGGGCCAATCCAGTGATGGCGACAAGCTCATCGGCGTGTGGGAGCCCAGTCACGGCAAGGCCCGCGTGAAAGTGGAGAAGATCGGCAACAAGTACTTCGGCAAGATCGTGTGGTTGCGCGAACCGCAGGACCCCGAGACCGGCGAGCCGAAAATGGACCGGAACAACCCCGACGAGGCCATGCGAAGCACGCCATTGCGGGGGTATCGCCTCCTGAAGGATTTCGTTTACAACGGCAACGGAGAATGGACCGAGGGTACCATCTACGATCCCGAGAACGGCACCCTGTACAGTTGCGTGATCACCTTGACGGATGAGAACACGATGGACATCCGGGGGTACATCGGTGTGAAGGCCTTGGGCCGCACCGATGTATGGAAACGTTTGCAGATGAAGGGCAAGTGAAGCTCCTGATGCATTCGCACCATACGCTCACTGTCGTCCTGGTTCTCCTATTGCTGGCTGCCAGCCCCGTGCTGCATGCACAGCAGGACAGCATCCCCACCCCAACGGATGATGAAGAGGACTACAGCATGTACGACGACCTGGACTTCGTGGATGAGAAGGCCAAGCGCTTTTGCAGCCAGAAGATCTTCGACCAGAGCCCGCAGCGCTTCATCTCCGTGATGTGGGACGCGCAAGGCCCTTACGACCTCTCGTTCTCTTCCTTGGGCAGCTACCCCGAAGATGCTGACGCGCCGGTGGCCGAACAGGGACGGGCCAACTACACCGGTGGTCTGCGCCTGCAGGCCAACATACCCGTGGTATCGCGCAACACGATCATCTGGCAATTGGGCGCCACCTACTGGGACACGCGCTACAACATTTCCCCCACTTCCACCACGGAAAGCTCGGCTGGGCTTATGCGCATCCTTGGCGACCGTGGCCTGCGCACCGCCGGCCTCAACACCACGGTCTTCAAG
Organism: uncultured Chryseobacterium sp.; assembly: GCA_964418285.1. Classification (GTDB taxonomy): domain Bacteria; phylum Bacteroidota; class Bacteroidia; order Flavobacteriales_F; family PHOS-HE28; genus PHOS-HE28. Next base: position 18,344 of record CAYQMC010000032.1, read on the forward strand.
CCTCTGGATGAAACGCAGTTCCTCATTTTCCAAGCCAGTGCCGACCTCAGCGGCAACTACTTCCTCGACGATCCGCTAGGCCTGGAATACCTGCGCTACAGCGCTGCCGTCGTGTGGGGTAAGCGGCCGCACGACCGGCTCCAATGGGGGTTGGGCATGAGCCGGACCTATCGTGTAGGTGCCATGAACTACATCCCTGTGGTGATGTACAACTACACGGCCAGCAACCGCAAGTGGGGCACCGAGATCCTTTTTCCGGCCCGGGCGCACTACCGCCGCACCTTCAACCCGCGTAGTTTGCTGCTGGCGGGGTTCGAGCTGGAGGGCCAGAGCCACCGGATCGCCGAACTGAGCACTACAGCCAACAGCCTGGAGATCCGGCGTGGCGAGTTGCGCCTGCGCCTTGAGCACCAGCGCCAGCTGAAGGGCTTCATCTGGCTGAGCGTGCAGGCGGGCTACCGCTACGATTGGACCTTCGATGCGGACAACCTGCCCGAGGGGCGCGAGTTCTTCCGGGGCTTCTTTGGGGACCAGCCCTTCGCCATGCTGAACGAGCTGGGCGGTGCGCTCTACGGCCAGGTGGGCATCCACTTGGTGAGCCCGTAGAGCCGGGTCCCAGTCTTCCGCCCAGTTTCCTGGTCGGCCTGACCCCAAAGGCTCAACGGCCCAGGCTACATTCGGCGCTTCAATCAGTGCCTGTCCTCTTGGGGGGGTGCAGTATTCCATGCGAAACCAACGGCTCAGGTCCATCTTGTTCATCGCTCTGCCCCTGCTTTTTGGCGGTGCTACCATGATCACCAGTCATTTGGAACGTGGCAAGTGGTGGATGGAACTGCTCAGCTTCGGGATGCCATTTGTGCTCTTGGGCACCTTGCTTGTGCTGGTGCTTTGGCTGGTGCTCCGCCCAGGACTTCGCTACCTGTGGCTCCCCTTGATGGCGCTCGTGCTGGCCATCAAGCCCTTGAATGCCACGCTCGCATTGAACCTACCCGCAGAACGAAGCGGTCACCACCTCTCCGTCATGAGCTTCAATGCGGCGTTGTTCAATCCCTACCGACCCTCCACACTGGAAAGCGATCCCGATGCGTTCCAGTCCTTCAAGGCCTACCTGCGCCAGGGACAAGCGCCCGATGTGCTGTGCATCCAGGAATTCTTCCACAGCAACAGCGACGACCATGAATTAACGGCCGATTCCATCCAAGAACTCGGAGGCTATTCGAACTTCTACACCAACCCGGTGTACAACGCGGACTACGACGGCCTGATCGGTGTGATCACCTTTTCCAAGTACCCCTTGGTGCGCAGCGGTAAGCTGGAATTCGGGGACGAACGCTTCAACAACGGCCATTGGAACGATGTGCTTGTCGGCGCCGATACCGTGCGCGTATTCAACATCCAACTCCGGTCGATGAGCATCCGGTGGCGCAGCATGGACGCGAGCTCGAGCCTACGGAACCTGGGCTTGAACGTGCGCAACCTATACCGCAAGCTCAGGTGGGGTTACAGCATGCGGCAGGCCGAGCTGGCACGGATAGAAGAAGCGCTGGATGCAAGCCCCTACCGCAAGATCATCTGCGTGGACCTGAACGCACTGCCTTACTCGCACACCTACCAGCGCCTGAAAAGCCATTTCCACAATGCATTCGAGCAACGCGGCACCGGCTTCGGCTTCACCTACCACCACTTCCCGTGGTTCATCCGCATCGACAACCAGTTCTACGATCACGGGCTGGATATCCAGTACTTCCACACCCTGGACCGGATAGCTGTAAGCGATCACTACCCGATCGAAGCGGGGTATCGTCTGCACTAGGAAAGCGCATTGGAATTGCACGATGCCATGCCGACGCAACGCTCGATTTTGGTAGTACACGATGCCCCCAGTACATTCATCCCCTGATGAGCAGGGCAGCTATTGGAACGGGACGTGGCACGGCGGTGGACCCGTATTCGCTTGCCCCACGTAAGGCGTTCAACCAGAGGCGTTGTGCCCTGTACTCGCCAAGATGCATCACACTGCCACAGTGTGGTTTTACCCGCCCCAATAGTGGAATAGTACCCACTCTCGCGCTCAGTAAGACAGAGAAATAAACCACATATAGGTACAACCGACTACTACCACATAAGCATATGAAGCGTCTAGGCATATTAACCGCGATCCTACTATCATTAGCCAATTGTTCAGCTGGACAAAAGAATCCTACACAGGATGATTCAGCAACGCAAGAACAAAAAATTCTAATGACTCTAAAGGCAATTGGAACGGATTTCAATATCCAGTTTCCAACGACACCAACAACTGATGGGACTGTTGGAGATTTGCAAGGAATCGGTAAAGTCGAATTGGTTTCTATGTCGGCTGAAGGCGCCATGCTTACTTACAACTCTATGCCGCCTGAAAATCTAAAGAATATTCAGGAAGTGAATCAATTCTACGATGGTAAAATTGCTTTCATTCTCATGGATCTTGGAATCAGCCCTGACAATACTGATATCAAGGTCGAGTACAAAGAAGTATTGCTTGAACACGGAGATTATGCCGGAAAGGAGTTTTCCGTTTCAACCCCAGATGGAAAAGAGGTGCTCGTGGGTAGGACTTTACTTGACGATAATACCGCCTATTTCATGATGGCTTTTGCAAACGGAGATGGAAGCAAACCGCGAGAGTTCACGGACTCATTTGAACTAATTAAATGAATGTGTTACAACAAGGCATGATAGAGAACAGCCGCACAAACCAGCCGCACGGGCGTCAAAAAGCTACGGCCTTGTCTATGCTGCTCTCCATATGCTAGATACGTTGGTATCTATACCCTTAATGTCAATACCCCTCCACAAATACGCCCGCAACATCTTCTCCCAATTCGGAGAGGACGGTATCACCGAACGCGTGTTCGAGATACTGCCCAAGCAGGAGGTCTATTGGTGTGTGGAGTTCGGGGCTTGGGATGGGAAGTACCTGAGCAACACCCATGAGCTGGTGGCCAACAAGCATTGGAAGGGGGTGCTGATAGAGGGGAACGCAACGAAATTCCTGGACCTGGAGCGGACCTACAGCAACAACCCCAACGCGATACTGGTGAACAAGATGGTCTCCTTCGAGGGGGCGAACACCTTGGACAGGATCTTCGCCCAAACTCCCCTACCGCTGGACTTCGACCTGCTCTCCATCGACATCGACGGCAGCGACTACCACGTTTGGGATTCCTTGCAGGAGTATCGCCCCAAGGTGGTGATCGTGGAGTTCAACCAGACCATACCCAGCGACATCGACTTCGTGCAGGAGAAGGACTTCGCGCTGAACCACGGGAGCAGCATCCTGGCCATGACCAAACTGGCGCAGCGCAAAGGCTACGAACTCATCGCGGTGACGGTGAACAACGCCTTCTTCGTGCGCAAGGAACTCTTCGCCCTGTTCGAGATCGCGGACAACAGCATAAGCGTGCTGTGGCACAAGGAGCCGGTGGCCCCGCGCATCTTCCAGCTGTACGATGGCACGCTGGTGCTGTCCGAGAAATTCAAGCTGGTGTGGCACGAGCAGTACGTGGACCGCTTCGACCTGCAAGCGCTGCCCAAGCCCCTACGCTTCTTCGGCGACTCCCCGAACCTACGGGGTTCCTTCAAGCAGTTCTTGAAGAAGGTGTACTACAGGTTGCTGCCGGAGCGGAAGAAGCGGCGGTGAGGGCGGAACGCCGTCCCCGATATCAGCACTTCACGCCAAGAACGCCGCCACCGCCGGCTGCAGCCGCGCCTTGCCTACCTACCCAGCCCTCCGCCGCTCAACAG
>CAYQMC010000033.1:0-21963 GCA_964418285.1 uncultured Chryseobacterium sp.
GCTGGTGGAAACAACACGGTACGTGGAGACCGGGCAAAAGGTGGGGAATGTGGTGGTGAATGTGCCTTGACCCGAACGTTGTTGTCCCGGCGCCTCTTGGAAACGCGCTGGATCGCACAGCTTGGTGCCGGGCACCAAAGCACCATACTACCGCGTGCGTTGTTCTGTAGGCAGCATCCTCCGACCACCCCGCTACCTTCGCCGCCCATGACGCCACCTACCGACAACCGCCATATCGACCTCCGCTTCCTGTCCGGTCCCCGTTCGCGTTGGTCGGAATTCAAGAGCGTGGTGAGCATCGCAAGCGAATTCATCTACGGCTTCCGCAAACTGCACTTCGTGGGGCCCTGTGTCACCTTCTTCGGCAGCGCGCGCTTCAAGGAGGACCACCCGTACTACCAAGCGGCACAGGAGCTGGCGGCCCGCGTGGGAAGGGTGGGTTTCACCATCATGACCGGCGGAGGGCCTGGGATCATGGAGGCCGCGAACCGTGGGGCACGTGACGTCGGTGCACGTAGTGTGGGCTGCAACATTGTGCTGCCCATGGAGCAGTACGCCAACCCTTACCTGGATGTGAGCCTCACCTTCGAGCGCTTCTATGTGCGCAAGGTGCTGCTGCTGAAGTACAGCACGGCCTTCGTGGTGATGCCCGGCGGCGCTGGAACGGTGGATGAGCTGTTCGAAACGATCACGTTGATCCAAACCGGTAAGGTGAAGAACTTCCCCATCCTGCTCTACGGTAAGGACTACTGGGCACCAATGCTGGCGCAGATCGAACGCATGGTGGCCGAAGGGACGATCGGGAAGAAGGAATTGGAGTTCGTCTTTGTCGCCGATAACATCGAAGAGGCCACCACCCTGTTACAGGATCGTTTGGTGGTGATGTGGCAGCAGGCACACAAGAGCAAGGATGCACCCCGATGGTGGTTCCTGGAGGACCGGGTTAACGGAACGATAAGATCCAGTTAACCTGGGTAACGATCCGTTAACCTGCGGTCAAGAAGGCCGTAACGGGCGGGCCGGACCTTTGCGGTGCGAAAAGACCACCAAGGTCTTCGCCCAATCCATGACCCGGATCCTCGGCTCTTTTATTCTCGCACTTCTTGCCCTTTCCACGTTCGCCCAAAAGGGCACCATAAGCGGAACCATCACCGCTCCTGAAGCGGGCAAGGTGCAACCAATGCCCTTTGTGAACGTGGTCATCAAGGGAACCAACACGGGTGCCACCACCGATCTTGATGGCAGGTTCTCCTTCCTGGCCGAACCGGGTGACCATGTCCTGCAGGTGAGTTTTGTGGGCTTTGAGCCCATGGAACGCCCGGTGACCGTGGTAGCCGACGCAATTGCCACGGTGGACTTGGAATTGCGAACGCAAGGCATCGACATCAAGGAATTCGAGGTGATCCAACAAGTGGACCGCGAACGTGAGGGGATTCTGCTGCTCGAGCGCCGTGAGTCGACCGCTCTGGTCCAGAGCATCGGTGCGCAGGAGTTGCGCAAGAAAGGGGCTTCGGACGTCGCCGAGGGTGTTCAAAAAATGGTCGGGCTTTCCACCGTGGGTGGGCGCTACCTGGTGGTTCGTGGCCTGAACGACCGATACAACTCCGCCTACCTGAACGGACTGCCCTTGCCTTCGCCGGATCCCGACACCAAGGTCCCGCCATTGGACATTTTCCCCACGGCTATCATAGAAAGCATCTCCGTAACCAAAGGCTTTACACCGGAGTTGTATGGTGATTTTTCCGGCGGGGCAGTGGATATCGTGACCAAGCGCGCCACCGGCAAGCCCATGCTGAAGGTCGGTCTGGGTAGTGGGGTCAACACCGCCAGCACATTCAACGGATTCCGTTCGTACAACGGAGGCTCTTCGGACTTCTGGGGGCGAGACGATGGAACGCGCAGCATTCCCCCCGGTGTCCTGGCCCAGGGCAGTACCATCAATGGCGAGACATTGCCATTCGCCACCAACTTCTCTCCCACTTCCGGCAACGCCGCTCCCGACCTCAACTTCAACATCTTCGGCGGCACGAGCTTCAAGATCACGGAGAAGATCACCTTGAACCTGGCGGCAACCGCAGGCTACCGCAAGGAGGAACGCTACCGTCGCGGACTGCTGCGCATCATCAACACCGCCAACATCCCACTGATCGATTACACCTCCGAAAGCTGGTCGTTCAACACCCAAAGCTCCGCGTTGGGTGCGGCGTCCGTAGATATCGGCAAGCGCCACACCGTAGGGTTCACGACCATGCTGGTGAACCTCTCCTCCGATGAGGTGCGGCTGACCTATGGGGAACACTTCGATTACCAGGACAATGTGTATGCGCGGCGCTTCACCTTCCGCCAGAATGCAATGCTCGTGCGGCAACTGGCCGGCAAACATGCGTTCGGGATGGACGACCGGTTGACCGTGGAATGGAGTGCCTCGGCCAGCACGGCATCCGCACAGGAGCCCGACCGGCGCCAGTTGGTCTACCTCTATCAGCCCGGCGACCGTGAGGAGGAGTATCGCTTCAACGCCATCGACAGGCTCGAGAACCACCGCTGGTACAGCGACCTGAGCGAGCAAGAGACCGCTGCACGTGCAGGACTCAGCTACCGTATCCTTCAGCAGGAGACCGAGAACGGCTTCAAGCCCATCCTCCTGATCCGCACAGGAGCCCAGATGAAGCAGAAGACACGGAACTTCGGCTACGACATCTTCACGTACAACCTGCAGGGTATCAATGCCGCGAACCCCGATGGAGTGGACGTGAACAACCCGGATCTCTACCTCACCAACGACGCCTATGCATCGAACGTCCTCACCATCAACAACGTGACCGGACCCGAGTCGGACCACGACATCCGCCAGGAGATCCAGGCCGGGTACGTAACGGGTGAATGGGATGTGGTGCCTGGCAAAGTCAAAGTGATGGGCGGTGGTCGACTGGAGGTTGGCGATCAGCGCATCGTCTATCGCAAACAGTCGGACTCCTTTTTGCAGCCCCGACGCGTGGCCCAGATCAGTTCCACCGACCTGCTCCCTTACGGCGCCGTGAAGGTGGACCTGAACAAGTCGAACATCCTACGCTTGAGTGCCAGCCAGACCCTCAGTCGTCCAGGGTTCCGCGAAATGGCGCCCTTCGAATACACCGAATTCTTCGCCGGCACCAAGAATATCGGCAACCCCGACCTGCAGAACGGCACGAACTTCAACGCGGACATCCGGTTCGAGCGCTATGCCTCTCCCGGAGAACTGTTCGCGGTCGGCGTTTTCGGGAAACAACTCAACGATCCCATTGAAAAGGTGGCGCTGGCAACTGCAAGTGGTCAGCTGCAGTCCTTCCGGAACACCGGTGAAGCACGCGTGATGGGCTTGGAACTCGAATTGGTACGCAACCTCGGGCTCATGCTCAACAAGGACAGTACCCTGTGGAACGACTTTGGACTGGGCATGAACGTGGCCCTCTTGTACAGCGAGCTCAGCATCGGTTCAGCATTGGACAATGGTGATGGTGCTGCCATCGTGCTGACCAACGCCGAACGTCCGCTGCAGGGAGCTGCACCCTACCAGGTGAACTTCGACGTGAGCTACTCCCGCCGCATTTCGGAGTCCGTGAAAGGCATCGCCACACTGGCCTACAATGTGAACGGTCCCCGGGTGTTCGCCGCAGGAGCAAATGGATTGGGCGATCAATACGAACTACCCGTGCATTTGCTGAACCTTATCCTTCGCGCCGAAGTGGGCGAACACTGGCAGGTCAACCTGTCGATGCGCAACCTGTTCGATGCACGGTACCGGATCGAACAAGAAACACCGAACGGCACGTCCCTCATCAACGATTTCCGCGTGGGAACCGGCATCAGCGCTGGGGTTTCCTACCTGCTCCACTGATCGTGGATATCCCCTGTCCGGAATGGCGCCTTGTGTTAACACAGGGCGCCATTTCCTTAACGGACCAATAATCTCCCTTTCATACTCTGCTAGATCACGCTCAGGACCTTTGCAGCAACCTAAGGAACCAAAATCCCAACCCTCTCATGTCGTTCAAAATGAACAAGCAAATCACCACCCTGGCAGGCACCCTGGCCCTGCTGACGGTCGTAGCCACCCTCTCTTCCTGCTCGAAGAAGGAGGGTTGCACCGATCCTGCCGCTCTCAATTACGATGCCGATGCCGACAAGAGCTGTGATGGTTGCTGTCAGTACCCCACTCCCGAAGTGGAACCAACGCAAGTGATCAATGGAGAGACCTACTATGTGCTCTCTGGAACGATCGGCAGCAGCCGCACGTTGGGCGCCGACCGTCGTTGGTTGCTCTCGGGCGGTGTATTCGTTGCCTCCGGTGCTACGCTTACCATCGACGCAGGCACCCAGCTCTTCGCCGCTGACGACGCCACCACCCCTTTCCTGAGCATCCAGCGGGGAGGCAGGATCAACGCGGTGGGTAACGCCAGTGCGCCCATCGTCTTCACCACCATCAAGACGGTCACCGGCGGTGCCGCTCGTGGCGATTGGGGGGGTATCATCGTGAATGGCTTCGCACGCCTGAACATCTGCGGCACACCCGATTGCACCGCGGAAGGTGAAGGTGGAACAGGTACGTACGGCGGCACGAACGATGCCGATGATTCCGGAACGATGAAGTATGTCCGCGTGGAATACGCAGGCAAGATCCTCGGAACCGACAACGAGCTGAACGGCTTCTCCTTCAATGGCGTGGGTAGCAACACCGTGCTGGAGCACCTGCAGGCCTACAAGGGCAGTGACGATGGTTTCGAATTCTTCGGCGGAACGGTGAACCTGAAGTGGGCCGTATCCACCGGCAACAGCGATGACAGCTTCGACTGGACCCACGGCTGGCGCGGGAAAGGCCAATTCTGGGTGGTACAGCAGGATGCTGTTACCGGCGATAATGGAATGGAGTGCGACAACTGGGAAACCGACTTCAACGTTACTCCGATCAGCGAACCCATGATCAGCAACTTCACCCTGGTAGGCGCGGACGATGGTTCGGCCAACCACGGCGTGCGTCTGCGCCATGGAACCAAAGGCAAACTTTGGAATGGCTTGGTCACCGGCTTCACCCAAGGTGTTCGCGTAGGAAGCGAATGCGACGCCTATGTTGCCGATGGTTCCCTGGCTGTGCTGAACAGCGCCATCTACGGCAATGCCACGAACTTCAACAATGCTGGAGCCATCGAAACCGACCCCACCAACTCCACCAGCGGGCCTTCCCTGACCGGATACGTCGGCACCGAAATGAACGGCGCTGTGGACCCTTCAACTGTTGACATGTGGTTCACCAGCGTAATGTACAAGGGCGCCGTGCCAAGCGGGAACGACTGGACCGCAGGCTGGACCGTAGGGCTCTGACCGATCGATGCTCCGACAGAAGCGGAGCTACAGTGAAGAGTAAAGGAAGGTCCCGCTTCAGCGGGGCCTTCCTTTTTCATTCACCCCCTGAGCAGTGCAAGCACCACTGCGTACCGCGCTGCCTTCCCCAAGAACATCAATATGGCCGTGGGCCAGAACGATGTCCTCCCCAGCCCCAACGCGATGGCGATGGGGTCGCCCACGAAGGGTAGCCAGGTCAGCAACGCCGCCCAGACCCCATGGTGCTGGATGTGTTGCTTCCAGCGAAGGGCCTTTGCCGGGTCGGTGCGCAGCCAACGCGCGATGCGGTCCAGATCGCCCAGCCTACCCAAAGCATAGGAGCTGATGCCGCCCAGCGTGTTGCCAACGCTTACCACCACCAGCAATTCCCAGGTGGGCCAGGGACCCATGCTGCTGGCGGCAAGCACTGCTTCGGAACTGAAGGGCAGTACGGTCGCGGCCAGGAAGGATGCCAGGAACAGGCCGGCCAAACCCAATTCCAGCCACCACGGTCCTGCTTCCATCCAGGCAAAGAAAGGGCTTCCATGGGGCACACGGGTGGGCTGCTTTCGCTCCTTACCGCAGTCCGACCGGGGCAAAGCAGGGCGAACATATCCGTGCCTCGACTAGTTTTGAAGGCTACGGCACGCGGTTTGGTCTTCCCCGGTGCCAAGCCGATCATCATGCGCACCCTCATCCTCCCCGTTCTCACGTTCGCCCTTTGCGCGGGCGATGCGCAGGCCCAGCAACGTGACCAAGGCCAATGGCGCAACAATTACCGCAACCGCCCTGCAACGCTGAGCGGCGGGCTTGAGATCGCCATACCGGTGGGCACTTTCGCCGAGAACTGGGGGCGAGAGATGGTCGGCATCAGCGCGAATTTCGCGGCTCCCATGCGCATACTACCCATCGACCTGGGGTTCGATTTCGCATGGGGCCGCATGGGCAGCCAGAACGATATCGTAGCGGTGGACCAGGAATTCCTGTCCGTCACCACCGGAGACCTCACTGTGAACAGCAACGTATACGGCTATCACGCCTTGGCCCGCTTCAAACCGATCAATGGCAAGGTGAGTCCCTACTTCGAAGGCTTGGCGGGCTTTCGCCAATTCACCACCAAATCCGTTCTGCGGGTGGACGGCGTGGATAGCCCCATCAGCAAGGACCGTAGAGCGAACAGCTTCGTGGGCAGTGCGGGCTGGGCCGTCGGTGTCCAAGTGGCGCCACACAACAACTTCTATGTGGAAGGCCGCGTGGAGCGTTTGAATACCGGGAATGTCTCCTTCGTCGACCCCAATTCCGTGGAGATCGATACGAGCGGAGAGGTGGTCTTCGATACACGATCGACCCCAACGCGGACGGTGAACGTGCATTTGGGCATCGGCTTCCGCTTCTGATCGCGCCGGATGCTGTTGGTAACCTCTGCGTAACAGAGGCTGCGGGAGCCTTGGATCGCGGCACACGTGCTGTAAACTTGTGCCTGAATCCAAGGATCCACCTCGCACGCAACCCATTGGAAGGCCAAAAACGCATCCAGAGCGCCCTAGTTTCCGTGTTCCACAAGGATGGGCTCGAGCCCGTCATCCGTGAATTGGACCGGCTTGGCGTACACATCTTCTCCACCGGTGGCACACAGTCGTTCATCGAAGGACTCCACATTGCCGTTACCCCGGTGGAAGAGCTTACCTCCTACCCCAGCATCCTGGGCGGCCGGGTAAAGACGCTGCACCCCAAGGTTTTCGGCGGCATACTCGGTCGCCGCGCCCTGGATAGTGATGTGGCGCAATTGGAGGAATACGACATTCCGCCCATCGACCTGGTGATCGTGGACCTCTATCCCTTCGAAGCCACGGTGGCTGCAGGAGGTTCCAATGCGGACATCATCGAGAAGATCGACATCGGTGGCATCAGTCTGATCCGTGCAGCGGCCAAGAACCACGCCGATGTGGTCATCGTGCCTGCCATGGACCACTATGGCGAGTTGCTCCGCTTGTTGAAGGAACAAGACGGCACCACCACGCTGGCCCAGCGCAAGGCTTTTGCCATGTCGGCCTTCGGGGTCAGCTCGCACTACGACGGTGCCATCTACAACTGGTTCGCCAACGGAAACGGCGATCTGCGCCTGAGCGCCGGACCGACCCAGGTTTTGCGTTACGGCGAGAATCCCCACCAGAAAGGCGCCTTCCACGGTGACCTGCACGGCATGTTCGAGCAGCTCAACGGCAAGGAACTCAGCTACAACAACCTGTTGGACCTGGATGCGGCCGTGGAACTCATCGATGATCTCGCCAGCCTCTGTATTGCCGCGCCGAGCGGAGCCGAGGCGTTCGCCATCCTGAAGCACAACAACGCCTGTGGCGCCGCAGTGCGCCCCACCGTGAAGGAAGCTTGGGAAGCTGCGCTGGCCGGCGATCCGGTGAGCGCTTTCGGTGGTGTGCTCATTACCACTGCACGTATCGACAAGTCCACGGCCGAAGCCATCGACCCGCTCTTCTTCGAGATCATCGCCGCACCCGACTACGACGCGGATGCGTTGGAGGTGCTCATGAAGAAGAAGAACCGGATGATCCTGAAGCGAAAGCCGGCCACCCGCTCCAAGATCAAGGTGCGTACCGCACTCAATGGTATCCTGACCGAGGATGCGGATACCATTGTGGCCAATGCCGCAGGCATGACGACGGCCACTGAAAAGACCCCCACGGCAGAGGAGCTATCGGCCATGGTCTTCGCCACCATTTTGGTGAAGCACACCAAGAGCAACGCGATCGTTCTGGCCAAGAACGACCAGCTGCTGGCCAGCGGCACCGGGCAGACCAGCCGGGTGGATGCGCTGGAGCAAGCCATCGCCAAGGCCGGCAAGTTCGACTTCGACCTCGATGGTGCTGTCATGGCCAGCGACGCCTTCTTCCCTTTCCCCGACTGTGTGGAGATCGCCCATAAGGCTGGTATCACCGCGGTGGTGCATCCTGGGGGGAGCATCCGCGACAAGGACAGTATCGACTACTGCAACGCGCACGGCATGGCCATGTGCATCACAGGCAACCGCCATTTTAAACACTGACGCACGGGCCAAATGAGCTGGTTCAACTTTTTCACCCAGGAGATCGCGATCGACCTCGGCACAGCGAACACCCTGATCATCCACAACGACAAGGTCGTGGTGGACGAGCCGAGCATCGTGGCCATAGACCGCACCACAGGCAAGGTCATCGCCGTGGGCCGACAAGCCCAGCAGATGCACGGCAAGACCCACGAGAACATCAAGACCATACGACCGCTGCGCGATGGTGTGATCGCCGACTTCAAGGCTGCCGAGGACATGATCAAGGGCATGATCCGCATGATCAATCCTGGTCGGCGTCTCTTCACCCCCAACCTGCGCATGGTGATCTGCATCCCCAGCGGCATAACAGAGGTGGAGAAACGCGCGGTGAAGGACAGCAGCGAACACGCCGGTGCCAAGGAGGTGTATCTCATCCATGAGCCCATGGCCGCCGCCATCGGTATCGGCATCGATGTGGAGGAGCCGATGGGCAACATGATCATCGACATCGGCGGGGGTACCAGCGAGATCGCTGTGATCGCCTTGGGCGGTATCGTTTGCGACAAGAACATCCGCGTGGCCGGCGACGAATTCACCAACGACATCGAGGAATACATGCGCCGTCAGCACAATATCCTGGTGGGTGAGCGTACGGCCGAGCAGATCAAGATCGAAGTAGGGGCGGCCATGACCGAACTGGACAACCCGCCACCCGACTACGCGGTACGTGGTCGTGACCTTATGACGGGCATCCCCAAGGAGATCACCGTCACGTACAGCGAGATCGCCCAGGCCCTGGACAAGAGCATCAGCAAGATCGAGGAGGCCATCCTCAGTGCGTTGGAGGCCACCCCGCCCGAACTCAGCGCCGACATCTACAAGACCGGGATCTACCTGGCCGGTGGCGGTGCGCTGCTGCGTGGCCTTGATAAGCGCATCAGCATAAAGACCAAGCTCCCGGTCCACGTGAGCGAAGACCCCCTTCGCGCCGTGGCACGAGGCACCGGCATCGCATTGAAGAACATCGACCGCTTCCAGTTCCTGATGCGGGAATAGCCGCGGATCATGATCCGCCCCGATCCCACATCGCTATCACGGTGATGAAACGGACCCATGCGCGACCTCTTCCGCTTCCTCTACCGCGTACGGAACACACTCCTGTTCCTGTTCCTGATGGTGCTGTCCATGATCCTGTTGCACAATGGGAATGCACATCATAGGGCGCAAGCCTTCAGCTCCAGCAACGCGATAGCGGGAACCCTGTTCAGCTGGCGCAAGGACATCACCGACTACGCCAACCTGAAAGAAGTGAACCGCAGGTTGGCCGAGGAGAACGCGGCTTGGCGCAACCGTCATGAAAGCGCCTACACTCCTGTGGAGGAACTCTTCGTCCGCATCAACGACACCATCCATCGCCAGGAATACAGGTACATAGCGGCCAAGGTGGTGAATAGCACCTGGCACAAGCAAAAGAACTTCCTGACGTTGGACCAAGGAGCCACCACAGGTGTGCGCGAGGAAATGGGTGTGATCGGGCCGGATGGGATCGTGGGTGTGGTGCGCGAGGTGAGTCCGCACTTCGCATCGGTCATCAGCATCCTTAGCCCTACCATACGGACCAGTGTGCGCATCCGCCGCACAGGTCATTTCGGCCTGCTCTACTGGGATACGAACGACGCACGAACGGCATCCGTGATCGACATACCGAAACACGCGCGCCTGGCAGTGGGGGATACCGTGGAGACGCGTGGTGGTGATGGCACCTTCCCAGTGGGCATACCCGTGGGTGTGGTGGAGGAGGTGGGATCCGAACCCGGCCAGAACTACCAGGACATCACCATTCGGCTCACGGAAGACATGACACGCAGCGGTTTCGTCTATGTGGTGAAGGACCTGCAGCGGGCGGAGCGCGATACGTTGGAACAAGCACAGAGCGCGCCATGATCGGTACCGTGCTTGCCAATATCGCCCGACTGGTGGTGCTGATCCTGTTGCAGGCACTGGTGCTGGACCACCTTGATGTGCTGAACGGCTACATGTTGCCCTACCTCTATGTGCTTTTCATCCTGATGCTCCCCTTCGAGCTGCCGGCAGCGGCGCTACTCCTTGTTGGAGCCGCCACCGGGGGCTTGATGGACCTCTTCAGCAACACACCCGGCATGCACATGAGCGCCTGTATCCTGATGGCCTTCGCTCGCCTCAGGGTAGTGCGCATCCTTGCCCCACGTGAGGGCTACGAGTACGGTATGCGACCCAGCGTACCCAGCATGGGACTTACCTGGTTCATCACCTACGCCGGTTTGCTCATAGTGGTCCATCATCTGTGGCTCTTCTTCGTGGAGATCTATCGCTTCGACGCGTTCTTTTCCACCTTCTTTCGGGCCCTTCTCAGCGCCGCCTTCACACTCGTGCTGTGCTTGCTGGCCCAGTTCCTGACCGCCCGGCCGGAGCGGGGTCGCACATGAACTACGAGTCACGCAAATACGTCCTGATCACGGGCATCCTGTTCGTGGCGATCGTGTTCATTTTACGCCTGTTCTGGATCCAGGTGGTGGACGACAAGTGGAAGGCCATGGCCGCGAACATGGCCGAGCGCAAGGTCACCATCTATCCCTCGCGAGGCTTGGTGTACGACCGCAAGGATCGACTCCTTGTGGCGAACACCCCGGTGTACGACCTGATGGCCATCCCGCGTGAGGTCAAGGAGTTCGACACCCTGCGGTTCTGCGACCTGATCGGGGTGGAAATCGGGGACCTGCGCGTGCGTCTAGGTGAAGCAGCAGCCTATTCGCGCTACAAACCCAGTGTGATCGAGAAGCAGATCCCTGCGGACCAATTCGCCTCCATCAGCGTACACCTTCACAAGTTCCCTGGGTTCTATGGCCAAAGCCGCACGCTCCGTACCTACCCACCGCATGCGGCCGCGCACCTGCTCGGGTACCTGAGCGAGGTGAGCCCCGCACGCGTGGAGGCCGACCCTTACTACAAGCCCGGCGATGTGGTGGGTGTGGGAGGACTGGAGCAGACCTACGAAGAGCAGCTGCGCGGCCGCCGCGGAGTGAGCTACGTATTGGTGGATGTGCACAACAATGTGAAAGGACCATACAAGAACGGCATCTACGACACCCTTGCGGTGGAAGGACAGGACCTTTTCACCGGGCTGGACCTTGACCTGCAACTCCTGGGTGAGCGCTTGATGGTCAATAAGAAGGGTAGTATCGTGGCACTTGACCCCAAGACCGGCGAGGTGCTATGCCTGGTAAGCAGCCCCACGTACGACCCGGAACTGCTTGTAGGGCGGGTGCGGAATACCAACTACGGGGTCCTGCAGCGAGACCCTGTGAAGCCCTTGTTCGACCGGGCGCTACAAGCACAGTATCCGCCTGGCTCCATCTTCAAGATCATCCAGTCGCTCATTGCGCTGGAAACAGGAGCAATTCAACCCAACACGGGCTTCGCATGCAACCGCTCCTTGGTGGGTTGCCACAACCACCCCACCGCGAGCGACGTCGAAAAGGCCATCCAGTTCTCCTGCAACCCTTACTACTACATGGTCTTCAAACGCATGGTGGAAAGCGACCTGGACAAGAAGAGCCGCTTTCGCGATGCTGCCTTGGGGCTTGCCATCTGGGAGGAGCACATGAAGACCTTCGGTGTGGGACAACGGCTTGACATCGACCTGCCTTCCGTGAAAAGCGGCAACCTGCCAGGGCCTGCCTATTACGACCGCAAGTATGGCAAAGAGCGCTGGGCCTTCAGCACCATCTATTCAGCCAGCATCGGCCAGGGTGAAGTGCTCGTAGCACCCCTGCAGATGGCGAATTTCACGGCCATCTTCGCCAACAAGGGCTGGTACATCGAGCCGCACGTGGTGCGTGCCGTCGGAGACCCCGACAGCACGCAAGCTCGATACAAGCAAAAACACTACACCAGCGTGGACCCGAAGTGGTACGAACCGATCCACGAAGGCATGCGTCGTGTGGTGCATGAGCCTGGAGGCACCGCTCGCCAGGCGCGCATCCCGGGCATCAACATGGCCGGCAAGACCGGTACCGCGGAGAACCCACACGGCAAGGACCACGCTGTATTCATCGCATTCGCTCCGCTGGAGGACCCCAAGATCGCCATCGCTGTCTACGTGGAGAACTCCGGGTTCGGAGGTACTTGGGCAGCTCCTATCGCAAGTCTCATCATAGAGCAGTATTTGACGGACTCCATAGCGCGGCCGGACATGGTGAAGCGCATGGTGGAGGCCGAACTGATCGCCACCGAGAAGGACTTCGTTAAGCCGGTAAAGAAACCCCGCAACCGATGAGCGCACGGGACAAGGTGGCCACCAACTTCGACCGACCTCTGGTCGTGATGTACCTGGCCCTGATGTTCATGGGTTGGGCCAACATCTACAGTGCGGCCTATGACCCCGAACATGCCAATATCCTGGACCAGAGCCGCGAGTATGGTAGACAGGGCATATGGATGATCATCAGCCTGATCATCGGAGCTGCGACCCTGCTGGTGCGTGGGGAAACCTTCCGCAATGCAGCCTACGCGATCTATGGCGCGGTCCTCACACTACTTGTCGCCGTGCTTCTGTTCGGTAAGGAGGTGAACGGTGCGAAGGCTTGGTTCGCCATCGGTGGCTTCGGCATCCAGCCGGCCGAGTTCGCCAAGTTCGCCACCGCATTGGCGCTCAGCCGTTATCTCAGTGGCCTGAAGTCACTGGTGGATATACGCTCTCGGGTCGTCAGCGCCATCCTTATCCTCCTGCCGGTGACCTTCATCATGCTCCAACCCGATACGGGGACCGCTTTGGTGTCCGGTGCGTTCATCCTGGTCCTGTATCGGGAGGGACTTTCGGGCAACGTGTTGCTGATCGCCATCCTGGCCGCCATCCTTTCGGTGCTGGCCTTGATCATGAAGGAATCGACCTACGGGCTGCCATTCACCGACAAGGAAATGGGAGGCGAATACATGCTGATGGTATTGATAGCCCTTTTCGCTCTGCTTGCATGGCTGGTGGTTCGCAACTTGATGCTGAAGCGACTGCGCAAACGCATGTATGGGTACATCTTGTTCGGCCTATTGGGCTCGGTGGCCTTCATCGGAACTGTGGACCGCTTGGTGGACAAGATGGCCCCACACCAACAGACCCGGATCCGCATCCTGCTCGGCCTGGAGGAAGACCCCCAAGGCTACGGGTACAACGTGAAGCAAAGCCAGACGGCCATCGGATCCGGAGGGCTGGCGGGCAAGGGTTACCTGAAGGGTACTTTGACCAAGTACAAGTACGTCCCCATGCAGAGCACGGACTTCATCTTCTGCACTGTGGGGGAAGAATGGGGCTTCCTCGGTACCAGCTTCGTGGTCCTGTTGCTTACTGCGCTGATCCTGCGCATCATCCAGATCAGTGACCGGCAACGCTCCAAATTCACGCGCGTGTACGCCTACTGTGTCGCGAGCATCTTCTTCCTACACTTGATGATCAACGTGGGCATGACCATCGGCCTGGCGCCTGTGATCGGTATTCCACTACCCTTCTTCAGCTACGGAGGAAGTAGCATGATCGCATTCACGATCCTGTTGGCGATCCTGCTGCGACTGGATGCCGAACGGTTGAGCCAGTTGCGCTAAGCAACGCAATTAGCGCCGCAATCCATATTGCTTCCTGCTCAACGCAGAACGCCGAACCTATGGCCCGGCGTTCTGTGTATTCAAAAGACCGTGGTCAATAGTACTGACTGCGGTTGTCCTTCATGCCCGCCGCATCGCGCAGAGCGTTGAAAAGACCACTTTCCACACGACCTCGCACCCGCTGCTGCATAGCCGGCTTCTCCGTGCTCACATCAGCATCCTGGGGTGCCTCGGTCTTGCTCACCATGTTCATCACGTAAACGGCGTTCTCCCCCTTCAGAGGCACGCTGGACTGTCCAGCTTGAAGTGCGAACATCTTACCGATCACCTCGAATTCGCCATAACCACCAGGGATGCTGAAGCTATTGTACACCATGTCGTTGGCGTTCTGCACACTCACACCCAAATCGGAGGCCAAGGCGTTCAGGTCGGTCTTGCCGTTCATTAGCTGCACGAAGGCTTCGGCCTTCTTTTGCTTGGTGGCTTCCGCCGCGAAGAGTTCCTGCACATCCTCCAGGCGTGGCACACCTTCCTCCCGAATATCGAGCAATACGGCAACCACGTAGTTGTCGCCCGCATCCAAAGGCTCGCTCACCGCGCCCACCTTGGCACGGTTCACCCAGGAGATCACACTGTTGGGCTCCTGTAGGCCTGCCACGAAGCGGGTGTCGGACCTGAAATCCTCCACCTCCTGGTATTGTAATCCGGCTTCTTCGGCTGCGGTCTTGAGCGCTTCGGCCGTCGTATTCCGTAGTGATAGGTCGTTGGCCTGCTTATACACTTCCTTGAAGGTGGAAGGCGTGGGTAGCATGTTCCGGTCCAAGCTTACCACGCGGCGTTCCTGACGGGTACGCTGGCCCAACACTTCCACGATGTGGAAGCCATAATCCGTCTTGGCTATGGTGATGGCACCCACCCGCTCGTCGAAGCTGGCAGCTGTGAACTCGGGCACCATGCGCGTCTTATCGAACCACTCGTATACACCTCCGTTGCCCGTGCTACCAGGATCGTCGCTGAACTTGGTCACCAGGTCCTCGAACTTGCTGCGATCGCGCTTCACCACGGTCAGCAGGCTGTCCGCACGTTTCTTCTGCTCCTCTTCGGTCTTGCCTTGTTGCGTGCTGAGAAGGATGTGGCGGACACGCGCCTCTGGCACATCGGCCAATTCCTGCACTTTCACCAGTTTCCACTGTTCGCCTTGTACGAAGGGTCCGACCACGGTACCCACCTCGGCGTTCAGGATCAGGGAGTCGTTGACCACATCGGCCGTTCCTGCCTCATAGGGGTAAACGTTGTATGAACGGTCCTCGCTGTTCGCCACCACGAAGAGCGAATCGCTCGACGTCGTTTCGAATTCAGGGCGCAGGTCCTCCAATTGCTTGCGCGCCTGCTCACGGTCCATGTCCGATGCCTTTACCGGAAAGATCACGTAACCAAAGCTGCGTGAGGCCTTTTGCTTATGCTTGGGATTGTTCTTGTGCTCGTCGTAGTAACGGCGCACCTCCTGTTCACTGGCTGCATATAGGCTATCGGCCACACTGTCATAGCGCTTGGCAACGAAGTTGAAGGTCGAACGGATGTTACGCGCATCGTATTCGTCACGCGCTTGAGCACTGTTCACGAAGACACTTTTCTTCACCAGGTTGTTGTACTTGGCATACAACCTGTTCTGGGTGATCCGACGCTTTTGGATCTCGTGGTAGACCGGGGCGTTCAACTGTACGTTGCTGAAATACTGCTGCAGCGCCGCGCGGTCGGGTTGGCCATCGGGGCCTTGGAAATTCTGGTTGCGGAAATCGGGCAGGATGTTATTGCCGAAGCGGATGTCGTCGTATTCCTCCTTCGTAAGGGAGAAACCCGCATCCTCCACGCGTTCCATCAGCACACGTTCGCGCACCATCTCGTTCCAAACACTGCCACGCACCTGGTCGGTCATCTGCTGGTTCACCTGCTGGCCGAAATCATTGCGATAGCTATCCAATTCATCCCCGACACGGCGCTCGAAGTCCCTGAGGCCTATCTCCTCACCCCCCACAACACCAAGCACTTGGTCCTGGGCGCCGCTTCCGCGGCCACTGAAAAGGTCGGTGAGGATGAAGGCCGCAAGCGCGCCACCAATGATCACCAGAAGCAACCCGCTTCGTTCGCGGATCTTACCAATAACTGCCATGGGTCTCAGGAATAGGGCTGCAAATATAGGTGGACGAGGCGTACGACAGCGAACGATCGCGATCCGCTGGTCATCAGGTGCCTATGCAGCTTGTACAAGGCATCCAAGGTTCGACCCATCAACGGAGATAGCCACGCTCGGGGTCCATCACCTCCAAACGCACCAGATCTATGCGACTGTGGACCACTTGTGCAATGGTGATGCGGAATGGCTGCAACTCCAGCACTTGGCCCTGCTCGGGCAGATCGCCAGTACTATGCAGGATGTAACCCGCCAGGGTATCGTATTCCTCGCTTTCGGGAATGGCCAGTTCATGGGCCTCACGCAGGTGGTCCACTTCGGAACGTGCGCTGAAAAGGAACTCGTTCGGCCCCAAACGCTCCTCCACCTCTTCCGGGACGTCGTGTTCATCCTCGATATCGCCCACGATCGTCTCCACCACGTCCTCGATGGTCAACATTCCTGCCGTTCCACCGAATTCATCGACCACTACCGCCACATGGTTCCGCTGTTTGATGAAGGTCTGCAAGAGTTCATCGGCCGGCATTGTACCTGGAATGAAGTTGACGGCCCTGAGGATGGAGCGGATGCTCTTGGGATGCTTGAACAGCTCATAGCCGTGCACATATCCGATGATCTCATCGATACTGTCCTTGTAGACCAGGATCTTGGTATGGCCGGATTCCACCAAAAGGTCGCGGAGCTCACGAACAGGCTCCTCCACATCGATGGCAACGATCTCGGCGCGTGGTATCATCACCTCGCGGACCTTGATATTGCTGAGCTCCAGAGTGTTCTTGAAGTACTCCACTTCTGCATCCATGGTGCTTTCGTGGGGCTTGTTGGCACTTACATCCTTCAGGAATTCATCCAGATCGATGCGACCGAATACCACCTGGCCGGGCTTGGTACGTACGCCCACCAGCCGCAGTAGCAGCTCACTTATGCCGGTCATGAGCACGGTAGGCACCCAAAGTACCGTATACAAGATCTGCAAAGGGATGGCAAAGATGGACAGGGCACCATTGGGATCGATCCGGAACAGGGTCTTGGGCAGGAACTCCGCAAGCACAAGGATGACCAGCGTGCTGATGAGGGTCTGCATCACCAGTACGAACAATCCGCCCAAATGAAAGCCCATCAACCAAGGCTCGAGCACCTTGGCCATGAACATTCCGTACATCACCAAGGCGATGTTGTTGCCCACCAACAAGGCTCCGATGAGCCTTCCAGGATGGTCCAGCAGCCGAGCGACCAATTTGGCCCACAGGGCACCACGCTTCCGCTCGAGCTCCACATACAGCTTGTTGCTACTGACAAAAGCGATCTCCAGGCCCGAGCATAAGGCCGATACCACGATGGTAAGGAGGATGAGGAGGAGGTCGGTACCGTTCACGGCGAATTGTGCGGACGCAAGGGACGAAGATACCGGAACGCCCTACTTGGCTACCGAGCAGCACCTGGGCGGCCCTGGTCCTCCATGTCCTCCAACTTCCGTCGCGTGAATCGCCTGAAGAAGAACATGGCCAGGGCCACTGCTGGGAAGAAGAGCCATTGGCCGCCCTTCTCGAAACCATCGCTACCAATGGTCCAAAGGGCCGCAATGCCGGTGCCAATGGCGAGGGCCAGCCAGAAGTACTCCATGAAGCGGGTGAACTTGCGCATGTGCTAAGGCGTGGCCAAGGTATCACCCAAGGGCACATCGAGGATCCCTGTTATCCGACTGATGGTGTAGTGGCTGAAATCCTCGGAGGCCACCAATCCCTGACCATGGATGATATCCCCTCCACGCTGGACGCGCACCGGGCGATCGGTGTATACCATGGCGCTATCCTGGTCCCAGGTCAGTTGCTCGGTCTCCAAGCGCTCGCCCTTGGAGTTGATGAAGACCACTTGTTCGCTCACTTCCATGCGCTTTTCGTCCGGGACCAGCACTCCGCGCCGCGCCGTTAGGACACTGCTTTGTTCTCCGGCGGCATTGTAGAAGGTCAGTTCCAGACCATCGCTGAGCTCCGTACGCTTGGGGGCCGCACTCCACTCGGCAATGCGACCTGAGCGCAAGCGGTTGCGCACAAGTCCACTATCGGTGAACAAGTACTGTGCATCGGTTGTGATGCGGTCCGCTGCGGCGTGCGGCACCTCCACTGCAGCCACGCGGTCCAGATCGTTCACGCAGGAAACGAACATTCCCGCCACAAGGACGGGAATGCTGCAGTGTATCGCGGTGCGCAAGCGCTTTCGCATGCGTCTATTTCTTGGTGCGAACGGTGGTGCTTTCGTTCAAACCGCCACAGGTCACCTGGAAGCTCTGTCCATCGGTAAGTTGGTGGAAGAACGCATCGCCTTGGGCGGGGAAATGGGCCGCAGTGCGTGCCATCCGATCACCGGCCTTATCGGCTACCGAAGCGTCAAGGCTTTTGGCCCTCTGATAGTAGTCATAAGCCAACCAGTAAACACCCCACTTCTCCGGCACATCGCAGCCGCCGGCCTGTGAGGAGACCGCATCACCGATCAGGAGCATGGCTTCGCCGTTCTTCGGTTCCAATTGCAGCACCTGGTTGGCATAACCCCGTGCAGTGCCATGGCTCCCTTGGGCACTGGCAACCTGGCCAGCCTTCAGGAGGAACTTGGGCTTGTCGGGACAACCATTGCAGAGTTCGAGCGCTTCCTTGAGGAATTTGCTCGCACCGCCCAAGTCGTTCCGCTTGACCAGGTACATGGCCAAGCTATAGGCACTTTCCGCGGAAGGATCAGCACGGTGCACATCCTCGGCCAGAGGCAGGTAAATGGCTTCGTCCGTGCAGTCCTTGGCAGACAGGATCCGGAGTAGGCGCGCCTTCATTTCGTTGTCATCAGGGCTCGTCTTAAGCATATCGCCAGCGATACGCCCGATATCCCCGCACTCCGCCACCTTGAAGAACAGGGTGTTCACATCATCGCGTGACTTGGTCCAGTAGCCGCGCACCTTCTCGCTCAGATC
This sequence comes from uncultured Chryseobacterium sp., assembly GCA_964418285.1. Lineage (GTDB taxonomy): Bacteria > Bacteroidota > Bacteroidia > Flavobacteriales_F > PHOS-HE28 > PHOS-HE28. The sequence goes on from CAYQMC010000033.1 coordinate 19,183, forward strand.
CTTGGCCAGATTGGTCTCGATGTGTCCCATGATCATCACATAGTCGGAAAGCATCTGTTCCTTGGTCGCCTCTCCATTCGCGTAAAGGCAGTTCAGGGCTTGGTAGTAGGCGCTCAAAGTGACGTCCTCACTACGGGCACCACCCAGTTGTACGGCCTTCTGGAGCACTTCGAAGGTGCCCTTGCAATCATCGGTGCTGTACACCAGCATGTCCTGTCCTTTGCGACCCAATACGAACGCCTCCTCGCCGAAGTTGGCGATGCGCGTATCGTGGATCAGGTACAGGGAATCGATCAAGGCCTTCTTGCGCGCCGCGTCTTTTTCCTTGGCAATGAAGTTCTTGAGCATGATGTTGCCGTCGACATACATCTTCTTGCTGGAACTTGGGCAGATACGAACCGCTGCGGCCCAAGGTGCATAAGCATCGGTATAGTTCTTCTGGCCATAGAACTCTTGGTACATGGACAGGTTCTGCACACAGGATACACTGTCCTGGGCGGTGGCGCCGTACTTCCCTTGTGCGGCAGCTGTGTAGGCCAGGGCAATGGCCGATACCATGCCCAGGCTGCGAAGGTGCTTGTTCATTCTATGCGTCGTTTCTTGAACCAATTCTCTCTCAGATCCGGTGTGATGGTGAGACCGATGAAGACGTGTGCGAACCGCTGTTCGATAAGCCCATCCTCGCGGGTTCCGTTCCTCCCAAGCTCGCCCCCGATATTGAAGCGACTGCGCGTGGTGGTTCCCATCAACGGTAGTGACATGCCAAAAGACATGCCGATCTCTTGAAGCTGGTTATCACCGACCACCAAGTAATCGTCCGTTAAACGCAGTCCTGCTCGGTAGATGGTACTGGACCAAAAATTTCCCCGGCCCTCACCAGCAGGCCTGAAACTGCCTCCGAGGATGTAGGATGCGTTGACCCCAAGGTCACTATGGAGATCAAGACCTTCCACATCGACCACGAGCCGTGACCAATCCCTGCGTCTATGCTCGACGGTAAGGGCCCATTGCGCATTGTAGACCGTGAACCCCAGAACGTACTTGGGAGGCAACCCAAGGCTGCCCTTGGTGCCAATGGTTGTGCTAATGGTGTCCAGTGGGAATTCCACGCCTGAACCACCAAGGATGAAACTGGATACCGATCCATTGCGCTTGGCGCCAAGGTCCGTCGGGAGTTCCACCGACGCGCCTACCATGTAACGCAGACCCTTGTCGGTGCGGCTCGTGCGCGGCTTGATGTCACCTTGAAAGCGGCCGCCCAAACCCATGACCAGCCCGCTCAGGGACAGTGAATTCACCACAAGGGTGTTGACGTAGCCCGTACTACGCGGGTAGTAGGCCTTGCGCACTTCGTCCACCGTTCCGAAATCGTAGTTGAAATTGACGCCGAAAGAGAGGGACGAACCATTCCCCAATGTGTCCCGCTCGAACGGAATAGTGTGCGCAAAACCGCCGAACGCGCGGTTCAAGCCTCCCGAGCCGCTGTACTCGAATTCCACTTGCTCTCCGGTGCTACCCAAAGGCACATTGTCCGAAATGCTGTAGCGCACGGAGCTCACGGGATTGAGTCCAAGGGCCATACCCCATCGCCCTTGGCCGAAGGGCACGCCGAAGGTGAGACCAAGCAGATCGGTCCGATGCCCCGAAGTGCTGATGTCACCACTCTGGAACTGCTGGGCACGCAGGACCACTGCGGTTTCGAAGGCCGGACGAGCCAGGGATGCGTAGGATGCGGGATTGACCCGCATGACCGAGAATGGATCATGGACCGCCACTCCCGCACCTCCCATCAAGGCTTGGGAAGCCTGGGTGCTTCCAAAAAGACTACCAAGCCCATAGGCGGAATATGGGCTTCCACTACCCTGTTGTCCCTGGCCCACTCCTACCGTGGGTAACAGCACCGTCAGTAGCACGGTGCAAAGTGATGTTGTGTAGGAGTATCGCATGAAGTCCGTCAAGGGTCAGCAAAGGGTGCGCAAAGATGCCATTTTTCAGGCCAGCAGCGATCCATGGGGCATCGCCGCCCGTAAGCACAACGGCCAAAGTCGGTCTATCATGCGCATAGTTCCGAATGAAGCCATCCACTTCGCCTAGTATACCGTGATGGATGCCTGCTACAAGACTGGAACGCGTATCGGTACCCAAAGCGGGTGGCTGCGATTCCGGTTCCACCAGCGGAAGGCGAGCGCTATACGCATGCATTGCCTTGGCCCGCAGATGCATTCCAGGGGTGATGGCGCCCCCACGGTACGTGCCATTCGCCTCGACCAGGTCGTACGTAATGCACGTTCCTGCATCGACCGCCAGCACAGGCCTGCCCATAAAAAGCGCTGAGCCTCCCACTGCATTCGCCAAGCGATCGGCCCCCAAGGTAATGGAGGTGGCATATGCACTGCGCAGCGGTGAACCAGTGTCGCCAAAAACCTCAAGGACAGGGCAGAGCGTGGCGAGATATCGGTCCATTGCGGGATGATCTTGTGCAACACTTCCGACCACCGCATGCTGAGGGCGGACCCCGGCGAGCCATCGCTCGAGCGCGGCGGTATCACCATTATTCAGGGTTGCCCACCGCACAGCACGGGCATTCCCTTGATACAGAGCCACTTTAGTGCGCGAGTTGCCCACATCGAGCGCCAGATGGACGGGGGACTGTTCCACGGATCGTGTACTTCTCTATATTTGCGGCCCTTGTTCGGCAGACTCCAGCGCCTACGCCGACCAAAGTAATGGTGCCTTAGCTCAGCTGGTAGAGCAATGGATTGAAAATCCATGTGTCCCCAG
>CAYQMC010000034.1:0-11295 GCA_964418285.1 uncultured Chryseobacterium sp.
AGGCGCGACCTGTCGTGGAACCAAAGCGCAGGAAACGATGAACACGATCATCCTCCGTGTCGCTGTGCAGGTGTTGTTCCCTTTGCTCCTAGGGGCTTCGCTGCTCTCGCTATTCCGCGGCCACAACGAGCCTGGAGGTGGCTTCATCGGCGGGCTGGTGGCGGCGTCGGCATTCCTGTTGGTCACCTTGAACGGTGGGGTGGATGAAGGGCGCCGCCGCCTGCGCTTTCGTCCCTTGCAGCTCATCGGTGCCGGGCTCACGTTCGCATTCATAGCGGCCATGGTGCCACTGCCCTTCGGCTACGCCTTCTTCGAAGCCCTTTGGGCCGACTTATACATCCCCATCATCGGAAAGCCCGGTACGCCGGTGTTGTTCGACCTGGGTGTCTACCTCGTGGTTATCGGGGTGGTGTGCATGATCGTGTTCTCCATAGCCAACGACGACTGATGGGACTGCTGCTGGCCTTGCTCACCGGTATCCTTTACGCAGCCGCGTTCTACATGATGCTGCGTCGCAGCCTGGTGAAACTCATCATCGGACTGGTGCTGTTGGGCCATGCGAGCAACATGGCCATCTTCACCATGGGGCGTCTCAGCAAGGGCAATCCGCCATTCATCGCTGAAGGTGCTGACGCGGTGGCCCAACCCTATGCCGACCCCGTTCCGCAAGCCCTCATCCTTACGGCCATCGTGATCGGCTTCGGGATCCAGGCCTTCGCCATCGTGCTCATCAAGCGTGTGTATCAGGAGACGAAGTCGGACGATCTGGACAAGCTGCAGACCACCGACGACGGACTCGTGCGCATGCTCAAAGCAAAGCGGAAGAAGCCATGAGCTTGCTGTTCCCGCTCTTCGTGCCCTTCATCACCGCAGTGCTATGCCTCGCCTGGTGGAAGGACCGTCGCATACAGGGTTGGCTCAGTGTGCTGGGCTTTGCGGTCATGCTTGTGCTCGCCCTTCAACTCCTCTTCACCGTGCGTGCCGATGGCATCCAGGTCGTGAACGCCGGTGGCTGGGAAACGCCATTCGGTATCGTGCTCGCTGCGGACCTGCTCAGCGCGATCATGCTCAGCGTCACTGCGCTCATCGGATTCACGGTCACGCTGTACTCCATCCCCGCGGTCGATGTGAAGCGTGAATCCTTCGGTTACTACCCGCTGCTGAACATGCTTGTCTTCGGTGTCAGTGGGGCCTTCCTGGCCGGTGATATCTTCAATCTCTATGTGTGGTTCGAGGTGATGCTGATGTCGTCGTTCGTGCTGCTGGCGCTGGGCGGCGAAAAGCGCCAACTGGAGGGCGCCATCATGTACGTGACCATCAACTTCCTGTCCTCGGCGATCTTTCTTGCGGGCGTGGGGATCCTTTACAGCCTCACCGGCACCCTCAACCTGGCCGATCTCGCCCTGCGCTTGGGCGATGTACCGGAGACCGGGCTCGTTACACTGGTCAGCATGTTCTTCCTGGTCAGTTTCGGGATCAAGGCCGCGATCTTCCCGCTCTTCTTCTGGTTGCCTGCCTCGTACCACACGCCGCCTATTGCGGTGGCTGCCATCTTCTCTGGCCTGCTCACCAAGGTGGGCGTCTATGCCCTGTTGCGCGTCTTCACGCTGCTCTTCGTGCAGGACATCCCTTACACCAGTACGGTTCTCACGATCCTCGCTGCGTTCACCATGATCGTAGGCGTGTTGGGTGCCGCAGCGCAGGCCGACTTTCGGCGGATCCTCTCCTTCAGCATCGTGAGCCAGATCGGCTACATGGTGATGGGCATCGCCATCTTCAGCCCACTGGCCATCGCTGGCACGGTGTTCTTCCTCATCCACAACATGGTCGTGAAGACCAGTCTGTTCCTCATCAGCGGGCTGGTGCACCACGTGAAGGGTAGCTATAAACTCCGCTACATCGGCGGGGTGTACCGCGACCATTTCTGGCTCAGCATGCTCTTCCTGGTGGCTGCCCTCAGCCTTGCCGGCCTGCCGCCTTTCAGTGGTTTCTGGGCCAAGTTCATCCTGGTCAAGGCCAGCATAGAAGCGGGTCGGTTCTGGCTGGTGCTCGTGGTGATCGCCTCAAGCCTGATGACACTCTACTACCTCACCAAGATCTGGAACGAGGTCTTCTGGACCAACGTGCCTGAAGAACTCAACGATCCCGAGCCGCACACCCCCGGCCCAGGCCCACTGTGGCTGATGGTTTTGCCTGTAGTATTGCTGGTTGGCATCACATTGGCGATCGGTTTGAACGCGGAACCGATCTTCGATCTGGCCCGCGAAACGGCGGACCAGTTGTTGGGTAGGGAGGAGTACATCAACACGATGCTGGGACGATGAAATGGTTCATCTACAACACACTGCTCGCATTTGTGGGTGTCTGGCTAATCGAGCAGCTAGTGGACCTGCGTTTCGATGAACCGCTGGTCTTCCTCGGCGTGTACAATGGGCTGTTCTTCGCCATCTGGCTTAGCAGTTGGTTCCTGGACCGGCGCTACTTCCGCAAGCTGCCCAAGCTGCTTGAGTTCTTCGCCTTTGTCATGAAGGAATTGGTCCTTTCCAGCCTGCAGGTCGCTTACGATATGCTTACGCCCAGATCACACTTGGTACCGGCCATCATAGCCATACCCTTGGATGCTGAGAGCGATCGCGAGATCGTGACCTTGGCCGTATTGGTGACACTAACACCCGGAACCTTGAGCCTGAAGGTGAGCGAGGACAGGCGGACACTGTACGTCCATGAGATGTATATCACGGACAGTGATGTGGAAGCGGCCCGCCGCAAGATCAAGGACGGTTACGAACGCCGCATATTGAACCTTAGCCGATGACGGACGCTCTATACGACACCGTACTAGTGGTTGCCATGGTGGCGCTGATGGGCATCGCCTGCCTCGTGATGGTGCGCCTGGTGATGGGCCCCAGCATCGCTGACCGCGCTACGGCTTTCGATGTCTTCACCACGGTGGTCATCGGGATGCTCGCCGTGTTCGCGATCCGCACCAACAACTACCGGTATTTCGATGTGGTGCTGGTAATGAGCTTCGTTGTCTTCCTGGGTACCATCGGCCTGTCCTACTACATGCGCAAGAACAAGGAGCAATAATGGCGAAAGGATCTTCACGGAAGACGAAGGACGGATGCACACGGATCCACACGGATGGGATCCGGTCGCGGTCCGGTGGTCCTATGAACTCGGTCGATATGGATCGCTTGGTAGGCGAGCTGGGGCTGGATGGGTCCTGGTTCCTTGGGCGTATCCCTGTTCATCGGTGTGCATCCATGTTCGAATCCTGATCCCCAGCATGCTATCCCAGTACATCACCCTCGTCTGCATCTGGATCGGCATCGCCTTCATCGGCATCGCTGCCATCGGCATCATTCGCATGCCCGATGTGTATACGCGGATGTCGGCCGTGACCAAGGCCGTTGCACTTGGTGTGGGTTTCATCCTGATCGGTGTGGTATTCCACTTCAACGATACCACGGTGATGGTAAAGGCCACAACGATAGTGGTATTCCTGATCTTCTCCCTGTCGGTCTCCGCGCATGTGATCGGTCTTGCGGCGTACGAAGACCGTACACCGATGACGGACCAGACCTTCCTGGATGAATTGAAGGAGGATGTTGGCGAGCGGAAGGCCCCGAAGCAGGTCGAGTACCCGGACAAAGCGGCCGAACCGTGATGGACGATCACCATCCTTCGCACTTGGCCCTTGCTTGAAGCTGGAACTTCCTTGAGCAGGGCGTCCAGAATGTGCATGGAGAAACCGGTTGATACCGCATCTTCCAGATAGGTGCGAACACCTCGTACAGCATTGTGTTCCTACATTGGTGGTCATCAAATACCACCGTAGCGGCCGTCATGTTCTTCAAACGCATCCTGTACTACCTCAACCCGGTCACCTTGTTCGGCAAGAGCGACGGCAATTCCAGCCTGCGTTTCATGCACGGCATCAACCGCATCAGCATCTTCCTCTTCCTGTTCTGTGTGGTGGTGATGGTGATCCGCGCCATGAATCGTTGAGCATGGGCCCTGAGGCGGAACGCTTCAAGGCACTTCGCCTCACCGAGCGTTTGGAACGTTTGCGTTCCGATGGTGAATACCTTGGTTCGCGGTACCATGGTGGACACCAGGTCCACTTGTATCGAATGGGGGAAAAGGGGAGTGAGGCGTTCTTTTGCGAAGTGTGGATGCGCCTTGGGCTGAACTATGTGGAATGGATCGAGGTGGCCAGCAACAGTGCGATCCTGGCGGAGTATGTGACGTTGGATGTGAAGGGCCTGTTCGGGGAGTAAGTGTATTTCTCCTTCGTGTTCATGCCCCACTGGGGTATTGCATTGGTTTTTCAGTGGTTTTCCTCACGTCTTGTATGCAGTGCAGCCGCACCGGGTGCCACCGGTGCAGATGGTGGCAGTCCCATGGTACGATCTCCCGGGTGCGCGATACCGGCTGTTCTTGGGTGGAGGATATGTCCATCGGGTCATTGTGGTGAAAGGGTGGGTGCTCATCGAGATCCGGATGATCGCGATGCTGGGCCCTGCCCCGACGGGTGCGCTCCACCCTCGCACAATGCCGAGTTGGTCGAACGTTCGTGGCTCCGGAAAAACCGTTTCACTGATCGTTCCGCCAGATCCTCCAGGCCGCCTCGGCTTGGGCTTCCAACATGCGCATGCCATTCACCACGGTGGCGCCTTTCGCCTTGCCCAACCGCATGAAGGTGGTCTCCTCCGGGTTGTACACCAGGTCGATGAGCACATGCTTGGGTCCGATGGCGTCGTAGGGCAGGGGCGGTGCTGCTTCCACATCGGGATACATGCCCAGCGGCGTGGTGTTGATGATGAGCGTACACACCTTGGCCACTATGGGATCCAGCAGGTCCCAGGTCAGGTCGCCACGCTGTGCACTGCGGCTCACGATACGGAACTTGATACCCTGCTCGCGCAGCACGAAGGCCACGGCCCGGCTTGCTCCTCCAGTACCCAATACCAGGGCGCGTGGTTTTACGCCCTTGAGCAAGGGCAGGAGTGTGCTGCGGAACCCTTCCACATCGGTGTTGTAGCCGGTCGTCCGGCCATTCTGGATCGCAATGGTATTCACCGCGCCAACGGCAGCGGCTAGCGGATCGATGGCATCCAGCAGCGGCATCACCGCGGTCTTGTACGGTATGGTGACGTTCAGACCGGCCAGCCCTTGGGTTTCCTTGAGGAGCCTCGGTAGGTCGTCGATGCCCTCCAGCGGAAGCAGGTCGTAGCGGTGGAAGGGAATTCCTTCGCGCTCGAACATGGCCGTGAACCAGCGCTGGCTGAAGCTGTGGGTGAGCGGTTTGCCGATGAGCCCGTAGATCGTCATGAGCGGGCAGGACCGAGGCGTTCCAAGGCGATCAAGAGACCGGCACCGAGGAGCATAAGGAACGCAGCGGCCGCGATCTGTGGGTCCTTCTCCACAATGCCCAGCAGCACATCATTGGGGGTCACCGTGGCAAAGTCCGCTGGCCATATGTTTGTCGTGAGGAAGGGAGCGAGATGCTCATCCGGCTTGCCGGCATGCACCACGCGGGTGCTCAGCACTTCCTTCCAAGGCCAGATGATGGTGAGCGAACCGAGCAGGAAGCCCGTGAGCGAGGACACCGTGAGGTCGTGGTGCCGGGAGAACATCCAACTGAGCAGACGGGAAAAGGCCATGAGCCCCGCCAAGCAGCCTATGATGAATACCGCGATGATGGGCACATCGAAGCCTTTCAGGGCGCTCATCACCGGGCCGTATGCTCCCAGGAGCAGCAGGATGAAGGATCCACTGATGCCCGGCAGTATCATGGCGCAGATGGCCAAAGCCCCGGCCAGGAAGTAGAACCACAAACTGTCGGATCCGGTGCCTGCGCTCATGAGTCCAATGGCCACGGCGATGCCGGTTCCCATGACCATGCCGACGAACGGCCCCACGCTCCATTGCTTCACCAAACGACCGCAGAGCCAAACGCTGGCCGCGATCAGGCCGAAGAAGAAGCTCCACAACAGGACAGGCTCGTGCTGCAAGGCCCAGGTGATGGGACGCACAAGCAGCATTACGCTGGTGCCGATGCCCGCCACCAATGTGAGCAGGAAACCTCCGTTGATGCTGGCCCATGCAGCCCCGAGGCCTTCCTTGCGCAGCACCGTAAGCGTGTGTGGTCCGATGGACTTGATGGACTCCAGCAATTCCTCGTAGATGCCGCTGATGAAGGCGATGGTACCGCCCGAAACGCCGGGTACGGTGTCCGCGGCCCCCATGGCCATGCCTTTCAAAAAGAGCTTGATCCGATCGCGCACGTGCATGTCAGGAACCGTGAACGGTCAATCGCAGAAGATGTTGCTGTCCACGTCGGCAGCAAAGGCGAGTATCCCGCCCCGCAGGTTGTGCAGGTTCGAGAAGCCATAGCGCGTGCTCAAGGCCTGTACCACGGCAGCAGCACGGTTCCCACTGCGACAGTGCATGATCACGGGCACATCGCGGCGGAGTTCGTTACAGCGCTCTACGATCTGTGCCATGGGGATGAGCGTACCACCCATGCTACAGAGTTCGGCTTCGTACGGCTCGCGCAGGTCGATGAGCTGATGGGGCACATTGCCATCGCGCATGGCTTGCAGTTCCGCCGCACTGATCTCGTTGATGCTCTCGGTCATGACCGCGAAGAAAAGGCTTCGGAGGGGATCAGGACTTACCGTTCACTCCATCGGGTACCTGGCGCAGGTTTTCGGCCACATCCTCCGGAAGGTATTGGAAGAAGGTGTCGCCACGCAGGCCTACGCGGAGTGTTTCCAACGGGATAACTTCCTCGGGTGCGATGTTGCCCAGGTTGACGTTGGCACCGATCTGTTTGATGAACCACACCTGCTGCGATTTCTGGGGGGCTTCCCACAGGATGCTGGCGGGGGGGACCTTGGCCAGGATGCGGTTCACCAAGGCGGTGTGCGCATGGCCGCTGGGTCGGTAGATACCAACGTTGCCGCTTTCGCGTGCTTCGGCGATCACCTTCCAGCTGCCGGCTTCCAACTCGGTGTTCATCATGCGCACCCACTTGGCCGGGCTTATCAGGATGCCCGCCTCTTTGGACCCCACTTCGCTCAGCACCGTGAAGTGTTTGGCCAGCGTGCCGATGAACGCACACTTCTCCTTGGTGCTCATCGTTATGGAGCCGTCGGAAACCTCGCAGGTGTCCAGCCCGAGCTTGTCCATCAGCTTGCGGTAATCCTTGAAAGCACCACGTGCCACGAACGCTTCGAACAAGGTGCCTCCCAGATAGACGCGCATGCCGGCCTTCTGGTACAGTTTGATCTTCTCCTTCAGCTTCGGGGTCACGAAGGAAGTGCCGAAGCCAAGCTTGATGATGTCCGTGAGGTGTCCGCTTACTTCGATAAGGTCCTCGGCTTGGCGCATGGACAATCCTTTGTCCATGACCATGGTAAGTCCTTCATCCCGCGGCTTCTGGGAACGCGCGGGGATGTGGGAGAGGGTGTAGTTCATTTCTTGTACAGGTCCAGCAGGTGTATGACCTGTGGCATGCTCGCCGATGCCGGGTAGTGCTCGAACAGTTGGCTGTGCCCGCTGTGGTCCGCCATCAGCGCTTCCTCCAATTCCAGCATGCCTTGCTGAAGCAAGCCGTCCTGCAACAAATAGCTCACCATGCGGTAGCGGAAGCGGCTGTTCAGCTTGTGCACCATTTCACCTTCCCGCAGTTTGCGAAGGGCGGCGTTGGGCCCTTTTACCCGCAGCAGCAGGTCACTGTGGTCCAACCAGCCGTCCAGGCTTTCGGGCTCCAGTGCATTCAGTTTGACATAGGCCGTCAAGGCCTCTTCGTAGCGCTCGGAGCGTGCAAGGGAATTGGCATAGAAGAACCAGGCGTCACCGTGTTCCGGTGCAAGCCGGGTGGCGATCTCCAGGTCCTTGATGGCTTCGGGCATGCGGCCCTGCATGTCCTTCACCACACCGCGACCGATCCATGCGTCCACCCAGTTGGGATCCAGCGCAATGGACTGGTCGTAGTGGATCAGCGCCTTCTCATGCTGCTCCATCTTCTCGTAGCACTCGCCGATGTAGCTGAAGGTGATGGCCTGCGGGCCGTCGTGTTCGATGGTGTCCTGGTAGGTCTCTATGGCACCCAAGTAGTCGGCCAGCAGGAGCTGGTTGCGCGCCTTGCTGAAGGATGCCGAGGTGAACCGCTCCTCGATGGCCAGGCAGTAGTCCAAGGCTTCGTTGCTTTCGGATAGGCGATCCAGGCGCGCCAAGGAGTTCCCAAGGTTGAACCAGGCAACGAACGCATAAGGATGCTCGTTCGTGAATTCGCGGAAGAAGGCCACGGAGGCCAGGTGCGCATCGCTCAGGTCGTAGCAATAGGCCAGCTCGTACATGGCGGCCTCGTTCTCCGGGTTGATCTCCAGGGACCGCTTCAGGCAATCGATGGCATGATCGAACTGCTCCAGGTTCTCGTATTCGAAGGCGAGGTCGAGCAGGATGTCGTCCATCCCGTCCTCGGCCAGGTCCAATGCACGCTTGTAGTGCTCCACCGCCTTGCGGTAGTTCCGCAGTTGGCTGTAGATGCCGGCCTTGTGCAGGTGGACGTCCTCGTTCAGCGGCTCCATGCGGCCGATGGTGTCCAACACCTCCAGCGCACGGTTCAGCTTCCCCATGTTCATCATCAGGTGGGCCTCGCAGAACAAGAGGTCGAGCGAGCCTGGATGCTGCTTGTAGGCATAGTCCAAGACCTGACCGGCCTTCCGTAGGTCGTTCTGCTCCAGGTAGTGCTCTATGATGAGTTCGAACTCCTCCACATCGAAGAAGTACTGGTCCTTCCGGTGGAGCATCGCCTCGTACCGCTCAACGCAGTCGAACTGGTCATCGCGGTCGGGCTGAGGTTGGTGGCCTTCGTTCATGCAACAGCGCACAGCCGCTGAGGCTGCACGAGCAAAGTTAGCCAGATCCGTCCGCAGCCGAAGTGGTAAGAAATGGTTTATGAACAGCGCGAGGTGCGATCGATGGGCCCTTCACGCCTCCTGCACGAGAGGCTCAACCACCTGTTCAACAGGCGATCGTGGACGCTGAGTTGGATCGTGGACCAAGGGCTTTTCGACCACCGGTAGATTTGTTGTCCCGTTGCCCTGAACGACCAGAACGACCCGCACATGACCTTGATCCGCTCCATTTCCGGCATCCGTGGCACCATCGGCGGTGCTCCCGGCGAAGGCTTCAGCCCCCTCGATGTGGTCCGGTACACTGCCGCATTCGGCACCTTCATCCGCCACCGTGCTGGCAAGGAACGGCCGCGCATGATACTGGGCCGCGATGCCCGGATCAGTGGTCCCATGGTGCGCGACCTGGTGGTCGGGACCTTGACCGGTCTGGGATTCGATGTCATCGATCTGGGCATGGCGAGCACTCCCACAGTGGAAATGGCGGTGCCCGGCGAGCATGCGGATGGCGGCATCATCCTCACCGCAAGCCACAACCCCAGGCAGTGGAACGCACTGAAGCTGCTGAATGCCAGGGGCGAATTCATCAATGGAGAAGAAGGGGCCGAGGTCCTTCGGCTGGCCGAAGCGGATGCGTTCGATTTCGTTCCTGTGGATGCCCTTGGAAAGGTGACACAGGACCTGGGGTGGACGAAGCGCCACATCGATGCGGTGATCGCATTGGATCTGGTGGATGTACCTGCCGTGCGCAACGCCAAGCTGCGTGTGGTGGTGGATGCCGTGAATTCCATTGGCGGCGTTTGTGTACCCGAACTACTGGGAGTGATGGGCGTGGAGGTGGTGAAGCTGCACTGTGTGCCGGATGGCCACTTCGCCCACAACCCGGAGCCGTTGCCCGAGCACCTCAAGGACCTCACGGCGGCGGTGGTGGAGCATAGGGCCCACCTGGGCATCGCGGTGGACCCCGATGTGGACCGTTTGGCACTGGTTTGCGAGGACGGCAGTCTCTTCGGGGAGGAATACACCCTGGTGGCCTGTGCTGACCATGTTCTGGCGCATCGCCCGGGTGATACGGTGAGCAACCTCAGCAGCACCCGCGCACTGGACGACATCGCCGGCAGGCACGGCCGAAAGCGCCATGCGAGCGCCGTGGGGGAAGTGAACGTGGTGACCCGGATGAAGGAAGTGGGTGCCCCCATCGGTGGCGAAGGCAACGGTGGGGTGATCCTCAGCGAACTGCACTACGGTCGGGATGCACTGGCTGGCATAGCCCTCTTCCTTACGCTCCTGGTCAAGAGCGGGAAGAGTTGCTTGGAGCTGCGACGCAGCTACCCGGATTACTTCATGAGCAAGAACAAGATCGACCTGCAGCCCGGCCTCGATGTGCAGGCCGTGGTGGATGCCATGCAGCAGAAATACGCCGCCGAGCCGCACAGCACCGTGGATGGTCTGCGGATCGAGTTCGGCAATACCTGGGTACACCTACGCAGGAGCAATACGGAGCCCATCATCCGAGTATATGCCGAGGCGCCTTCCATGGCCGAGGCCGATGGCTTGGCCAAACGCATCCTTGCCGAGCTGACCGAGGTGGCGGCCTCCGCTCCGGCGCACTGATCCCCGTGCCCGGGAACCAAGCTTCCCCTTTGTTGTTCCTTTGCCCCAACCCGAACCATGTCACACATCGCCATCATTTCCGCCAGTATCCGCGAAGGCCGCATGAGCCACCGCGTCGCTCTCCATCTTCAACGCAGCATCCAAGCCATGGAAGGCCATAGTGTGGATCTGATCGACCTCAAGGACTTCGACTTCCCGGTCTTCCACGAACGCTTGAAGTTCCTGAAGGATCCCGCGCAGGAGGTGGTCGACTTCGCGGAGCGCATCCGCAAGGCCGATGGGGTCATCATCGTAACGCCGGAATACAACGGCAGCTACCCCGCCAGTTTGAAGAACGTGATCGATCTACTCACCGAGGATTGGAAGAAGAAGCCTGTTGCGCTAAGCACCGTGTCCGGTGGAGCCTTCGGTGGCTCACAGACCTTGGTATCCCTGCTCTTCACACTTTGGAAGATCCGCGCCTGGGTGGTGCCAGGCCCCATGCAGGTTCCCACCATCAAGGAAAACTTCCAGGAGGACGGAACACCCAACGATGCCGAAGCTTGGGCGCGCCGCACGAAGGCCTTTCTGGACGAGCTGGAGTGGGCCATGGAGGCCAGGAAACGCATGGAAGCTTGAACTAGCTCCTGTGTGGAGTGCTGGACATAAGCAGGGCATTGTGTTGCATAGCACCACCAGCGCACTCATCATCGCAATGCTCCCCATCACCGTGCGGTCGTTGAAGAGCTTAACGGGCTCCTTGCGGTCCTTC
>CAYQMC010000034.1:11395-16891 GCA_964418285.1 uncultured Chryseobacterium sp.
GCTCCCCATCACCGTGCGGTCGTTGAAGAGCTTAACGGGCTCCTTGCGGTCCTTCAGACCGAGGACGTAGAGCAGCGGTAGATAGTGCTCCGGCGTAAAGATGATAGGGTCGCACAAGTATCCTGCCTGTGTCCGACAAAGCATAAACAGGGCGCCTGTGCGACATCACCCCACCATCACACTCGTCATCGCAATGCTCCCCATCACCGTGCGGTCGTTGAAGAGCTTAACGGGCTCCTTGCGGTCCTTCGGACCGAGGACGTAGAGCAGCGGCAGGTAGTGCTCCGGCGTGGGGATGCTGAGCTGGAAAGTCTGGCCCTGCGCACCGTAGTTGGCCAGTTGCGTGTGACCTTCGTTCATGATCAGCTCCTTCATACGCGTATTGGCCTCCATGGCCCAGTCGTAGCCGCCTTCGGGGTTGCGCCAGTCGATCATACCCAGGTTGTGTACCATGTTGCCACTGCCGATGATGAGCACGCCCTTCTTCCGCAACGCCGCGAGTTCACGCGCGAGGTCGTAGTGCCCCTGCGGTGAAAGGCTGCGGTCCAGGCTCAGTTGCACCAAGGGCACATCGGCCTTGGGGTAGAGATGGATGATCACGCTCCACGCGCCGTGGTCCAGGCCCCACTGGTGGTCCACCCCGATGTGGCGGCTGGTGATGGCCTCCTGCGTCTGCTTCGCCACGGAAGGACAACCCGGCGCTGGGTATTGCACGGCGAAGAGTTCCTTGGGGAAGCCACCGAGGTCGTGGATCGTGCGCGGCTTCTCCATGCCGGTGACGAAGGTGCCCTTGGTCTCCCAATGTGCACTGATGCACAGGATGGCTTTGGGCTTTGGCAGGTTCTTCGCGATCGCCTTCCAACCCTGCGTGAATGTGTTGTCCTCGATGGCGTTCATCGGGCTGCCATGGCCCAGGAACAGCATGGGCATGGTGGGGGTGGAGGGGAGGTCTTCCACGGCGCGGCCCAGTTCGCGCAGGGTCAACGCGGCGCCCAGCGGTGCGATGCTCATGAGGTGAAGGGCTTTGCGGCGGTCCATGTCCGACAAGCGTCCCGCTTGTCGACAAGGACGCCGGTGACGCGAGAGGCGCCGCAAAGATACTGCATTTACTTTCCATGGAAAGTAAATGGTCTGTATGCTTCACGTACCTGGCACTTGCACGAGAGCCTCGCAAGCCGATCAGGACGTGATCGATCGGCTCAGAATTACTCAGTGGGTTGAGTAGAGTTGGGGGCGGGTGTGGGGCAGGGCATGGACGCCGGACTCCACGTCAATCAGGCCGATCGCCCGGTCAAGCGGGTTGAACAGAATATGCAGTTCAGGCGCAAGCCTATATCGTGACAATGCGATCAGCGTTATCACAAGCGCAGATCGTTTTGATCGCGTGTATCGTCCTATTCCCGCGATCAGTAGTATCGAGGATGCAATACCGATCCGCCAGAAGTATGGTCTCTTGGTCCAGTCCGTAACGTACTCCGGTAGCCATGGACCGTTCATTTCACTGCTGATCGAACGCAAGGTCACGAAAGCATGGACCAACAATGCTGCTCCAACCCAAAGACATCCAATTGAGATCCACCGCCATTTCAACGCATCCCCACCGGCCCAGACGATCAGCCCGTACCCCATGGCGTATATGGCCACCAGTTCGCCCGAACGCATGATTGTGAGGTACCAGCGACTCCAGCCTGTTGCAGTCTCCATCCAAGGCTGGATCCCAAAGAACCAGCAGGCAGCCGCGAAGACGATGCCGGCCGTGAAGATGAAGCGCTCTGTTGGAGACATGATGCCAAAGTAGCTCAGTTTGAGTTTCCATGGTTCGGGGCGGTCTGTGGTATTCGCTAACCACAGGTAAGATGCCTGTGCGACCTCGGGCCACGTTCAGCCCAGCGCCATATTCAACAGCCAGGCCAAGCGCACACCAGCCTTTTGTAGCTGTATGCTTAGCGTTCCCCATTGGGCCCTGGCATAGTCTTCGCCAAGCTGGTCACCGGGCTTCATGGTGTAAATGTCTGGACGCAATGCCATGCATTCATGCGCCCAATCCGCCGGGGAGCCGCGTTGGTACTTCCGCACAGTGCGTGGCGCCATTTCGAAAATTTCCCGACCGACCTCTTCGCGGCCCTTCACCAGCATATCGAAGATGCCGCTGTCCCACACCTGGTGCAGGTTGCTGCCACGTTTCCCCCAGCGTACCTGTAGGTCGTTGCCGCCTTTGTCCAGACCGTTGCCCACATGCAAGGGCTGGTGCAGGTCGCCCACCATGTGGATCAGCAGCCGCAATGCGAGCTCCTTGTCCTCCCGGCTGGCAGTGTCGCATTTAAGCATTGCCACCATGCGTTCGGTGGCTTCGATCACATCACCTTCGGGCTTCTTCTCGCTGTCCGCGTATCGCATTCCGTCGGGTATGGTAACCCAGTGCCAGGAGTTGGTGTAGCGGTACTTGGGCTGCGAGCGGATCTTGTCCATCCATGTGGACACCGAAGCCATGCTCTCACCGCCGAGGAGGTCGTACACCGCCTTTTGCGCCTTTGGGTTCAAATGCCGAGCGGCGATGTCGGCCACCACTTCATGGCCGATGGAACCCCAGGCAAGAGCGTTTTGCGGCAAGAGCAGAAGAAGCACGAGTTGGAAAAAGACCTTGCGCATATCTCCAAAGCTAAGGAGACCCTATACCGGGCGCCGGACCGCCAGCAGTTGCCACGCGATCACAAGGATGGCGCCGCCGAGCAAAACATCCGCCGTACGCTGAAGCACGCCGCGCACCATGGATAACTCCGGTTGCAGCATGATCATGAAGAGCGCCACGAAAGCGATCCCAGTGAAGAAGAGGTAGACACGCGCCTTCGTTCCGGCAAGCACTGGCGCTGATGCCAGCAGCATAAGCCCCAACGCACCGGCGAAATAGGTGAGCAGGCCGAAAGCGTTGTGTATGAGCTGGGTGAACGATCCACTGTCGGGGCAACCCGCGTCACAAGGGGCGAAGTACACACTTATGAACGCGATAGGTTGGGACCAAAGCAGCCACCAACCCACTCGGCTACGTCCTTCCACTTGTGCAAGTGGAGCGGCCACGGCAAGGAACAGCGCCAATAGAATTCCCAGCAGAAGGAATCCGAACATGCCCAGTTCTTCGGCATACGCTGTGCCGGTTGCGTTGAGCTCGCTGATGAATTGCGAACGGCTGGAGTAGCCCGGTTTGATGGCAGCTCCGATGGTGTAGAACAGCGCCCCGTGCGCTACGCTGAGTGCAGCAAGGCTCCGTGCCGAAGTCCTGCGCGAAAGGCTGGTGCGATGGGTGTTCATGTGCTGGACTTGTTCGATGCATTCCGCATCTCCTCACTGTTCCATGCATGTTCCGCGTGGGCAGGGTCGTGTTCGATATCACCCCGGATAAGGCGCTCCTGCTCCGCGATGGTCTCTCTTGCCCCGGCCACATAAGCGCCCGAATCATGCCGTAAGCTGGCCAGTTTCTTCAGTGCGTCGATGTCATACTTGCGGAAGTTCTGCCCGGCGCGCTGGGCACTATGTCCGCGCTGTCCCATCTCGCGCAGTACATCGACACCCATCCGGATGGACGTGTCCAGCGTTTCGCGGTAGACGTGAAGTACACCCTGGTCCATCAGGTCATAAGCATCCTGGCGGTTGCGGCTTCGCACATAGAGCTTCAGGTGGGGAAAGTGCTTGTGCACCAATTCCACCAAGGTCGGGGCGCTTTCCGGAGCTATGGCACAGACGAGGAGTTCGGCCTCGTGCGCACCGGCGGCTTCGAGCAATTCACGCCGCGTGGCATCGCCGTAGAAGACCTTGAAGCCGATCTTCCTCAAGAGGTCCACCTGGTCGCTGTCGTTGTCGAGGACGGTTGCGTCCACCCCGTTGGCGCGCAAGAGCCTACCCAACGTGCTGCCGAAATGCCCGAACCCTGCGATGATGACCTTGTTCTTCACGTCCACGTCATCCGCCTTCTTTTCTGCTTGCTGAAGCGTTCCGAAACGCGGTAGCACCAGCTTCTCGTTGGCGAGCATCAACAGGGGCGTCAAGGTCATGCTCAGCGCGGTGATGGCCATCAGCGTATCGATCCAGGTGGCGTCGAGGATACGCAGCTGGGCGATGAAAGCAAGCAGAACGAATGCGAACTCACCGACCTGTCCGAGCCCTACACCGAATAGCATGTTCTGGTCGAATGCCAGCCCGGAGCGTCGGCCGATACCCAGCAAGAGTAGGATCTTCACGGCCATGACCGCCACGGTGAGCCCAAGTATCATCCCCGGTGCTTCACCGATCAGGTCGAAGTTGATGGATGCTCCCACGGCCATGAAGAACAGGCCGAGCAACAGGCCCTTGAATGGGTCCAGGTCGCTTTCCAACTCGTGCTTGTACTCACTGTTGGCCAGTACAACTCCAGCGAGGAAGGTGCCCAATGCCGGGCTCAGCCCTACACTTTCCATCAGCAATGCGATGCCCACGACCAACAAGAGTGCCGAGGCCACGAAGAGTTCGCGCAGGCGCGTTCGTGCGACCACCCGAAGGAAAGGCACCACAACATAGCGTCCCATGACCACCACGGCACCGACGGCAATGAGTACAGCAAGCGTACGCTGCCATCCGGGAAGCGTGTCCACGAAATGCCCGTCGCCGCCACTTTCCACTGGAGCCATCGCCAACAGTGGGAGCAAGGCGAGCATGGGGATCACCGCGATATCCTGGAACAGGAGCACGGCGAAGCTGCTCTTGCCGGCGTTCGAGTCCATGAGCCCTTTCTCTTTCAAGGACTGCAGGGCGATGGCGGTGGAACTCATCGAGAAGGCCGATCCGATGGCCAATGCGGCCTGCCAGGCAATACCCATGGTCAGGGCAGCGCCGCCGATCACCAAGGCCGTAAGTCCAACTTGCAGACTACCCAAGCCCAGTACCTGTTTTCGCATACGCCAGAACAGTGCGGGTTCCAATTCCAAGCCCACGAGGAAGAGCATCATCACCACCCCGAACTCCGCGAAGTGCATGATATCCTTCCCCTCCTCGCCGATGAAGCCCAGCAGGAACGGCCCTATGATGATGCCCGCAAGCAGGTAGCCCAGCACACTGCCCATCCCCAAGCGCTTCGCAACAGGCACGCACACCACAGCGGCAGCCAGGTACACGACAGCGTCTGCAAGGAAATCGGCCATGGCTCAGTGGGTAAGGGGCACCGCTTCGTTCAGGCGATCCAGCTTCGCGAACTCCACGGGGTCCATGCTGCCATCGGCCAAGCCGGTAAGCAGGCGGGAAAACTGCGCCGCGGCCGATCCCAACTCCTGATCATCCAACTTGTTGCTGCCCTGAACAGCGAAGGGTGGAAGCCAGGTCATGCCGCAAAGCGTGGCCGTACGTTCCAAGGGCAGCATGAATTCGCGCAGGGTATGGCCGTGGAAACCTTCGGTCGAGTAGGCCTGCTCGTTCCCGCCCGAGGTAAGGACGTGGAAACAGGTCTTGCCTTGTAAGGCCGTACCACCCGGC
>CAYQMC010000034.1:16991-21589 GCA_964418285.1 uncultured Chryseobacterium sp.
GCCCGAGGTAAGGACGTGGAAACAGGTCTTGCCTTGTAAGGCCGTACCACCCGGCCCGTAGGCCCAGCCAAAGGAGTACACCAGATCGACCCATTGTTTCAACAACGGTGGCATACTGTACCAATAGAAGGGGTGGTGCAGCACAAGAATGTCATGGTCGGACACCAAGGCCTGTTCACGCCGGACATCCACATCCAGTTCAGGATACGCCTCGTAAAGGTCGTGGAAGGTGATGTGCTTGTGTTTCGGGAAACGCTGCAAAAGTGCCCGGTTGGCGCGACTTCTTTCAAGGCGCGGATGGGCGAAGAGGACGAGGACGCGTGGCATGGCGACAGGAATACAAGTGTAGGATATCCGGCTCGTTGCATGATGTGCTTCGAACCAATGCATTCATGCGACTTTTCACTTGGGTGCTTCGCCCAGGATCAGCCTCAAAGCCTTCCACTCGGGCACATCCTTGCTCGCCAGCATCACGATCGAGGCCAGGGGCAGGAAGAGGATCATACCCGCCATGCCCCAAAGCAAGGCGCCGGCAAAGATGATGACCAGGGATGCCAGGGTGTTGAGTCCAAGTTTGCCACCTACCACCTTGGGGAAGATCAGATTGGCTTCCAGATACTGCACCAGGCCAAGTACGAGGATCACGCCAACAGGCATCCATAATGATCCGCTGGTGGTGTAGGCCAGTGTGATGGGTAACAACGAACTGAAGATGATACCCACATAGGGGATCATCGTGGCTACGGCCGTGAGCATGCCGAAGAGGATGGCGTTGGGTACACCGAGCAGGAGGAACCCGATGGTATTCAGTGTACCCACGATCAGGTAGACCTGCACCATGCCCAGGATGAAGCGCGCGTAATTGGTCACCGAACGTTGCATCAATGCGGGCAGCTTGGGTTTCCATGCAGGGCTGACCAAGGCGGTGAGCGCCGCCACATAAGTACCCCGGTTGTACAGCAACAAGGCGGTGAACACGGGTATGATGAAGAGGTTGAAGAGCATGCCGAACAAACCGTTCAGGACGGCGCTCACGTAGGGCGCCACCTTTCCGGGTAGCGTGCTCACCGCAGGCCCCCACCATTCATCGAGGTGGTCGTCCGCCAGGCCGGTGAGCAGGTCATTGAGCCAGGACCAAAGTGCTTTGAATCCGGTACTGCCGGTTCCCGTGAATTGAGGAAGCTGACCGAGAAATCCGTTCACCTGCCAGACCAATACACCAAGCAAGCCCCCGAACACCATCCCCACGAGCAGCAGACCCAAGGTGATAGCCAACCAGCGCGGTACACGCTTGCGCTCCAGCTTGGATACCAAGGGGTAGATGACCAGTGCAACGAGCAGGCTGTAGAAAAGCGGGATGAGTACGGTGCGCCCCAGATACAGGATCGCCAAAGCGGCCAGCGTGGTCAGCAGGTTCCGAAGGAGCGGTGAGGTGGTGTGCATGTGCTGCGAAAGGTAGTGAGCGGCCTCGGTGGGAACAGCAGTTCATCGCGAAGTGATCATGAAGCCGATGGCCACCCTTGGCCTTGGACCCTGCCGATCATCAATGATCATGATCCCGTTGCCCTGGCTCATGATCCAGGTCTGCCGCCATTCCGAAACGCACCAACGAAAAAAGCCTCCCACAGGAGGCCTTTTCCAAGGGTCCGTAATGTGTTCTACACAGCGGCCACCTTATCCCCCTTGTAAGCCCCGGCAGCCATTTTCTCCTTCACTTTCTTGAAGCAGTCGATGGTGTACTGGACGTCCTCCAGGCTATGGGCAGCGGTCGGGATCAGGCGCAACAGGATCTCGCCCTTGGGGATCACAGGATATACCACAATGCTGCAGAATACGCCCATGTTCTCGCGCAGGTCCACAATGGCGTTGGTGGCCTCTGGTACGCCACCGTGCATGTATACGGGGGTTACGCAGCTGTTGGTCTTGCCCAGGTCGAAGCCGGCCTCACGCAATCCGTTCTGCAATGCGTTGGTGATCTCCCACAACTTATTGCAGAACTCCGGACGGGTGCGCATCATCTCCAAGCGCTTGATCGCGCCGATGACGATCGGCATGGGCAGGCTCTTGGCGAACACCTGGCTGCGCAGGTTATAGCGGAGGTACATCATAACATCCTCAGGGCCGCTGACGAAGGCGCCGATGGTGGCCATGCCCTTGGCGAAGGTTCCGAAGTACACGTCGATCTGGTCCTGCACACCCTGAGCATCCCCGGTACCACGGCCGTTCTCGCCCAACTGGCCGAAGCCGTGGGCGTCGTCCACAAATAGACGGAAGTTGTACTTCTGCTTGAAGGCTACGATCTCCTTCAATTTGCCTTGGTCGCCGGCCATGCCGAACACGCCTTCGGTCATTACAAGGATCCCCCCTCCGGTCCGCTCGGTCACTTTCCGGGCATGTTCGAGCATCTTCTCGAAGCTCTCCATGTCGTTGTGCTTGAACACGAAACGCTTTCCCTGGTGCAGTCGTGCGCCATCCACCATGCAGGCATGGCTCTCGCTGTCATACACCAGCACATCGTGGCGTGAAAGGAGTGCCTCGATGGTGCTCATGCAGCCTTGATAACCGAAGTTGAGCAGATAGCTGTCCTCCTTCTGCATGAAGTCGCTCAACTGGTCCTCCAGCTGTTCGTGGTACTTGGTCTGCCCGCTCATCATGCGGGCACCCATGGGGTAGGCCATGCCCCAATCCTTGGCAGCTTGGGCATCCACCTCGCGCACTTCGGGGTGGTTGGCAAGACCGAGGTAGTTGTTCAGGCTCCACACCAGCACCTTCTTGCCACGGAAGGTCATGTGGGCACCGAGTTCACCCTCCAGCTTTGGGAAGGAGAAATAACCGTGCGAGTCCTTCGCTTGGTTGCCGAGGGGTCCGAGGTCTTTGCGGATCTTGTCGAAGATGTCGTTCATGGCGTGTGTTGTATTGGCCTTTGAAGGCTCGAGGTAGCGC
Organism: uncultured Chryseobacterium sp.; assembly: GCA_964418285.1. Taxonomy (GTDB): domain Bacteria; phylum Bacteroidota; class Bacteroidia; order Flavobacteriales_F; family PHOS-HE28; genus PHOS-HE28. Next base: position 19,935 of record CAYQMC010000034.1, read on the forward strand.
GCTGGGGCGGCTTCGGTCCCTCGGGGAGGGACCGGTCCGGCTGCGCCCGGCAAAGGTATGCGGGGCGAGCGATACCCAAAGAAGGACGTTGGGTGACGAAGGCAACCGGCAGTCAAGATCCCATGGGTCGGACCAGCGCGGTCGTACCCTTCCATATTGGCAGCGCCTTTGCATACATGCGGCTATCTTTGCACCCCCGAAGAGCGGGGTCCGGTCCACTACGACAGATGCACAAGCTACCCCTATTCGTCCTCCTGGTGCTCGGCCTCGTTTCCTGTGGCGAATTCAGCAAGGCACTGAAGAGTACGGATATGGAATACAAGGCCGAGGTGGCCGAGAAGTATTACGCTGCGGAAAGTTGGGACCGGGCGATACCACTCCTGGAGGAACTTATCGTGCTTACCCGCGGCTCCGCCAAGAGCGAGCGGATGAACTACCTGCATGCCAAGGCACATTATGGCATGAAGGACTATATCCTCGCAGCCTATTACCTTGCCAATTTCACCCGCACATTCCCCAAGAGCGAGTATGCTGAGGAAGCCGCGTTCCTAAGCGCTTATTGCCATTACAAGAATTCACCCTCGTACGAACTGGACCAACTGGATACGCGTAATGCGATCGACCAGATGCAGATCTTCATGGTGCGGTACCCGAACACCACCCTGAAGGATAGTTGCAATACGCTCATCGATCGGATGCGTGGCAAGCTGGAGCTGAAAGCCTATGAGGCCGCCCTGCAGTACTACCGCATGCAGCAGTACCAAGCATCGGGAGTGGCCTTCCGCAATTTCCTGCAGAAATGGCCGAATTCCGATTACCGGGAACAGTCCATGCTCCACATCTTGAGGTCGGACCACCATCTGGCGGTGAACAGTGTGGAGGTCAAGCGTTTGGAGCGCTTGAACGAAGCGATCACTTCATATCGTAATTTCGCGGACGCTTTTCCGAACAGCCCCCGTTTGTCCGAAGCGGAAAGGCTGCACCAGGAACTGATCACCGCACGAACGCGGCATACCGAAGTCAAGAAACCATGAGCACCAAACAGCAGCAAGCGGCCAAGACCACGATCACACGCAACGTGGCCGATCTCGATAAGGAGACCGGTAATGTGTACGAGTCGGTGGCCATCCTGGGCAAGCGCGCGAACCAGATCAGCGTTCAGATCAAGGAGGAGTTGAGCCAGAAGCTGAGCGAGTTCGAAATGAACGGAGAGAATCTCGAGGAGGTTTACGAGAACCGTGAGCAGATCGAGTTGAGCAAGCATTACGAGCGCATGCCCAAACCGGGTGCCTTGGCCATCCAAGAGATGCTTGATGGCAAGATCTATTTCCGTCGTGTGGAAGAGACACCTGCTGTCAAGCAGGACTGATCACGCTCCTCCATGTCATCCCCGAGGCCGATGGAATGCGTCCTCAATCGCAAGGTGCTGCTCGGTGTTACGGGCAGCATCGCTGCTTATAAGACCGCCCATCTGGTGCGCGAACTCGTGCGTGCGGGTGCCGAGGTGCAGGTGGTGATGACCCGTGCGGCGCACGATTTCGTTACACCGCTCACCCTGGCCACGCTCAGCAAGCGCGCCGTGCTCACCGACCTGTTCGTGCGCGATGGCAGCGGATGCTGGAACGATCATGTGCACCTGGCAAGGTGGGCCGATG
>CAYQMC010000035.1:0-20251 GCA_964418285.1 uncultured Chryseobacterium sp.
ATCGGACCCTGCTGGTCTCAGCAGTGCTGAACAGAATCCTGCCGATGTGCCACTTGACAATACCACCACCTTCACTGTTACGGCGTCCACTGCTGAAGGCTGTGGGCTCACAGAGACCGTTGTCGTAGAACTGCTAGGCTCTGTCCCTTCCATCGATGGACCGGCGCAGATCACCCGTTGCGTGGGTGTGCCCTTCGATCTTACAAGCTCCCTTTCCGGAGGGGAGGCTCCATTCACCTACGTATGGAGCAACAATGGCACTGTGGTAGGTGCAGGGCCCGACCTGATCGGGCTGATCCTGACCAACAGCACCAATGTAATACTCACCGTTACCGACGCGAGCGGTTGCCAGAATACTGCTTCGGTGGAGGTGACCGTGGCACCACCACCTGCGGTATCGTTGGCCGCTTTCCCAAGCGCATGTGTGAACTGGGATCCATTCGCGCTCACCGGTGGCCAGCCGGCAGGTGGGAACTATGTGGTGAACGGCACCCCTACAACGGATTTCGATCCGGCGCTGGGCGTTGGTGTCTATACCGTGGTCTACCAGTACACGGATGAGAACGGATGCAGCGCATCGGCACAACGAACGCTGTTGGTGGATGCATGCACCGGTATCGAAGATCCGGATGCCATCGGCTTGGCCGTGTACCCCAACCCAGCCACCAACATGCTCTACGTTACAGCCGACGCAGGCCGGTACAACATCGACATACTCGATGCATCAGGGCGTTTGGTACTGAACAGTGGGTTGGATGTAAGCAACGATCGCGAACGTTCGATATCCTTGGATGCCTGCGTGAATGGGATGTACTCGGTGATCATCACCACAGAAGACGGTGGTCGCTATTCCAAGCGGCTGGTGATCGCCCGCTGATGCTGCGTGGAACGGGGTGGGTGCCGGGAACGGCTCCTACCCCACCACCACGCGCCCGGTCTTCTTGGCCAGCTTCATCTTGATCGGAAGGATCCTGTTCTTCTCCGCCAGGATCAGCAGTTGGTCCTCATAGGCCGCCTCGGGCAATTTGCCGTCCAGTTCCACCAGCATGCGGTCCACGCGCCGCTCTTTCAGGATATCGATCGCCTCTTCCAAGGCATCGAAGAGTTCTTCGCTCTCGCGCTTCACATGGATCTTATGCCGCTCCTTCCAGTTGGGGCTCAGCACATGCCGTTCGGCCAGCAGGTCTATCGCGGTGCGGCGCCACTCCTCGTTCTCGTGGGAGAGATAATGTGAGATCTCCATCTCCTGACCGATGTTCTTGGTGTGGCGGTAGTCGAGGTAGATCTCCCGGAAGATGGGGTCATCGAACAGGATATCGTCCAGTGCCAGCAACTCGAACATCAATTCCGCCAAGCTCGTTTCCTCTTCGGTGATGCTCTCATCCTCATGCTGTACCGGAGCCATGACGCGTTCGTGGCCGTAGCTGAGCAGCAGTCGCAGCATATCACGCTCCTGCGGGATGGTGCCCAGATCCTCGACCTGGACCTGCGGGCGCGCCAACTCCGGCGCGATCATCTCCTCAGGAAGGGGCTGATCGTCACCCAGCTTCTTGCGGTACTGCTTGCGCAGCACCTTGTTCATTTCGCTCAACAGCGCCTGCTCGTTGATGTTGAGCAGGCGGCTGCACTGCTGCACGTAGAGCGAACGCAAGACCTGGTCCGGCACCAATGCGATACTCTCCACGATCTCGTGGATGGCCGCGGCCTTCTTCACAGGATCGTCCCCACAATCGGCCATCAACAATCCGGCCTTGAAGACCAGGAAATCCTGCGCCGAACCCGTGAGGTGTTCCAGTACTTCGCTGTTGCTGTGGCTCTTCGCGAAGCTGTCGGGGTCCTCACCTTCGGGGAAGGTCACCACCTTCACGTTCAGCCCTTCCTTCAGTACAAGGTCGATGCCACGCAGACTGGCCTTCATACCCGCCGCATCGCCATCGTACAGGATGGTGACCACCGGAGCGTAGCGCTTGATCAGGCGTACCTGCTCCTCGGTAAGACTGGTACCACTGCTGGCCACGACATTGTTGACCCCGGCTTGATGCAGGCTGATCACATCGGTGTAGCCCTCGACCAGGTAACACTGCTGCTGCTCGACGATGGCCTTCTTCGCGTGGTAGATGCCGTAGAGGGAGCGGCTCTTGTTGTAGAGGACGCTTTCCGGACTGTTGAAGTACTTGGGGAGTTTCTTATCGCTCTTCAGCGTTCGCGCACCAAAGGCGATGGGCTGACCACTGAGGCCGAAGACCGGAAAGGTGACGCGTCCGGCGAAGAAATCCCAGGCCGTGCCATCCTCGCGCCGCTTGATCCAGCCCGCCTTCTCAAGCAGCTCGGCATTGAAGCCGTGGGCCAGGGCCGCCACCGAGAAACCATTGCCACGTTCCGGCACGTAGCCGAGCTGGAATGTGCGTATGGTCGCATCGCTGAAGCCCCGTTCGTGGAAGTAGGAAAGGCCGATGCGCTTGCCTTCTTCGCTGTTCCACAGCTGGTCCACACTCCAATCCAAAGCCCATTGCTGCACCACGGCGATGCTTTCGCGCTCGCTTTGCTCGATGAGTTGCTCCGCGCTTTGTTCCTCCTCGGGCAGCTCGATCTGGTATCGTTTGGCCAACCAGCGGATGGCTTCCACATAACTGAGGTGCTCATGCTTTTGCAGGAAGGTGATGGAATCACCGGCTTCACCGCAACCAAAGCATTTGAAGATGCCCAGGTTTGGACTTACGTTGAACGAGGGCGTTTTCTCGTTGTGGAACGGACAAAGGCCCAAGTAGCGAGGTCCCTTGCGCTTGAGCGCAACGAATTCACCCACCACCTCCTCCACACGGGCGGCTTCCTTCACTTGTTGGATTGCGTGGGGGGCGATCATCGGTTCGGCTGAGCCCGACGCGAAGCGAACGGGGGCGTGAATTTACCGCTATCGTGGCCTGATGTTCACGGCTTGTTGGAAGACCATGCGTAACAGTGACCCATGGATGACCATGGCGGCCGACATCCCTGACCCAGGGTAAGGTCAGGTTATGAACGATCCATGCACAGGATCTCCACTATGCGACTGTTCATCGCTCCTCCCGCACCTGCCCGGTACTGTCGTGGACGGCGGTCTTGATGAGCACACCATCGAGGTCGTGGAAACGCCACTCACCAACCGGAACACCCATGCGATACTGTCCTGTATACAAAGGCATTCCGTTCGGGTGGAAGACCTCCGAAGGCCCGTCCATCTCGCCATCCACGTAGGAGCCACGGCTGCGGATGGCACCATCGGCGAAATAGGACGTCCACGGGCCTTGGCGAACCCCGCCGCGCACCTGGCCCTTCATTACACCGCCATCCGGCACTTGGATCTCCAGCATACCATCGGTAACCGTGGCAACGGTGCTGTCGTTCGGTTCCGCCACTTGCTGCATGGACACCTCGTTGTTGCACGAGGTGCTCCACGAAAGGATCAAGAACATGGGAACCACCGTGCAGAGGGTGCTTCGCAACGATCGTAATGCTATTCCTGTGCTGGGTTTCGACATGCCATCAACGCTTGCGTTCCACGGTCAAATGCACCAAGCCTTCGAGCGCCTTACGTGCATCGTTCTCCGGAAAGGTATGAAGCACGGCAAGGGCCTCATCGCGGTAGTGGTGCATGCGTTCCCGGGCATGGTCTATACCACCGGCTTGCTGTACCATGGCGATCACCCGTGCCACTGCCTTGCTGTCCTCGCTCTTGTTCTTCACCGTGTTCACCATCCACCGGCGCTCGCTGCTGCTCACCTTCTGCAGGGCGTGTATGAGCGGCAGTGTGAGCTTCTTCTCCTTGATGTCCAATCCGCTCGGTTTGCCGATGTCCTCACCGTTGCCGTAATCGAACAGATCGTCCTTGATCTGGAACGCGATGCCGGTGAGTTCTCCGAAATGCCGCATGCGTTCCACCTCATCGGCAGGGCGACCGGCCGCACTGGCCCCGCTTGCACAGCAGGCCGCGATCAGGCTGGCGGTCTTTTGCCGGATGATGTCGAAGTAGACCTCTTCGCTGAAATTCAAGCCCCGGGTCTTCTCCAATTGCAGGAGTTCCCCCTCGCTCATTTCACGCACAGCATGGCTCACGATGCGCAACAGCTCGAATTCTCCCTTGTCGATGGCCAGCAGCAATCCACGACTCAGCAGGTAGTCACCGACCAGCACCGCGATCTTGTTCTTCCAAAGCGCGTTGATGCTGAAGAAACCCCGGCGCATGGCACTACCATCCACCACATCGTCGTGCACCAAGGTGGCCGTATGCAACAGTTCGATCAACGAAGCGGCCACGAAGGCACTCTCGTTCACCGTTCCGAATTGCCGAGCGCTCAGCAGCGTGAACATGGGACGCATCTGCTTGCCCTTGCGCTTCACGATGTAGTGCATGATGCGGTCCAGCAACGCCGTCCGGCTCCGCATCGCCTCACGAAAATGCGGCTCGAAAGCCTTCATCTCGGCCGCAATGGGCTGCTGGATCTCGTCGAGGGTCATCATGCCGGGGCGCTAAGTTCGGCAATGGGTGCGTTGTTCATAGGGGTCCTTACGAGGTCTGGAGCGGCATACTTCCACGGAACCGAACAACAAGCCCCGCTTGACCGTGCGATCCAGCGGGGCCCGTTGGTGGAAAGCGGAAAGCTCACTCCTTCGTCACACTCGCCACCATGTACTCGCGGTTCATGCGCGCGATATGCTCCAGGCTGATACCCTTGGGGCATTCCACTTCGCAAGCACCGGTATTGCTGCAGTTGCCGAAGCCTTCCTTGTCCATCTGTTCCACCATCGCCTGGACTCGACGCTTGGCCTCGGGACGACCTTGGGGCAGCTGTGCGAACTGGCTCACCTTGGCCGCCACGAAAAGCATCGCGCTGCTGTTGACACAAGTGGCCACGCAGGCACCACAACCGATGCAGGTCGCTGCATCGAAGGCGCTATCCGCATCGGCCTTTGGGATCGGTATTGCGTTTCCGTCCACCAGATTACCACTGGTATTCACGCTCACGAAACCGCCTGCGGCCTGGATACGGTCGAAGGCACCCCGGTCCACGGCGAGGTCCTTGATCACGGGAAATGCCTCGGCGCGCCATGGCTCCACATGGATGGTATCACCGTCCTTGAACTTGCGCATGTGCAACTGGCAGGTCGTGATCATCCGGCCCGGGCCATGGGCCTCGCCGTTGATGAACAGGCTGCACGACCCACAGATGCCTTCGCGGCAATCGTGATCGAACGCGATGGGGTCATCCCCCTTGCGCACAAGGTCATCGTTGAGCACGTCAAGCATTTCCAGGAAGGACATATCCTCGGAAACGTTATTGACCGGGTAGGTCACCATTTGGCCTTTGTCCTTTGGCCCTTTCTGGCGCCAGATCTTCAGGTTCAATTTCATGTTGCCCATCTGCCTCACTATTTGGTGCATGTCGATCCCGAGGGTCGACGCTGCCGGGTCTACTTGTACGAACGTTGCGTCAATTTCACCTCCTCGAAAACCAAGGGCTCCTTGTGCAGGTTCGCTGCGCTTGGGTCGCCGGTCCACTCCCACGCGGCTACATGTGCGTAGTTCTCATCGTCGCGCATGGCTTCACCATCCGGGGTCTGGTACTCCTCACGGAAGTGACCACCGCAACTCTCGTTGCGCTCCAAAGCGTCCTTGCACATCAGTTCGCCAAGCTCGATGAAGTCGGCCACGCGGCCCGCCTTTTCCAGTTCCTGGTTGAAGCTATGGGCCGTGCCTGGAACGCGCACATCGCGATAGAACTCTTCGCGGATGGTACGGATCTCCGCGATCGCCTCCTTCAAGCCTTCAGCGTTGCGGGCCATGCCGCACTTGTCCCACATCACCTTGCCCAACCGGCGGTGGAAATCATCCACGGGCTTGGTCCCTTTGTTATTCAGGAAGTGTTCGATGCGCTCCGTGACGGCTTTCTCCGCCTCATCGAACGCCGCGCTCTTGGTATCGATGGGGCCTGTCCGGATATCGTCGGCCAGGTAGTCGCCCACGGTGTAGGGGATCACGAAGTAGCCGTCGGCCAAACCCTGCATCAAGGCTGAAGCACCTAGGCGGTTGGCACCGTGGTCACTGAAGTTGGCCTCGCCCAGGGCGAAGAGTCCCGGCACAGTGGTCTGCAGGTTGTAGTCCACCCACAGGCCGCCCATGGTGTAGTGGACGGCCGGATAGATCTTCATGGCATCCTTGTAAGGGTTCTCGCCAACGATGTTCTCGTACATGTCGAAGAGGTTGCCATACTTGGCGCTAACGACCTTTTCGCCCAACTCACGGATCAGCTCCTTGCTGGGGTTCTCGATCTTCTGCACGTTGGCCTCAAGATTACCGTAGCGCTCGATGGCTGCAGCGAAATCGAGGTACACGGCTTCTCCGGTCTTGTTCACACCGAAACCTGCATCGCAACGCTCCTTGGCGGCACGGCTGGCCACATCGCGCGGCACCAGGTTACCGAAGGCGGGGTAGCGCCGCTCCAGGTAATAGTCGCGGTCCGCCTCAGGAATGTCACTGCCCTTCTTCTTCCCCTCACGGATCGCTTGGGCGTCCTCGAGTTTGGCGGGCACCCAGATCCGCCCGTCGTTGCGGAGCGATTCGCTCATCAGCGTAAGCTTGCTCTGGTGTGTACCACTGACAGGGATGCAGGTCGGGTGGATCTGCGTGTAGCACGGGTTTGCCATGTAGGCACCCCGCTTGTGCGCCTTCCACGCAGCGGTCACATTGCTTCCCATGGCGTTGGTGCTCAGGAAGAACACGTTGCCGTAACCGCCGGTGCAGAGCAGTACGGCATGTGCTCCATGCCGTTCGATCTCACCAGTGATCAGGTTGCGAGCGATGATGCCGCGCGCTTTGCCATCCACAACAACGACATCGAGCATCTCGTGCCGGTCGTACATCTTAACAGCGCCTTTGCCCACTTGGCGCATCAGTGCGCTGTACGCCCCGAGCAGAAGCTGCTGTCCCGTCTGGCCGCGGGCGTAGAACGTGCGGCTCACCTGTACGCCACCGAAGGAGCGGTTGTCCAGCAATCCACCGTAGTCGCGGGCGAAAGGCACACCTTGCGCCACGCACTGGTCGATGATGTTGACGCTCACCTCGGCCAAGCGATGCACGTTGGCTTCACGCGCACGGTAGTCGCCCCCCTTGACCGTGTCATAGAACAGGCGGTACACGCTGTCGCCATCATTCTGATAGTTCTTGGCTGCATTGATGCCGCCTTGGGCGGCGATGCTGTGGGCACGGCGGGCGCTATCCTGGAAACAGAAGGCCTTCACATTGTAACCCATCTCCGCCAATGACGCGGCTGCCGAAGCGCCTGCGAGGCCCGTGCCCACCACGATCACGTCGATGCGGCGTTTGTTGGCAGGTGCCACGATGCGGATGTGGCCCTTGTGGTCGGTCCACTTGTGGTCCATCGGGCCAGCGGGGATCTTGCTATCAAGAGTACTCATTGCTCAGGTCAGGCGTTGATGAACATCCACACCGGGATGAGGGCGAAGAATATGGGAACGATCACAGCGAAGAATACACCCACGTTCTTTATGATCGGCGTGTAGCGCGGGTGGTTCAGGCCCAGCGACTGGAACGAACTTGCGAAACCATGCAACAGGTGGAAGGCCAGAACGCCCATCATCACCACATACAAGGCAACATACCACGGTTGTGCGAAGGCTGCTGCCACGAGGGTGTACAGATCCTTGTTGCCGTCAGCATCCAACCCCAATTCGCCCCAGTGCATCTCATACCAGAAACCCTTCATGTGGATCACAAGAAATACCAGGATGAGCGTCCCCAACAAGGCCATCTGCCTGCTGTACCAGGTGCTGTTCGCACCGGGCTTCTCATAGGCGTACTTCACAGGACGCGCCTTGCGGTTCTGGATGGCCAGCAGGATGCCATCGAAGGCGTGGAACAGGATGCTCGCATACAGCAGATAGCTCACGGCCTTCACCAGCGGGAAGGTGGTCATGAACTTGGCGTAGGCGTTGAACTTGAGCTGCCCTTCGGGGCTCATGTCCAGAAGCTGAAGGTTACCCGCCAGGTGGGCGATCAAGAAGACGGAAAGGAAAAGGCCCGTCAGGGCCATCCAGTATTTCTTCGCCAGGGAGGAACCGAGAAGAGCAGATCGTGCCATGTTTGCTTAACAGTGAACGGATGGAAACGTTCGACCGGCCGCAAACTTACGGGGCCGGCGGTTGGTGTGGAAACCGGGGCCCGAGGTCTGCTTGTTTGGAATCGTTCTGATCTGGGCCGGATCACTCCTGTTTGCGCCTTGCACGCGGGATGCGCGCAGCGAAACTGAGCCAGCGAGCCCTAACCGAGGAGCACGAAGGGATGTGTAGCGTGAGAGGAGGCACCCTCGGTGCTCCTGAGGTGTGAAATGTGCATGCGGGGCTTTGACGTGTGAGGGGGCGCCACTTCACACTCCGACTCCAACGCTTCTGTCCCTCTGACCTCGCTCGCTACCTTCGTTCCATGCGTTACACCCCTCTCTCAGCCTCCACCTACCGCGAGCACCGCGCCCGTTTCCGCCAGCATATGGAAAAGGGCGGCCTCGCCATCTTCCACAGCAATGACATCATGCCGACCAGCGCCGACGGCACCATGCCCTTCAAACAGGCCACGGACATCATGTACCTGTGCGGGATCGACCAAGAGGAAAGCGTTTTGCTCCTTTTCCCCGATGCCATGGACCCGAAGGACCGCGAGATCCTTTTTGTGCGGGAAACCAACGAACACATCGCGATCTGGGAAGGACACAAATTCTCGAAAGTGGAAGCCACGGAGCTTTCGGGTGTTACCAACGTGCAATGGACGAGCACCTATGAAGCGACCCTGAAGCGCTTGCTACCACAATGCAATAGTCTTTACCTCAACAGCAACGAACACCTGCGCCAAGGCAATGAGGTGGAGACCCGTACCGAGCGCATGAACAAGTCCTTGCGTGTGCAATTCCCATTGCACGACGTGAAGCGCTGTGCTCCGATCATGCACCGTGTCAGAAGTGTGAAGACCGAAGAGGAAGTGGCGCAGATGCGTAAGGCTGTAGCGATCACCGGCAAGGCCTTCGAACGTGTTTGTAGCTTCCTGAAGCCCGGGGTGATGGAATACGCTGTGGAGGCCGAGATCACACATGAGTTCATCCGGAATGGTTCACGCGGACATGCATACACGCCGATCATCGCCAGCGGCTACAGCGCTTGCGTGCTGCACTACATCGACAACGACAAGCCTTGCAAGGATGGCGATGTGATCCTGATGGACTTCGGTTGCGAGTACGGCGGCTATGCGAGCGACCTGACACGCTGTCTACCCGTGAACGGCCGCTTTACCGACCGCCAACGGGCGGTGTACAATGCGGTGTTGCGCGTGAAGAACGAGGCCACAGCGCTTCTACGCCCCGGTACGATACTGGCCGACTACCACAAGGAGGTGGGCCGCATCATGGAAAGCGAGCTGATCGGCCTGGGACTGTTGGACAAGACCGACGTGAAGAACCAGAACCCCGATGCCCCCCTGTACAAGAAGTACTTCATGCATGGTACCAGCCACTTCATCGGCTTGGACGTACACGATGTGGGCCTCTGGAACGAACCGATCCGCGAAGGCATGTGCTTCACCGTGGAGCCGGGTATCTACATCCGCGAGGAGAGCCTCGGCATCCGTTTGGAGAACGACATACGCGTGACCAAGGATGGACAGGATGACCTTTTCAAGGACATTCCGGTGGAGGCGGAGGCGGTGGAGGAATTGATGGCGAATAGTCGATAGCCCTTTCCGGGCTATCGACATCGCGGAGCGTTCCAGAGCGTTACCCTTTCAATTGTGGTGCATTACATGTTCCAAACCACATCACCATGTACATCCGCTCCATCGGTATCGCTGTCCTCATCTTCGGCACCCTGTTCAAGGTCCTGCACTGGCCCGGCGCCAACGTGCTCATCCTCACTGGCGGTATCGTGGCTGCCCTTGCCACCATCGCCGCCCTGGTCATGAAGCCTGGCCCAAAGCCGGCGAGCGCTGTGCTGCGCACGGTGACCGGTGCGTTGCTCATCGCCTTCCTGTTGTTCAAGCTGTTCCACCTGCCCTTTGCCGATGCCTGGGTGCTGGCGGCCGTGGTGTCCACGGTGGGCGTGCTCTTCGTTGAGCGCGACAGTCCGAGCATGCAGCGTGTGCTGGCCTTGCGCTTTTCCGCACTACTGCTCGTGGCGATCGCCCTTGTGGTGGGTGGTTCGATCTTCAAGGTGATGCACTGGCCCAGTGCCAACATCCAGTTGTTGTTGGGTATGACGGGCTGTGCTGTGTGGTTTCTGATCCCACAGCCCCGGAAGCTGGCCAACGCATAGCGGACAGGACCAGTAAACATGAACGCATGAAGCCCCTCGGTCGCTCGAGGGGCTTCATGCATGGGGTCTGTTGGTTCATTTCACCAGATACACCACTTCCACCGCATCCGGCAGCGTGGTATCCACCACACAGGTGTGGTATACCTCTCCGTATTCATCGCGGTCCAGCACATTGCCGGCCACGGTAAGCCCGCGGTACACGGGGATGATGGGTGTGTAGTAGGTCAAGCTACTCGACGGAGTTGGAAGGGTTTCACAGTGGAGACCTCCCCATCGAGCACCATCAGGTAGTATTCCTCCCCGTCGAGGTCGGTGATGCGCACGCGCGTTTCAGGACCGCTTACCTCACCGGTCTTAACAATGTGGCCATGTTGGTCGCAGATGTCGAACAGGGCGTCCTGGGTACCCGGCTCATAGTCGAACATGAGCAGGCGCTCGATCTGGTCGATGCGCACACGGATGGGGTCGGCTTTGTGGGACATGGTATCTGAGCTTGCGACTTTCTACGCAATGCTCGCACCAAGGTTCCCTACAACGGCGGAGCCCGGCCCACCTTTACGGCGGACCGGGCCCCTACCACCAAACCAAAACGTACTCCAGAGGGATCAGCAGCCTTGATCGTTGAAGATCCAGAGGCCGGTCGTATTGCTAGTGAAAGTGATCATTACAACAAGGGTGTTCGTTGTTCTTGGACCGAAACTACTGCCGTCGCGAAGCCGGCAAAAGCAGTGAACGAGCAACGGGGGGCTTCACCAAGTGAGCGGCGGAACAGCTTCGAACACCTTTCGCAACCAGCGGTAGACAACACTCACGACAAGACCGCCGATGGTCCGATCGGCGATACCGTTCGCCAGCCCAGAGGGTGGGATTTCGACAAGGGACCTATCTTTTGGCCAAACAGCAACACCATGGCACTGCGCGCACTGATCGTGGACGATGAAGCGGACGCACGGGACAACCTCCGTCTTATGCTCGAGGAATACTGCCCGGAGGTGGAGGTCGTGGGGCAGGCGGCCAGCGCCGCCGAAGCCCGTGAGCTCATCACGTCCCTGCAACCCGGTGCCCTATTCCTGGATATCAAGATGCCCGGCGAAGATGGCTTCCAATTGCTGGCCTCCATCTCCGAACTCGACCTGCCGGTGGTCTTCACCACCGCCTACGACGAGTATGCCTTGAAGGCGTTCAAGCAGAACGCACTGGACTACCTGGAGAAGCCCATCGACGTGGACGATCTGAAGCGCGCCGTTGGCAAGCTGCAGCGCCTTACGGGGGAGCTTGGTTCTGCACAGCCCTCGGCCATCGCAGCACTGCTGAAGGATCCCGCTTCGCCGCTGAGCTCTCGGCTCGCCATCCCTGGTCGCGAAGGGCTGGTCCTTTTGAAACACGAGGAGATCCTCTACCTGGAAGCCAACGACAGCTATACCACGATCCACATGATGGATGGCAAGCGATCCGTGAGCAGCAAGCACATCCGTGTGTTCGAGAACAACCTGGACCCCAAGTCATTCTTCCGGGTCCACAAGTCGTACATCATCAACCTGGCACATCTTTCCAGCTTCAACAGGGCCGAAGGGAACATGGCCGTTCTGGACAACGGAGCGATGATCCCCGTATCACGCCGCCGCCTACCCGACTTCCTTAGCTTGATCAATACCTTCTGATGCGTTCCGCCGCCTTGTTCGCTCATGTAGCGGCCTTGGCGGTCGTGCTGTTGGGCACTGACCGGGCCAGTGCCCAACAGCACGCCTTCAAGCAACTTTCGCCCAAGGATGGGCTGGCACAAAGCCAGGTGCGTTGCATGGCTCAGGACGCCGAGGGCTACCTCTGGTTCGGGACCCTGGGCGGTGCAAGCCGGTACGACGGACACTCCTTTGTGAACCATGCCCTGCAGGAAGGGCTGCCCGATGCGCATATAAGTGCCATGGCATTGGATGCACATGGAACCTTCTGGATGGCCTCGGGCTCCACGCTCATCCGCACCGCGGGAAGGCGACTGGTCCAAGTGGCATTGCCCACAGGCCCTGGAAGTGCCCGCATCCTGGGCCTGGCGACCGACCCCCAAGGTCGCCTGTTCGTCGGCACCGATGGCGATGGCATGTACATCCGCGACGCCCAAGGCATACGTCCGTTGGATGGTTACCCCCAGGACACCGCGGCCTTTGTGCGTAACGTACTCACCTTGTCCGACGGGCGCTTGCTGATCGGGCTCCGCAACGGATTGCTCTTGTGGGACAATGGTACCTGCACAACCATCCAAGTGGGCGACGAGGAGCCCAAGGCCATCAGTGCCTTGGCCGAAGCGAACGATGGCAGTTGGTGGGTGGGCACCTTCCTCGATGGCCTGTTCCACATCTCCACGGATGGTGCGGTCCAGGTGTACGACGAAAGCAAGGGGCTGCTCCGCGATTACGTGCGCAGCCTATTGGTGGACGAACGGGGTCGTTTGTGGGTGGGCACCAAGTTCGGCCTCAACATCCTGGAAGGGGGCCGCATGCGGGTGTTCACCGTCCACCAAGGGATGCCGAACGACAACATTTGGTGCTCGTACCAGGACCGTGAAGGGAACCTCTGGTTCGGAACCGATGGAGCCGGAGCCTTGAAATACGCCGGGGACCGTTTCGTGACATTCACCGTGCGTGACGGGCTGTGCAGCGACCTGATCATGAACGTGACCGCCGACGATCAAGGCGACCTGTGGCTGGGCACCTATGACAACGGTGTATGCCGCATGGATGGCATGGCCATGGTGAACAGCTTGGACGGCCTTCCCAACAACACGGTCTGGACGGGACTTTGCGATCGGAACGGGGTGCTCTGGTTCGGCACCAATGAAGGTTTGGCTCGCATCGAGCGCGGGGTGGTAAGGCCATTGCCCCAGGCAGCAGCACTGGCTGACCAGCGCGTTCTTTCCTTGTTTGAGGATAAGGAAGGGAATATCTGGGCCGGCTCGCGCGAGGGCATCACGCGCATCGAACACGGGGAACGCGCCATTCGATTCCCTGCAGGCCCTGAAGGCCCGGGGCGCTCCGTGCGCGCCATCGTGGGCGATGATCGCGGGCATTTGTGGATGGCCACCGAAGAGGGAGTGAGCCACTACGACGGAAAGTCATTCACCGCGTACGGGACCGCTGACGGCCTTACCGACAGCAACGTCCTTTGCCTGATCCTCGATGCCGGCGGACGCCTTTGGGCAGGTTCCACCAATGGCCTGTCTTACTGGGATGGAACCACCTGGCAAGGCATACGCTTGGCATCCGACTTCGGGTCCAACTACATCGACCTTTTGATCCAGGACGACCAAGGTCGCATATGGGCAGGCACCAACAACGGGCTTTTCCTTTTCCGACCGGAGAACATCATCCACAACCCCGATGCACATGAACACATCACCACCAACGACGGATTGCTGAGTCTGGAATTCAACCTCAATGCAGGGTTCCGCGATGCCCAAGGGCGCCTGTTCATGGGTAGCACTGGAGGCCTGGTCCTCCATGATGCAGTGCGGCACGTAGCCCGGCCACCGGTGCCGGCCCCGGTGGTCCACATCACCGGCCTCCGTTCCTACTTGCAGGACACCGACTGGTCGGGACAGAGCGACAGTCTTACCACCAACGGCCTACCCTCAGGGTTGCGTTTGGCCTACCGCCGCAACTACGTGACCTTCGATTACACCGGCATCAGCATGAGCGCTCCGGAGGATGTGGTGTACCGCTACCGCTTACAGGGACTTGACGAGGACTGGCTCCCTGCCACCGATGCGCAGTTCGCCAGCTACGGCAACCTTCCCCAAGGCAAATACACCTTCGAAGTGATCGCAGCGGTGGGCGATGGCCCATGGAGCTCACCGGCCTCATTCCAGTTCAGCATAGCGCCTCCCTTCTGGCTGCGGTGGTGGTTCTTCGCACTGTGCGGCCTCATGCTGGCCATCCTGCTGTTCGCCATCCAACGTTATCGGGCCATTCGTCGTGAACGGCGCGAACGGACGCGGCAGTTGATGCTGCGCTCGCGCATGCTCCAACTGGAGCAACAGGCCTTGAACGCCAACATGAACCGGCATTTCGTCTTCAATGCCCTGAACAGCATCCAATACCACATCAACAAACAGGACCGGGCCACCGCGAGCCGCTACCTCTCCAGTTTCGCGAAGCTGATCCGCAAGAACCTGGATGCCAGCCAGAGCGACACCACCACCCTGGCCGAAGAGCTCGAACGGCTGGAACTCTACCTCACCTTGGAGCATATGCGTTTCAAGGACCGGTTCGTATACACGATCACCGTGGCGCCCGATGTGGACACCACCCAAGTGCGACTTCCCGCCATGATGCTGCAACCTTATGTGGAGAACAGCATCTGGCACGGCATACTGCCCATGGACCGGCAGGGACGGGTGGATATAACCGTGGAGCACATAGGACCGGAGCGCGTGGTGGTGCGGATCGAGGACGACGGCATAGGGTTGGAAAGGAGCCTGCGCGAAAAGGAGCATGGCGAGGCCGACCACATCTCCCGCGGTATCGAGATCACCAAGGGACGCGCCGATGTATTGCGAAAGCTGGAACTGACCGATATCCGCATTACCGGACCCGAGCAAAAACCTCCGAATGGACAGGGTGGCGTGCAGGGCACACGAGTAGCGGTCGAATTGCCTTCGGGAACGGTAGGCAAAAGCACTGGATAAGGCTTGCACCAGGCGATCGGACGCACTACCTTTGGACTTCTCATGAAAGCCTTGTTCCAACGCTTCCCGCTTGTTCTGGCCGTGATCGCCATGTTGACCCTGTTCGCTTCGTGCGGCAAGGATGCCTTGGTGGAGCCTTGCTCACATGGGCAGGTCGCGAATGGCAAGGCGTCCAGCTTGGACCCATCCGACCAAGGTGCTCCAGCGGGCGCCTCCAGCAACGGTGATGTGGATGCGGACGGAACAGGCATCAGCGATGATGGTGATGACCTCTCCGGCAGTGAGCGGAACAGGAAGAGACGGGCGAATTGACCCGATGTTCCCAAATCGACCCAACGCCCGGCATTACCGGGCGTTCGTGTTCCTGAGCGTTGCTCTGCCCCCTGATGCCGTTCCTCGCGCGTTGCTTTCGGGCGCTGATGGAACCGATTAGTTTCCCAACGCAAGGGGACTTTCCCGGTCACTTCAGCCTGTGCACCGCGCCATATGTCGAACAAGGCCCAAGACCACGTCCACCGCCTCATCCATTCCATGAGCCGGGCCGAAAAGCGCTACTTCACATTGCACGTGAAGCGCAATGCGGTTGCCGGGCAAAGCATCCACCAACTCCTGTTCGATGCCATCGCCGGCATGGATGTGTACGATGAAGAACGCCTTCTGGAACGCTTCAAAGGCGAGGCCTTCACCCACCGCTTCGCCGTCACCAAACGACGTTTGTACGAAGCGATACTGCGCAGTCTGGACGCCTTCCACTCGGAGAATTCCCTGGACGCGCGCATACACCGCAGCCTGCACCAGGTGCGGATCCTATACGACCGCGCGCTTTACGACGACGCTGTCAAACTGCTTCAAGGCGTGCATCGCCTGGCCAGGCAGCACGACAAGCACCCGGCATTGTTCGCCGTACTGGAATGGGAACACCGTTTGGCCGAGCGGGACAATTACGCCCATTTGGAGGATGAGGAATTGGAACGGTTGGCACAGCAGGCACATGACCTAAGGGTCGAACAACAGGAGATCGATGAGTTGTGGACGCTGAAGAGCCGGCTGTTCATGACCTTGTATCGCAAAGGCAAAGCACGCGACAACAGCATGCGGGAAAGTGTAGCCCGGCTGCTGGCAATGGATCCGTTGAAGGACAAATCCGAAGGGCACACGACCAAAGCGCGCTTCCTGCACCACCACATCCAAAGCGCGGGTGCCTTCGCATTGGATGACCTGGGCGCCTGCCGCAGCCACCTGTTGGCCAACCTGGCTTTGCTCCGCGATGATCAGGGCCGCACCTTGCAGGAGCCGAATGTGGTCCTATCCGTGCTGAGCAACCTGGCCTTCGTCTGCGTGGCACTAGGCCTGCACGACGAGGCCTTGGAGCACTTGAAGGCCTTCCGCAACGCACCTTCTGACTGGAACATGCCAGAGAACGAGGACTTGGAACTGAAGCTCTTCAGCACCAGCTACAGTTTGGAACTGGGCATCTACACACGCATGGGGCAAGGAGATCGCGCGATGGAACTGGTACCGAGCGTGGAACGTGGACTCGAACGATACGGCACCTTACTGGGGCCCATCCGCCGGGCGGGATTCCAGTACCAGCTGGCCTACCTGCATCTCATGATCGGTGCACCGGAGGAAACGCTGCGCTGGGTGAACCGCTTGCTGGACGAGCTGAGCGCTGCGGAAAGCACCGACCTGGCAGCCGCAGGCCGATTGCTCTACTTGACCGCCTTGTACGAAACAGGCAAGCTGGACCTGCTCGCTTACGCCCTGCGCAACACCGAGCGATCATTGAAAGCATGGGGCTGCCTGCACCGTTTCGAACCCATCTTCATGAGGCTGATGCGCACATTGCTGAAGGCGAAGGACGAGGAACAACGCATGCGGGCCTTCGGCACCTTCACCGAGGACATGGCCACCATAAGCAAGGACCCCCTCGAAGCCAATGTGCTGGACCACTTCAATGCGCTGGCATGGGCACAAGCGAAACTGGGTGCGAGGAGCTTTGCTGAAGTAATGCGGGAAGAAGCCCACCGGCACGACAAAGCGGCATGAACCTGGACCTTCAGCCTTTGGCCCTGAACGCGTCCCAGCCCTGGGCCTTCAGGTCGTGGAGCCCACCTTGCCGGTCGACCAAGGAGTATCCACTCCCGGCATCGGTCATGTGCCCGATGATGGTGAGGCTGGGATTGCCCTTGATCTTCTCGAAATCGCTCTGTGCCACGGTGAAGAGCAGCTCGTAATCCTCGCCGCCGTTCAAGGCACAGGTGGTGGGATCCAGGGTGAAGTCCCGCGCGGTTTGGTAGGTCGTGGGGTCGATGGGTAACTTCTCATCGTAGATGCGCACCCCCAGGTTCGAGGCACGGCACAGGTGGAACGCCTCGCTGGCCAGACCATCGCTGATGTCGATCATGCTCGTGGGCTTCACTTCCAGCTTCTTCAGCAGTTGGATGATATCCTTGCGCGCTTCAGGTTTCAACTGACGTTCCAGGATGTAATCATGTCCCTCCAGGTCGGGCTGTGCACCGGTCTCGGTGAAGACGGCCTTCTCCCGTTCCAGGATCTGCAGACCCATGTACGCGCCACCCAGGTCGCCGCTCACCACCAGAAGATCCCCTTCCCTGGCTCCCTTGCGGTACACGATGTCCTCCGGCTTCGCAGCGCCTATGGCCGTGATGCTGATGACCAGTCCACTGGTGCTGCTGCACGTATCCCCTCCCACCAGATCCACGCCGTAGTGGGCGCAGGCCAGCAGCATGCCGGAGTACAACTCATCCACGGCCTCCAAAGGAAAACGGTTGCTGAGCGCCAGTGCCACGGTGATCTGCCGGGGCTCGGCATTCATGGCATACACATCACTGAGGTTCACCACGACCGCCTTGTAGCCTAAGTGCTTCAACGGCATGTAGCTCAAGTTGAAGTGGACCCCTTCCACCAGCATATCGGTGGTGATCGCCTGGTGCAGGCCTTGCGGGTCGATCACCGCTGCATCGTCGCCGATACCCTTCACTGTGGAAGGGACGGCCAGTTGGACCTTGGCGGCGAGGTGCTCGATGAGACCGAATTCGCCCAGGGCGGATAGCTCGGTGCGCGTTGTGGGATCCAGGAAGGGGCTGTCGGACATGGGCGCAAAGGTCGGAAGCCGCGCAGGTTCATGCATCGTGGCTTCCGAGGTGTGGTGTCGCACCAGCGGTCAGGACTTTGAACGACCCCCCGGCGCCTCCCGTTGTTCCTACCGCAACCCTTGGTCACTCCGGCGAAGGGGCGTACATTTGCACTGGATTCTTGTTTAGACAGATTCTAAATAAGGAATGATGCTATGATCAAAGTCTCTGAGAACGCCAAGTCCGAGGTTACCAAGCTCCTCGGCATGGAAGGCCGCGGGCCCGACCACTTCGTGCGTGTGGGCGTGAAGGGCGGCGGGTGCAGCGGCCTGATGTACGACCTCGACTTCGACAACGAAATGAAGGAAGGTGATAAGGTCTTCGAGGACAACGGGGTGAAAGTGGTGGTGGACAAGAAGAGCCTGCTGTACCTCCTTGGCACCACCCTCGACTTCAGCGGTGGCCTCAACGGCAAAGGCTTCCAATTCGTGAACCCCAACGCCAACCGGACCTGCGGGTGCGGTGAAAGCTTCAGCATCTAAGGATGGCGCCGACGTCTCTACAACGCACCTGTACTGTCGACCCCATGGGTCGACCCTGAATAGGACCACCCCATG
The DNA here is from genome assembly GCA_964418285.1 of uncultured Chryseobacterium sp. Taxonomy (GTDB): domain Bacteria; phylum Bacteroidota; class Bacteroidia; order Flavobacteriales_F; family PHOS-HE28; genus PHOS-HE28. The sequence goes on from CAYQMC010000035.1 coordinate 18,741, forward strand.
GCACAAGACACCGACGATATCCTCAAGGAAGTCACCGAGAAGGAATACGCCTACGGCTTCATCACCAACATCGAGAGTGATAAAGCCGCCAAGGGCCTGAACGAGGACATCGTGCGCTACATCAGCGCGAAGAAGAACGAGCCGGATTGGATGCTGGATTGGCGGCTGGAGGCCTACCGCATCTGGGAGAAGATGGAGGAGCCGCATTGGGCACACGTCCACTACCCCAAGATCGATTACCAGAACGCTTACTACTACAGCGCACCGAAGAAGAAACCCCAACTGAACAGCTTGGACGAGGCCGATCCCGAATTGGTGGAGACCTTCAAGAAGCTGGGGATCTCCCTGGAAGAACAGAAGCGTTTGGTGGGTGTGGCCGTGGATGTCGTCTTCGACAGCGTGAGCGTGAAGACCACCTTCCAAGCGGCTCTGAAGGAGAAGGGTATCATCTTCTGCGCCTTCAGCGAAGCGGTAAAGGAACACCCCGAGCTGGTCAAGAAATACCTCGGCAGCGTGGTCCCACGCACGGACAACTACTTCGCCGCGCTCAACAGCGCCGTGTTCAGCGATGGCAGCTTCTGCTACATTCCACCGGGCGTGCGTTGTCCGATGGAACTCAGCACCTACTTCCGCATCAACGAGGCGATGACCGGCCAGTTCGAGCGCACGTTGTTGATCGCTGATGAAGGCGCCTATGTGAGCTACCTCGAAGGCTGCACCGCACCCATCCGCGATGAGCACCAACTGCACGCGGCCGTGGTGGAACTGGTCGCCTTGAAGGATGCCGAGATCAAGTACAGCACCGTCCAGAACTGGTACCCCGGCGACAAGGACGGCAAGGGCGGCATCTACAACTTCGTCACCAAGCGCGGCATCTGCCGCGGCGATCGCAGCAAGATCAGCTGGACGCAGGTGGAGACCGGCAGCGCCATCACCTGGAAGTACCCCAGCTGCGTGCTGAAGGGCGACGACAGCATCGGTGAGTTCTACAGCGTGGCGGTGACCAACCACCGCCAGCAGGCCGACACGGGCACCAAGATGGTCCATATCGGCAAGGGCACCAAGAGCACCATCGTGAGCAAGGGCATCAGCGCGGGCCTAAGCAACAACAGCTACCGTGGCCTGGTGAAGATCGGCAAGGGCGCGAAGGGCGCGCGCAACTTCAGCCAGTGCGATTCACTGCTGCTCGGCGACCGCTGCGGTGCGCACACCTTCCCCTACATCGAAAGCGAGAACCCGACGGCGATGGTGGAGCACGAGGCCACCACGAGCAAGATCGGCGAGGACCAGATCTTCTACCTCAACCAGCGGGGCATCGAGACGGAGAAGGCCGTGAGCCTGATCGTGAACGGCTACTGCAAGGAGGTGCTCAACCAGTTGCCGATGGAGTTCGCTGTCGAAGCCCAAAAGCTATTGGCTGTAAGCCTGGAAGGATCTGTTGGATGAGCGCTGAAGAGTTACGTGTTGACGGGTTACGTGTTACGAGTTGCTGAACCTGAACCACCTGAGCA
>CAYQMC010000035.1:20351-21556 GCA_964418285.1 uncultured Chryseobacterium sp.
GTTACGTGTTGACGGGTTACGTGTTACGAGTTGCTGAACCTGAACCACCTGAGCAATGGCTACCATCAAGCAGTTCGAGGATCTGGATACTTGGAAGGATGCACGTGTCTTGAACAAGAAGATCTACTCGATAACGCGTCGCAAAGTGTTCACGGAAGACCCCGATCTACGTCGTCAGATCCGCAGAGCATCGGTTTCGGTCATGTCCAACATCGCCGAAGGCTTCGAGCGGAACAACAACAACTTCTTCATCAACTTTCTTACCATCGCTAAAGGCTCCATAGGTGAAGTTCGCTCCCAGCTCTATTGCTGTCTTGATGGCGAGTTCATCACTGAGCAAGAGTTTGAACCACTGAAGGAAGAGGCCCGGGTACTGGGCGAAAGGATCGGTAAGTTCATCACCTACCTCGAAGGCTACCAGAGCCAACCAGGCAACAAGAGCCGCACCACCGTCGCGGGCCGAACCCGTAACTCGTAACCCGTCAACCCGTAACGCATTTGCATTCAATGCTGAAGATCACAAACCTGCACGCCCGTATCGAGGGCAAGGACATTCTCAAGGGCTTGAACCTTGAGGTCAAACCCGGTGAAGTGCATGCCATCATGGGCCCGAACGGCTCCGGCAAAAGCACCCTGGCCAATGTGCTCGCGGGCCGCGAAGAGTACGAGGTCACCGAAGGCACTGTGAGCTACTTCGGCGAAGACCTGCTGGAACTCGCCCCAGAAGAAAGAGCCTGGAAAGGCATCTTCCTCGCCTTCCAATACCCCGTGGAGATCCCGGGCGTGAGCAACATGAACTTCCTGCGCACAGCGATGAACGAGACCCGCAAGGCCAACGGTCTCTCGGAACTCGGCGGCAAGGATTTCCTGACACTGGTCCGCGAACGCGCCAAGCTGGTGGAGATGGACGCCGACCTGATGAACCGCAACCTCAACGTGGGCTTCAGCGGCGGCGAGAAGAAGCGCAACGAGATCTTCCAGATGGCGATGCTCGAACCCAAGCTCGGCATCCTCGACGAGACCGACAGCGGCCTGGACATCGACGCGCTGCGCATCGTGGCCGGCGGCGTGAACAAGCTGCGGAGCAACGACAACGCCTTCATCGTGGTGACGCACTACCAACGCCTGCTGGACTACATCGTGCCCGACGTGGTGCACGTGATGGCCGATGGCCGCATCATCAAGAGCGGTCCGAAGGAACTGGC
>CAYQMC010000036.1:0-15829 GCA_964418285.1 uncultured Chryseobacterium sp.
GGTCCGCGGGGTGCGGGCCGAACGGGGTGGACGATGTTGGCCCGCCGTGGGTCCTCCATGTCACGCACCTTGTAACGCTCGAACCGAATGTCGTCCTCCTCTATGATCGCTTTGTTCAGTCCTCCACCCAATGTGCCCACCAGGACGTTACTGTCGGCATCCTTGGCGAGGGAGAGTACATAATCCGTGCTTAGTGAGGAAGGGTCGCGCGGATCGTGCCGAAGGTGGGTTATGCTTCCATTGGCGTGGTCCCAGAGTGTGATGCCCGTGGGCGATCCGATCCAGATGCGTCTGTTATCATCCTCAAGCAGCGCGGTCACACTTTCGTGGATCAGGCTGTACGGATCGCCTGGATTATGGACCAAGGAATGCACCGGCGGTTCGATCCGTTCGATGCGGTCCAATCCGTTGCGTGTGCCCACCCAGATCTCACCGCCCGACCCGGCATGCAGGGATAGGACATGATCGTCAGCAATGCTGTTCGGTACGTCGGCCTTGTGCTTATGGACCCGGGTATGACCAGTGCGTGTATCACGATGGATGAGACCATGTGTACTGCCAACGAACAAGTGGTCTCCCTTCACCAGGAAACATTGGAAACCAATACCGGGGTCGGCCTGTGGCAGCGAGTTGGCATCGATGAGCAGCTCTTGCGTTCCGGTCCGTTGATCGATGCGGTAGAGACTGCGGTTCTCAAGTACGTGGATGCCTTGGGGGCCGCGCGTAACCGCAGTCACGCCCTGCCCGTTCCCGGCAACACTACCTGGCTTCACCACTTCGATCTGTCCGGTCGAGGTGGTGAAGCGCATTAGACCGGCGGCTCCTTGCACCAGCAGATGCTCCGCATCATCCACAGCGATCGCACCGATGAGCTCACCTGTGGTCACACCACCCTTCATGTAACGCACAACATCACCGGCACCCGCATCCAGGCGATCGAGCCCCTTGCTGGTGCGTACCCAGATCACCCCTGCGGGATGTTCCAACAAACCCAATACCCGATCGCTGCTCAGGGTGGCGGCATCCGTTGGCGAATGCCTGAAATGGGTGAACAGTCCGGTGCCGGGGTCGTACCGATCAAGCCCTCCACCAAAGGTGCCGATCCACAGCGCGCCATCTTCGGCCTCCATCAAGGACCACACGTAGTTGTTCGATAGGCTGTTCGCGGATCCATCGTTCCTGTAGGTCGAGAAAGCATGCCCATCGTAGCGGCACAATCCGTCCTGGGTGCCGAACCAGAGGAATCCATGGCGGTCCTCCATGATCGCGTTCACCGAGTTCTGTGGCAGCCCATCGGTGTTGTCCAGGTGATGGAACTGTAACCTGTCCACCTGAGCGAAACCTTGTCCGAAAGGGACCGCCAGCGCCAAGGCCAGGTACCATTTCAGGGTTCTATATAGGCTGGAACGCATGCCGGTCACAATACGAACTTACAGGACTTGGGCGTGACGCGATCCACCCAAATGGGGTATATGTCCTGTCCTACCTGGAGCGATCTTCGCTGTGCTGAACAACATCCGATGACCAGGAAAGCCACACGATCGATGATGATACCTGTTGTATTGATGCTTGCAGCCTGTGGCGGAGGTGGTTCCTCCGAAGCATCCGATGATCCAAAGGAATCGCCTGCTGTCGGGGCGGCCACCCAATGTGACCCTCTTGTTGGCGAATTCCGCGACTTGATGGCCGACTATGAAGCGGGACTCAAGGATATGATCGCTGCCAAGCAGGTGGATGAGTCCTATCAGGAGGTATGGTCGCCCCGTGCCAAGGATTTGAGCGAGAAGATCAAGGCCAAGGGGGAACGCGAGCTGGGGAAGAAGTGCTGGCAGGAGTTCAACACCATCGGGCAGGAGTATGGGCCGCGTATTGCCGACCTGGGCATGAAAGTGGCGATGATGCAGATGGAGACCAAGGGCTTGGACCCGGCGATCATGGAGCAAATGAAGAACGCCATGGGGCAGTAGTTCCTGCGGGTCAGGCCATGAACGATACAAAGAGAGGATCCAAGGTGCTGCCCGGGATCGGCTTCGTACTGAGCACCGTGTTCCTGGCCTTTATCGTTGGCTTGTGGATCGGTGGCCGGTCCGTAAGCTCCGCCGATGGATTGGCTGGAGGAGCGATCGTCCTGGGCTATGGGGTGATCGCCATGGGGATCGCGCTGGTCACAAGCATCGTGTTGGCGCGCTACATGGCGCAACGGAGCGTGGTACGTGCACTGGTGATCATCGGACCCATCGCGCTCCTTACCCTGGGCTTTGGTGTGTTCCGCTTTTTGGAACAGAAGAAGGAGAGCGACCAGCAATGGCAGGAGGAGCAGGAGCGGATGGAACGACTAAAGCCTACAGCCCCTGCTGCACCGGTCCTGTTCGCATCGTTGCATGCCGGTTCTCCGGACCATAAGCAGGTGGATCTTCCGGTGGAGCGCCCGCTGGGCATGGGTATGGTCTCGCCGAACCTTGCTCCGGGTGTGCTTCGGTTCTACACGGCACCGGATCTGGACCAATTATCCGACCGGTCGATCGCCACGGACAGCCTGGTCTTCGTGCAGGGTGAACACGATATTGACATAGCCTACGCACCCCCTTGGTTCCTTCCGGCACACCTCAAGCTCGACTACGGTCTCTTGATGATGCGGGCCATCACCATTTCCAGGAACTGGGTGGAAGTGGAACTGAACAGCACGGACGGCCGCACGCTCTGGATCGATCGAGGGAATGCACATGTCATGCTTTGGGAGGAGTTCATGCTTGGAGTGGTGGCCGTGGAGATCCTCGACCCGGAGTCCAACCCCATTCGCGTCAAGCCCATGGACCATGCAGGCATACTCGCCGATGGTGCCAATGCCCTGTTGAAGCCGCTCGCGGTCCGGGGTGAATGGCTACTGGTGGCCACCCACCAACTGGCCGATCGCATCCAACCAACTGGGTGGGTTCGCTGGCGCGATGGAGATCGCCTGCTGGTGGACTATAGCCTGTTGTGTTGATCGGCTTTGACGTGCTGATACGGCAAGGGCGCTGAGGATCTCTCCCCTGCGCCCTTGCCTTCGTTCTGGAGTTAGCCCTACTAGTACGGCAGCTTCCCCGCTTCGATCATCTTCTTCGCCACAACGCGACGTGCAGAGGTGCTGTTGAAGGATCCGGTCTTGGTGAAACGCTTCGCGCCCATCAGCATCGCCATGCGCTCATCGCCCTCAGCGAAGGAATTCACGGCCTCCTTGCAGCTCTTGTGGATGCGGTCTGCAGCGTCGTTGATGTACAATTGGGTCATCGCGATCTGCTCTGCGCATGCGGCTTCGCCTTTCATGCTCACCAGCTTCTGGGTGCGCAGCAGGGTGCTTTCGGCCATGTAGGTCTCGATGACCATGTCGGCGATGTGCATCACGATCTCCTGCTCTTCGCCCAGTGCCAGACCCAGTTTCTGTGCGGCACCACCGGCGGTCATCAGCACGGCCTTCTTGAAGTTCTTCACGTAGCCCTGCTCGGCGCCCAACAGGCTCTCATCCGGCTCAGCGAAATCGGGGATACCCAGCAGCTCACCGGCCACGGCCTTGGCGGGCCCCATCAGGTCCAGCTGGCCCTTCATGGCGCGCTTCAGCAGCATGTCCACCGTCAGTAGGCGGTTGATCTCGTTCGTTCCCTCGAAGATCCGGTTGATGCGGCTGTCGCGGTACGCACGCTCAATGGCGCTCTCTGCACTGTAGCCCATGCCACCGTGGATCTGCACCGCCTCGTCCACCACGAAGTCCAGGCACTCGCTGCCCACCACTTTCAATATGGCCGCTTCGGCAGCGTATTGCTCCACGCCCTTCAACAGTGCGGTGGCGTGGTCGGCACCTTCGGACTTCAGCTGCTCGATCGCCTTCTCCATGTCGTTACTGCAGCGGTAGGTCGCGCTCTCCGTGGCGTAGCAGTAGGTGGCCATGTCGGCCAGCTTCTGCTGGATCGCACCGAAACTCGCGATCGGCTTGCCGAATTGGATGCGGTCGTTGGCATACTGCACGGCGATGTCAACGCTCTTCTTCGCACCGCCCAACGCTGCGCCGGCCAGCTTGATGCGGCCCACGTTCAGGATGTTCACCGCGATCTTGAAACCGTTGCCGCGCCCGCCCAGCAGGTTCTCCACCGGCACCTTGCAATCGTTGAAGAACACCTGGCGCGTGCTGCTGCCCTTGATGCCCATCTTCTTCTCTTCGGGGTTCAGCGTAATGCCGCCGAAGTCCTTCTCCACGATGAAGGCCGTGAGGTTCTTGTCCGCCTCGCCCGTCTTCGGATCGGTGATCTTGGCGAACACCGTGAAGATGTCCGCGAAACCACCGTTGGTGATCCACATCTTCTGGCCGTTCAGGATGTAGTGCTTGCCGTCGTCCGTCAGCACCGCCTTCGTTTTGCCGCTGTTCGCATCGCTGCCGCTGCCTGGTTCGGTCAGGCAATAGCAGGCCTTCCACTCGCCCGTGGTCAGCTTGGGGATGTACTTCTTGCGCTGCGCCTCATCGCCGTAGTACAAGGTGGGCAGGGTGCCAATACCCGTATGTGCTGCGATCGCTACGCTGAAGCTATGCCCGGCGCCGGTCACTTCGGTGATCAGCATGTTCGTCAGGAAGTCCTTGCCGAACCCGCCGTACTCCTCCGGGATGCTCACACCCAGCAAGCCGAGCTCACCCGCCTTGTCCAGCAGGCTCGGCATCAATCCTTCCTCCAGGGCATCGATCCGGTCGAGGTGCGGCCATACATGTTGTTCCAGGAATTCCAGCGAGCTCTGCGCGATCATGCGTTGCTCCTCGTTGAATTCCTCGGGGATGAAGATGTCCTGTGGGTCGCTTTCGCGGATCAGGAATTCGCCGCCTTGTAGGGCTTTGTTGGTTGTTTGGGTTGCCATGATGATCTAGTTGAGGAGTTCGAACACACTTGCAGCACCTTGACCAGTGCCAACACACATGGTGACGACTCCATATTTCTGTTTCCTCCTGCGCATCTCGTTCAGCAATTGCACGGTCAGTTTGGAGCCCGTACAACCGAGCGGGTGACCCAGAGCGATCGCACCGCCGTTCACGTTGACGATGCTGGGGTCCAGACCCAATTCGCGGATCACCGCCAGCGACTGCGAAGCGAAGGCCTCGTTCAATTCGAACTGCTCGATGTCCTTCAGTTTCAAGCCGGCCATTTCCACGGCCCTGGGCACTGCGGCCACGGGGCCGATACCCATGATGCGCGGCTCCACGCCGGCCACGTGGTAGGAGAGGAGGCGCGCGATCGGCTTCACGTTGAGTTCCTTCAGCATGCGCTCGCTCACCACCATCAGGAAGGCGGCGCCGTCGCTGGTCTGGCTGGCGTTGCCGGCCGTTACCGTGCCCTTGGCATCGAACACGGGCTTCAGTTTCGCCAGTGCCTCCAAGGTGCTTGCGCGCGGACCTTCATCGGTATCCACGATGCTCTTCTCCACCTGGCGCTTTTCCTTGGCGTCGAGGTACACGCGCTCCACTTCGATGGGCACGATGTCGTCCTTGAAACGCCCGGCGGCAATGGCGGCCAGGGCCTTCTCGTTGCTGGCCAGTGCGAAGGCGTCCTGGTCTTCGCGGCTCACCTTGAAGTCGCGCGCTACGGCCTCGGCGGTGAGGCCCATGCCCCAGTACCACGTGGGGTTCGCCTTGCCCACCTTGGCGTTCGGCACGATGCGCCAGCCGCCGAAGGGGATCGGGCTCATGCACTCCACGCCACCGGCGATGATGCAGTCGGCCTGCCCGCTGTGGATCTTGGCCGCTGCGATGGCTATGGTCTCGCTGCCGCTGCTGCAGTAGCGGTTCACCGTCATGCCCGGCACCTTGTCGGTGTCCAGGCCCATCAGGCTGATCATGCGGCCGATGTTCAGACCCTGCTCGGCCTCGGGCGTGGCGTTGCCCACGATCACGTCGTCGATGCGTTCGATGTCCAGGTTCGGCACGCTGGCCACCAGGTGCTTCACCACGCCAGCGGCGAGGTCGTCAGGACGGGTAAAACGGAATTTGCCGCGCCCGGACTTGCCGACGGCGGAGCGGAAACCTGCGATGATGTATGCGTTCATGGGGGGAGTGTCTTATGTCTTATGACGGTTGACGGTTGCTTGCGGGGTCTGGTAGGTCGTGCTGTCCGTGAGGTTTGCTGCACTTGAGGAGCGTTTCATGTCCTATGTCTTATGACTGTTGACGGTTGCTGGCGGGTCTGGTAGGTAACGCTGTCCGAGAGGATCGCACTCCTTGCCAGATGAGTGAGCGGCATAAGACAACAGACATCGGACATAAGACATTCCCTCAACTCCGCGCCGGCCGTTTCTTGTGTTTCGTTTCCAGTTGTTCCTGCAGTTTGAAGATCCGGTTCATGATGTGGTCCAGTTCTCCGGTGATCTTGTCTGATTGCGCCTGGCTGATGTACTCCAGTTCTTTAGCGATCAAGGTCTGTGTGTAGAGTTCCGCTGCCGATCCACAGGCTATGCCAAGGAAGTGGTAGAACTCGCCATCGTGGTTGCGTGCCGCTCCTTCTGCGATGTTGCTGGGCACGGATACCCCCGCACGTTGCATCTGGCTCGCCAGTCCATAAACTTCCTTCTTCGGGAACTTCTCCGTTGCACGATAGACTTCCACCGATAGCCTCAGTGCCTGCTTCCACACATCGAGTTTCTTGAAGCGGTTCATGGTTATGTGGTGTTGATGAGTTTCGCTCTTTGTAGGCTCAAGCAACTGTCAACAGTCATTGGACATAGGACAGCAACTGTCAGCCTTCATAAGACATCGGACAGCCATCAATTCCTAAGCACCTTCCCCGTAGTTATGATCGACTGCAACCGCTCCAAGGTCTTCTTCTGCATGCACAACTCCACGAAGGCCTTGCGCTCCAGGTCCAGCAGGTATTGCTCGCTCACCTCGGTCTTCTCGCTGAGGTCGCCGCCGCAGAGGACGTAGCCGAGCTTCTCGCTGATGAGCGCGTCGTGTTCGCTGATGTAGTTGCCGCTGAGCATGCTGTTGGCACCCACGTACACGATGCCGAGGCCTTCCTGGCCCATCACCGTGATGTCCTTGCGCGGCGCCGGTTTCGTATAGCCCTTGTTCCAGAGCTCCAGGGCGCATTGCTTGGCATATCCGAGCTGATGCTGGCGGCTCACGATCACCTCGTCCTGTCCGGGACGCAGGTAGCCGAGGCCGAAGGCTTCGTGCCCGCTGGTGGCCACCTTCGCCGTGCCGATGGTGAGGAAACGCTCGCGCATGCGGTTGATGCGGATGTCGCCTTCCTTCAACTCATCGCTGAGGCGAAGCGCGAATTCCTTGGTGCCGCCACCGCCCGGGATCACGCCCACACCGAACTCCACGAGGCCCATATAGGTCTCGGCGTGTGCCACCACCTTGTCGGCGTGCAGGCACAGTTCGGTGCCGCCACCCAAGGTGAGGTTGTGCGGCGCCACCACCACGGGGATGCTGCTGTAACGCACGCGCATCATCGTGTTCTGGAAGGTGCGCACGGCCAACTCGAGATCCTCGTACTCCTGTTGCGCGGCCATCATGAAGATCATGCCCACGTTGGCACCCGCGCTGAATACGGCGGCATCGTTATAGATCACCAGGCCTTTTCCACTTTCTTCAGCGAGGTCGATGGCCTTGTTGATACCCTGGATCACTTCCGCACCGATGGTGTTCATCTTGGTGCTCCAGCTCAGGCACAGGATGCCATCGCCTAGATCGCGCACCACGGCGTTGGGGTTCTTCCACACGACGCTGCTATCGGGCATATCGGCCAGCACAATGAGGCCCTCGCCACGCGGCACGGCCTTGTAGCTCTTGCTGGCGGCATCGTAGTACATGCGCTTGCCGCCTTCCACTTTGTAGAAGCTGGTGTGACCGGCCTTGAGCATGTCGCCGATCCACGCGGCCATCTTCACGCCGGCGGCTTCCATGTCCTTCACGGACTTCTCCACGCCGATGGCGTCCCAGTACTCGAAAGGACCGAGTTCCCACGCGAAGCCGGCGCGCAGGGCGTCGTCGATCTTGTAGAGTTCGTCGCTGATCTCGGGCACGCGGTTGCTCACGTAGGCGAATAGCCCGTGGAAGCTGCGGCGGTAGAACTCGCCCGCCTTGTCACTGCCGTTATAGAGCACAGGGATCCGCTTGCGCAGGTCCTCCTCCTTCTTGGCGGCATCCAGCGTGGCGAACTTGGGCTTCACCTGCGCGCGGTACTCCAGCGTGTTCAGGTCGAGCGCCATGATCTCGCCGTTCTTCGCGCGGTCCTTGAAGAAGAAGCCCTTTCCGGTCTTGCTGCCGAGCATGTTCTTCTCCACCATCAGCTGGAGGTAGTCGGGGATGGTGAAGAGGGCGTTCTGCTCGTCGTTCGGGCAGTTGTCCTTCAAGCCTTTGGCTACGTTCACCAAGGTATCCAAGCCCACCACGTCGGCGGTGCGGAAAGTGGCGCTCTTCGGGCGCCCCAACACAGGACCGGTGAGGCGGTCGATCTCCTCTACGGTGAGGCCGAGTTCCTTCACGGCATGGAAGAGGCCCATGATGCTGAACACGCCGATGCGGTTGGCGATGAAGGCGGGGGTGTCCTTGCAAAGCACGGTGACCTTGCCCAACACGCGCTGTCCGTAGTCCTCCAGGAAGGTGAGCACTTCAGCGTCGGTGTCCGGGCCGGGGATCAGCTCCAGCAACGGGAGGTAGCGCGGCGGGTTGAAGAAGTGCGTACCGCAGAAGTGCTTGCGGAAGTCCTCGCTGCGGCCCTGGGCGATGGCGTTGATGGGGATGCCGCTCGTGTTGCTGGTGATCAGCGAACCGGGCTTGCGGTGCTTCTCCACCTTCTCCAACAACTGCTGCTTGATGTCGAGCCGCTCGATGATGACCTCGATCACCCAGTCGCAGTCTTTGATCTTCGCGAGGTCGTCGTCGAAGTTGCCGGTGGTGATACGTTTGGCGAAGGCCTTGTCATAGATCGGCGATGGGTTGCTCTTCAAAGCGAAGGTCAACGCATCGTTGGTGATCTTGTTCCTGGCAGCGGGATCCTTGCTGTCGGCGGCGTCCTTCGGGACGATGTCCAACAACAGCACCTCGGTGCCCGTGTTCGCGAAATGGCAGGCGATGCGGCTGCCCATGACGCCGCTACCCAGCACGGCGACCTTGCGGATGTTCCTGTTCTTGCTCATGTCAGCAGTTCCTTGCGTTCGAGAAGTTCATTGAGTTTGTCCATCACTTGGCGGAAGTGCAGAAGGTCATCGGCAGGGATCTCCTCCTGTACACGCTTGTTGAATTTGATCACGGTTTCGCGGCTTACATCGCGCATTTTCTTGCCCTTGGCAGTGAGCAACACCCGCACCATGCGGCCATCGTTGTCGTCGCCCGCACGCCTGATCAAGCCTTCCATTTCCATGGTCTTCAGAGTACGGGTGAGGCTGCGGGGCTCCATGCCCATTTTGGGACCCAACTTGGTGCTGGGCGTTCCCTCGGGTTCGACATTGAGCAGTATCTGGCCGATGGCCATGCTACCACCATAACTGCTCGCAGCGTTGTTGTACAAGCGCGCTATACGGTGCCATGCCCAACGGATGTGGAAGTCGATCGTTTCCTCTGGCTTCATGTTTCCCTCTCCTCGGATCCGAAGGTATGCATGAAAATGTATGCGCGCATACTATCGGGTCGGTTTAATGGTCGCTGAGCCTGGGCATGGTCTTTGTAATTTCGTGGCGCACACCACCGAATTGTGTGTCTTCCCTAGAATGGATATCCGCTTCCTCCTTCCCATCGCACTTGGTCTTGCGATCCTCGGATTGTCTTCCTGCATCAAGGAGGACCCCGCTCCCGACCCCACATTGGGCGATGATGGACCCAGGCTCATCCTGAAATTTCGTTTCGATAGTACCCAAGTGCGTTTGAACAACCTCGGGCAGCCGTCCACCATACCGGCAGGGCACGGTGCGCAAAGCCCGCGCTTCAACACGATGAGCGCGCATTATGTGGAGTTCGCACCCAATGCCCTCACGGCTTTGGGACAGGGTCGTATCGTGTACCAGGCACCGGAGACCACGATGGGTGGAGCAAACGCGATCGATCATGACCTGGGCATATCGGTGGGCCAAGGCGAAACCTTTCTCGATGTCCCCTTGAATTCGCTGGAGCCAGGGTCGTACGAGTGGCTGCGTGTTTCCCTTGCCTATCAGAACTACGACATCCGCTTCGGGGCCTTGGGTTCCATCTTCACGGGTACGATTGCATCGTTCATCGGATACAATTCCTATATCGGCTCTTTTCTGGTGAAGGATAGTACGGTGGTGGTGAACGGGAACCGGCCACAAGGTTTCTGGGCCTTCGAGGTGAACAACCCACCTGTTCCAACGCCGGTGGAAACGGGTCAGGCGCCGGGCACAACAGTACCCAACCCCATCTTCGCCACTTCGCCCATACCGGCCGGGTCCTGTGTGGTAACCGGTGCGTTCGCTGCGCCATTCACCGTCACCGGAAACGAGTCGGAGGATGTTGTGGTCCTTGTCTCGCTCAGCACCAACAAGAGCTTTGAATGGATCGAGTCCGATGGCAACAACGTTTTCGATCCCATCAACGGTGAAACGGTGGTGGACATGGGCGTACGGGGCATGATCCCGGTGGTACAATAGCCTGTTCAACGCACTTCCACACCGCTCTCCAGCATCAGCGGGCCGCGGGGGCACGGGTCGTTCGCGCTCACTACGCGGACCCATAAGGTTCCCTTCGCCTCCGGGGTGACGCGTATGGTTATTCCGTGTGCGTCGTGTGCTTCGACCTGCAGTCCCGGTGCTGTGCTCCAAGCCAGATCGCCGTGCGGTCCGCTCACTTCGAAGCGGCGTGTTTCCCCTGCACGCATGATCCCCTCCCGCTCTGTACGCAGCGATCTGGGTTGTTCGCAAAGATCCCTCGGATCTTGCTGGGGTCGACGCTGGAACACGCGTACATGGTCCACCACCAGTGCTGTTCCGGCAGGCCATGGCATGGGTTTCCGCGGTCCGTTGCAGTAGGCCTTGGGCGCACTCACGGCCAGGTTCACGATCAGGTTCAATGCATCGGAGCTTCGGGGGAAATAGCTCGCGGTAGGATGCGTTCCTGCAGGACGGTCGCAGCCCGGTAGTGGTTTCCCCCGTTTGTCCACCAGGCGGCCCCGGCTATGCACCAGTTCATCGTCCAAGTACCAGCGCAGTTCATCCTCCTCCCATTCCACAGCATACGTATGGAAGTCCTGTGAAAGATCGGGGCCCTTGTGTTTGCCTGTGTCGGAAGCGCGGGGTTCCCCCCAACGGTGAAGCGAGCCTTTCATCCAGCGCGGCTTTTCGCCACAGAACTCGAACACGTCGATCTCGGTCTCGCCACCATACGCCCAGAATGCAGGCCACAAACCGGAGCCCGCGGGAATTCGGCAGCGTATCTCGAAGCGTCCATAGGTGAACTGGGCATCACCCACGGAATGGATCAAGCCGCTGGCGTGCTCCATGTTGTGCTCATACCAAGTGCTCGGCCGGGCTTCAACACCCAAGGTCAGTTTGCCATTGTCGAGTACGATCATGTCCGGCGTGAAGACATTGTTTGTACTGCTCATGACCCGGCAGGACGAGCACTGGTCGCTGCCATCATCGCTGTAGGTGAAGTAGGTCACCCACTTGTTGCGGTCCAGTTCCGTTCCATTGAATTCATCGTGGAACACAAGCTTCCAGGCCGAGGTATCGCAAGGCCCTCCAGCGTTGTTTTCCACGGGACCGAGGTTATTCCTTTGGGCGCTGGTGCTTGTGGTTGCACCAACACACGCCAGTAGTATTGCGAGGTGGAATGTGGTGTGGAGCATGTCCGCTATTCAGGTTTCGATAGGGAACGAGTTACCAGAGGCTACAGCCGCGTTCGGTCACAGGGGCTGTGCGTTCGGACGCGCTTCGCCTTGGTACCACAGCACCATGCCTTGTTCCGGGTCCCAGGTGTAGCGCACCCAACTGGAGGGTACCACGATGTCCATGGATCCGCGCAGGTCATCATAGAGGTGGACGCTGTCGCAAACGAACCGGAATTCGAGACCCATACCATCGGCCGTACACCGTGTTTCCGGTCCTATGTTCCTCAACCGCATGAAAGTGGAATCCAACTCTGTGACGTGCTCGGGCAGGGCTACATCCAAGAAGCCTAGGTCGGTGAACCGATCCTTCATCCGGAAGACCTTCTGCCCCCAACTGTTGCGTTCACCCACGTTCGCCAGTACGATGTATGCAGAGTCCTGCATCGGATCCTCGAAGAAGGTGGGTAGCAAGGTCCAACTGTCGTAACCGGGTGATGAACGGGCGTTGATCCGCGCTTGGTGG
The DNA here is from genome assembly GCA_964418285.1 of uncultured Chryseobacterium sp. Classification (GTDB taxonomy): domain Bacteria; phylum Bacteroidota; class Bacteroidia; order Flavobacteriales_F; family PHOS-HE28; genus PHOS-HE28. Next base: position 12,322 of record CAYQMC010000036.1, read on the forward strand.
TCCTTACCCTCAAGTGTGTATTTATATAGGTGCAGGCCTTCATAGGTCTCCTCCACGGAAGATGCGACCATCAGGAACTCGCCTGCCCCTAGGTCGAATGTCACCTGGACCAACAGGGTATCGTGCTGTACGTTGTCCTCGATCATGGCGAATGGCACCACACCACCTGGTTCCGTGGCTGTTGGCAAGGGCGCATGGAGCGGAGTTTCCGGTGCAGAACAGGCTTGTAGCAACACGATCGCCAGCAGCACGACCATGCCGGGGTATGTATAGGTCGATCTCATTCCATGGCACGGATGGAGCCCGATCCCTTGATGTTCTGGAGCACACCGGTGGGGGTGCCCCGGTAGGTGATATCACCGCTGCCCATGACGGAAGCTTCCAGCACCCCATTGCATTGCACTGCAATATCGCCACTGCCCATGATGGAAGCCTTGACGTCCTGTGCCGCGAGTTCCGTTGCGCGCACATCGCCACTGCCTTGCACCCTGGTCTCCAAGACCCCGACGGCCCCTGACAGGAAAACATCGCCAGAACCCTGCACGGTGGCCTTCAAGCGTTCGGCCATGATCTCCAGCCGCATATCCCCGCTGCCTTGGACGCGCAGGTCCATGGCATCCGCATGCATAGGCCCGGTGCCTTGGATGTCTCCTGAACCTTGTATCGTGATGGTCTCCAAGGATGGCGTGGTGAGGTGCACCAGAAATGGCCCGTCCGTACGAAAGCAATCTTCCACCGAGATGGTCAAAATGCCGTCGTTCACTTCGGCCTTCACCAGTTCGACCAGGTTGGTCTGAGCCTCGATCTCCATTGTCTGGGTTGTCCCGGGTGTGAGCCTTACGTCGATGCTGCTGTTCAACACCATCGCCCTGAAGGGCTCGACGGGACGTACGGTCCTCTCGATACTGCCTTCCCCCTTGGTGCAGGAGCCTAGCTCGCATCCAGGTAATATACTGATCATCAGGAGCTTGAAAGCAAGCAATAGGCTGGTTCTCATGGTCGGGTGGGCGTGAAGTGGATCCGTATCGATCCGTGTGAAGGTAAGTGTCTCGGCACACCTGTGGCTGGGGAACCTTTTTCCGCATTGGTCGTATCACAGCCTTGGTCGGGCTATGGAATTGCCCGCTTCATAGATAGGATCCGGTATACAAAGCAGACCATGGGAATGTCGGGCGCACTGCTCCTACAACATTGGCATACCGCCATACAGGCAGGCTTTGGCTTCGCTTTGTCCGGTGATGTGGTGTTCGAGCATAGTGGGCCGATGGACCATGCGAATGTGGATCGTTCCATCCGCTTGGCGGAGTCTTTCAGCCTGGCACGTAGCGATCACAAGGGGGTGCGCAAACGACTCATCAATGTACTTGTGGAGGCTTTGGAGAATCTCTCCAGGCACGTTGACGAAAGGGACCGGGATACCACCTTCGCGCGCATGGAGCGTTCAGCAGAAAGCTATCGACTTGTAGTTGGGAACGCACTCCCGTTGGCCGTAGCCGCAGTGCTGATGAGCCGTGTGGACATCCTCAATGAAATGGAGGAGGAGGATCTGAAGCAGCACTACATGGGTCTGCTCCGGAACGATGGCAGGACCGCCAACGGTGGAGCCGGTTTGGGACTTGTCACCATGGTGCGCAGGAGCCGCCGACCCGTTGTGGCGCGCAGCTATCCCATCAACGAGCACCAAGCCTTGCTCGTGTTGGAACTCTCGGTGGACATCCCACCCGCGGAGTGAAATTCGTTTCAGCCCTTGGAGTAGCCCTCCAGATGGGCGTAGCGTTTGGTTAGCGATCCTGAACGCACAATGGTCGCCCGGTCCACGATACCATCCACATCAGCTTCCAGAAGCGAAGGGATCACCCGCGCGATCAGGTCGTTCCCGAAGGTTTCTGAAGCATCGCGCGGAAGTTCGCAGGGAAGGTTGTCCACGGCCATCACGGTAATACTATCCGGAGCACCCACCGGTACTTCTGTACCGGTGACAGGAGAATAGGCATAGAAAGGCTCCGCGATGGTGCTTGCTCGAAGTGTGCTATCGATGGGGCCGTCGATATCGCAACTGATGTCCGCCACCACGCGCAACGCACATTGCGGGTCCGCAAGGTCTTCGCGGGACAGGATCTTGGGTCCACGAGGATCCCAGAAATGGCAGGCTATGTAAAGCTGTGCCCGTCGCGTGTATGGTCCGAACCGGGCGCTGTGGCCTGATGGGTCATTGTGGAAGGCTTCCTTGTCGAAAGGTCGCCCATCATTCCGGATATATAGGTCCGATGATCCCAAAACGGTATAGACCGGGGTGTCGTTGTCCTGTTCGAGGAACGCCTTGGGTTCGATACGCTGGACCCCGGCACGCTCCAATACGCCCATCGCACCTTTCCCGACCCGCCCGCCACCGGTAAGCACGATGCGCATGTCCTTGGGGAGTGTGTAAGCGTGCAGGTGCCTTTCCATTTCATTCAGGTCCAGGCAACTGTGTGCGGGTTTCAACCCGCTTCCTCCGTGGACGGCCTGCCATGCACGGAAGCCGTTGTACGCACCTACAACGCCCGCCCAGTAACCGAAAGCGAGTACCCGCGTACCATTGGCATCCGTAAGCAATTCATGGTCCATCAACGTGATGCCCCTCTCCAACACGGTGTGCATCAACTTCCTGTTGTGGGGCTGCTCCTTGATGGTATGGCTGAAGAACAGGTAGCTCTTGCCGGATAGCAACTGCTCGACCGGTACTTCCTTGATGCCGATGATCAGGTCACGGTCGGAAAGGTCGTCCACCAAAGGGATGCCCGCTGCCGCATATTCATCATCGGTATACGCACGCACTGGACTGCGTTGCACGACCAAATCCAGTTCGGGATACTTGTCCAGTAAGGACCGGCATTGCGTGGGAGTAAGAGGAACACGGCGGTCGGCGGGCACTTTGCCTTCGCGGATGATGCCGATCTTTCGGTAGGGAACTGCCATTTTGAAGGGGCCAAACTTAGGCCTTTGCGCCATGCACAGGTACCATGGATCAAAGGACGTCCCTTCGGCCGTATCTTTGTACATCGTTCGTTGACGTTCGGGGCCGACTTGGATTTGACATCGGCTTTTGCAGTGTGTGTAAGCATGCCGGGTGTGTGGTGCGACCCGTATCCCAGTGCCACAACGCCCTAACCGGCGAAGCAGACTACGCTCTCGCAGCTTAATAGCCCAAGGCTATTCGGCTTAATCCACGTGAATAACAGTAGCGTGGACGAGTACCCCTCGGGGAGGCCCGTCGACCTCCTTCCCGAACCAGGGGTGTCATCCTGGAAGACTGGCTTGTGCGGTGGTCCGTAGCACAGGTAAGACACAGGACCTAAGGCCATGCTGGGGTGCCCTTCCCCAGGTGCGGTTCGAAAACCAATGAAGTGGCTACGCATGTAGAAAGCATATGTTGCGGTCGTTTGGACGAGGGTTCGAACCCCTCCGGCTCCACCTCCCACGCGTTGCATCCCTTATCCAGTAAGGGTTTGCAGCGGGTGGTTCTTTT
>CAYQMC010000036.1:15839-21528 GCA_964418285.1 uncultured Chryseobacterium sp.
GAGCCTTTGCGAAGGCGGGCTTCGCACGTCATTCCGTAGCTTCGGAAGATCATCGTCTTCGGCGAGGCTACGGTGGACGCGGTCCACCACTACGGGTCATGGTGTTCGCGTACTACGTATATATCTTGAAATGTGCTGATGGCCACTTTTATGTGGGTTGTACGAGCGACCTTACTGAGCGCTTGGTCCGGCACTCGAAAGGGATGGTCCTATATACCAGTAGAAGGCTTCCCGTGCAGTGCATAGGAGCTTTCGGGTTTATGGATAAATACAAGGCGTTTGCTTTCGAGAAGTATTTGAAGAGCGGCTCTGGTAGGGCGTTCATGAACAAGCGTTTGGTATAATGATCTAGGGTCGGCTTCAAAATGGAGAAGGCCACGATGGCAGACCCAAAACGAAAGCCCCCCGCCGAGATCTTGGCGGGGGTCTTTCGTTTTGGGACTTTAGCGGCTCAGTTGTGCTGGACGGAAACCCTATTGTTTCGTTCCCGAATAGGTGCAAGTTGTTCCGCTCAGGTTCAGGTTCAGGGTAAGGATATTGCCCGCCAGTTGTCCGGTGCCACTGATGGTGGTGCCGCCCGTGATGGTCTGGGTCGCAATGGTGACACTTGAACCGCTGACCGTTCCCACCCACGTATCGGCACCGTCGGAGAAGACCACGCTGGTCACCCCTTGCGCACTGGGGTTGATGGTCATGTTCACCGTGAAGTTGTTCCCGGGACAAGCGAAGTTTCCGGTGTATGAGCCGATGAATTTTGCACGCACCTCGGTCGCGCAGGTGGTTCCTTCGTAGCCGGTGGCACAAGCACATGTGCCATCATTGCAAGTGCCACCGTTGGAGCAGACAACGTTGTCACAAGGGTCGTCCTTCTTGCACGAGGTCAGAATTGCGGAGAGGGAGAATGCGAAGATGAGCGCGAAATGGAACTGTTTCATGGGGTAGGGTTTGTTTTTCCCTACCATCGGGGTATGTTACGGAATGTGAACAACGGTCGAGCACAAACCGGAACATCAGGCTCCAAGGCCCCATGAAGTGCTAGCGGTCAAAAACCGAAGCCGAACCCACCGCCAAGTATAGGCCCGCGTCCGAAATAGATGCTGTTGGGGTCCTGCCACACATCGAACAGCACTTGGATGAAGATGGAACCACGGCCCCCCATGTCCTGGATGTAACCACCACCAACAAGCAGGTGGGGAACCCAGATCCGGGGCTTGATCTCGCTTAGCGGTCCGAAGCGGTTCCCTTCCACGTTCATGTGCAGGAACTCTACATGCGCGAAGGCCTGCTCGATGAATCGGTAGCGACTGAACATGCGGTAGCCGTAAGCATCGAAGTTGTTGGGTACCGCAAAGCGGTTGTCCCTGAAGTACCAATAACTGCCACCTGCTCCCACACTGAATCGCCCCTCCTGGTCCACCTTGTAGCCCACCATCGGGTCCAGTTGTATGGCTGTGAAGGTGCCGAAGGACAAGCCGACACCGCCACCGAACCAAATGCGGTCCGAAAGCGGACGGGTGTCCTTTTGCTCCTGTGCGATCAGGGTGTTGCCGGCGCCCACACTGGCCAGGACCGTGAATAGCAGTATGCGCTTCATGTGTCGAAGATAAGTGCTCGTTCAACCAGCACGCTCTGGAGCATGATGGCGTTGGAAATGGATCACCAGCAACCCGCCGCGCACCACCATCCAGATCAGGAAGGCGCTCCATATGGCGTGCAATTGCCAGCCCAGGGCATCGGCGCCCCATGCTACAGGCACGAAGGCAGCGAAAGTGGAGATGAAGAGCACGTTGCGCAGGATACGCCCTTCGCCCATGCCCTTGTAGACGCCATCAAAGGCGAACGCCACGGCATTGATGGGTTGGGTCAGTAGCACGATCCAGAAGACACCACCGAAGAGCAGGAGCACTTCGGTATCGGTGGTGAAAAGACGACCAAGTTCGTTATAGCCGAACAGGTACAGCACAGCCAGTACCGAGCCGATGGCAACGCTGGTGCGAACCGCCTGCCAACTCACACGGTACAGCTCGGCCCAATTGCGTTCACCGTTCAGTCGGCCTACAAGTACGCTGCCCGCCGCAGCATAACCATCGATGAAGAAGGCGCTGAACAGCCAGATCTGCATGGCGATGCTGTGCGCCGCGATGTGTGCTTCACCATAGCCGGTGGCGTAGCGGTTGCCGAGGTAATAGCAGATGTTCAGCGCTATCGTCCTTGCGAAGAGGTTCCCGCTCAACAACCAGAGGCCTTTCAGCTCAGGGTGCCGCCACGTATGCAGCACGATGCTGAAAGGCGTCCGTGTCTGCAGGATAACGACCGCCATTACGAACATGACACCCTGGGCCATCAGGCTGCTCCATGCACTACCCGCCATGCCCATACCCGCGAAAGGGCCCCAGCCAAAGATGAGCAGCGGTGTGAGCACCCCATTCACCGCAGCGCCCGTAACGCTGATCCACATGCTCCAACTCAGGTTCTGCATGCCCCGGAAGGCTCCGGTAATGGCGAAGGTGGCCAATACGATCGGGTGGCCGATGCTTCTGATACGGTAGTACTCCACGGCTTTGGAGAGCACTTCGCCCTCCGCGTTATACAGCCTGAAGATCGGTTCGGCGAAAATGCTCGTAAGTCCAAAGAAAAAGACGCCCAACAGGATGTTCATCCAGATGGCGATGGGGACAAGATCCTTGACCTCGTCCAACCGCTGGGCACCATAGTAGCGCGCCACAACTGCCAGCACCGCACTGCGCGTTTGTGCCAGCACCCAAACCACAAGCAGGAAGAAGCTGCTGCCAATGCCGACCGCTGCCAGATCAGCGGTACCCAGCCGACCCACAAAGGCGGTATCCACCAAGGCGATCACCGGTTCGGCTATGCCCGCGATGATGGCCGGTATCGCCAGGCGATCCAGATCCGACAGGTATCGGACGCGACGGATGATGGGGGGGCTACTCATCGGATCAACGAAAAGAGGCGCCGAAGCGCCCCTTTCCAGTGTATGCGCATTCGATCTTTCAGGCCATGTCCTTTTCCAACTCGGATCGCAGCGCTGCCATGAACTCTTCGGTACTCAGGTAGTTCTCATTGGTGGTGGCATCGCCATGGATGCACATGGCCAGGTCCTTGGTCATCCTGCCGCTCTCAACGGTCTTGATGCATACAGCCTCAAGCTTGTTGGCGAAGTCGATCAGCGCTTGGTTTCCATCCAGTTTGCCGCGGAAGGCCAGTCCCCGGGTCCATGCGAAGATGCTGGCGATGGGGTTGGTGCTGGTGGGCTTGCCCTGTTGGTGTTGGCGGAAGTGGCGCGTTACGGTACCGTGGGCGGCCTCGGCCTCCATGGTCTTGCCGTCGGGGGTCACCAGCACGCTGGTCATCAGCCCCAATGAACCGAAGCCCTGGGCCACGGTATCGCTCTGCACGTCGCCGTCGTAGTTCTTGCAGGCCCACACATAGCCGCCGTTCCACTTCATGGCACTGGCCACCATGTCGTCGATCAGGCGGTGCTCGTAGATGATGCCCGCTTCCTCGAAGGAGGCCATGAACTCGTTCTCATACACTTCCTGGAAGATGTCCTTGAAACGACCGTCGTACTTCTTCAGGATGGTGTTCTTCGTGCTTAGGTACAAAGGCCACTTCTTGGAAAGCGCCATGTTGAAGCAACTGCGCGCGAAGCCGAAGATGCTCTCGTCCGTGTTGTACATGCTCAGCGCCACACCATCGCCTGCGAAATCATAGACCTCCCAGGTCTGCGTCTCTCCGTTCTCGGGCGTGAAGGTCATGGTGAGCTTGCCTTTGCCCTTCAAAACGGCATCGGTGGCGCGGTACTGGTCGCCGAAGGCATGGCGACCGATGATGATGGGCTGTGTCCAACCTGGAACCAGCCGTGGAATGTTGCTGATGACAATGGGCTCGCGGAACACAGTACCACCGAGGATGTTGCGGATGGTGCCGTTGGGGCTCTTCCACATCTGCTTCAGCCCGAACTCCTCTACTCGCGCCTCGTCCGGGGTGATGGTGGCGCACTTGATGCCGACACTGTGCTTCTTGATCGCGTTCGCAGCATCCACGGTCACCTGGTCATTGGTGGCATCGCGGTGCTCCATGCCCAGGTCGTAGTACTCGATCGGGACATCCACGTAAGGCAGGATCAGCTGCTCCTTGATCCATTTCCAGATGATGCGGGTCATCTCGTCACCATCGAGCTCCACTACGGGATTGTCCACTTTGATCTTCGCCATCGTTCGCTTCTTTTCGGTTTCCTTAATGGCCTTGGTAGTCCGTTCAGGACAGGCGTCGCAAAACTAAGATTCCTATCCAAGTTCCTGCGAATTTTCGCTGGAAGTGCCTTGCATGCCGCTGTGGGCTTGGAATTATCCAGTTACAACACACCGCGAATATGAGCCGCTCAACCAAGGTCCAGTCCCAAGGACTCCCGCAACACGTGCAAGGCCGGGTTCTTCTCGGCCATCAGGTTGAAGCGGTCCTGTGCCGTGTAGCGCGGCTTGAGTTTCACCTCTTCCTTTACGACTTCGAGCTCCAAACCCAGGTCCCCCAACTCCCGGCGCAGATATCCGAGCAGCTCGGGCTTCTCGCCCCGCAGGTAGTTCTCCTGCACTTCGTTCACGATCGCGAAGCTTATGACCCCCGGCGATGCGACCATGGGTTCACGGGCCACCAAGGTCGCATGCAGGCTGCTCCGTCCCTTGGCCTTTTGCTTGTTGGCGTAGTCGTTCCAGATCTTCAGGAGCAGTACAGGGTTCACTTCCTTGCTGCTGGCCGGCATGCTACCGGGCCGGTCCACGGGTTGGTCGGCAACAGTGGTGGCGTGTTGCGCAGGTGCTTCTTCCGCTGAGGCCTTGATACTGACCTGACCGGCCAATCGCCGCTTGGGCACATAGCCGTCACCTGCATTGGTTGGTGATGTAGCGGCACTGTCAGCGCGCGCTGGCACCGCATGTGTTGCGGGCATTGTGCGCTGCGGAAGGGGTGCCACACTTGGCGCTGGCGCCACTGTGGACGGCCTTACAGTGACGTCAGGACTTTTTTTTTCAGGGTTGGTGGCATCGTGCCCCGCGCCCGATCCGCACAATTGGATCAAGGTCAGTTCCACCAGCAACCGCGGTTCCTTGCTCTGCTTGTACTGGGCATCGCACTGGGCCATGCGGTCGAGCGCCCTCACCAACAGGTTGCGGTCTGCCGCTGCCGCCTGCTCGCCATACCGTGCCATCAGGTCCTCGCTCACTTCCAGTAGCGGAAGGGTACGAGCATCCTGACTCACCAGCAGGTCGCGAAAGTGACGGGCCAGACCGGTCACGAACAGATGCCCATCGAAACCCTGCTGCAGAATGCTGTTGTATTCCACCAAGGCCGCAGGGATATCGCCCCGAATGATACTATCGGTCACCCGGAAGTAGTGCTCATGGTCCAGAACGTTCAGGTTCTGGAGCACATCCTGGTAGGTCAGCACATCGCCGGAAAAGCTCACAAGTTGGTCGAAGATGCTCAGCGCATCGCGCAATCCACCATCGGCTTTCAGGGCAATGGTATGCAGGGCCTGCGGTTCGGCTTGGATACCTTCCTTTTCCGCAATGTGCGCCAAATGCCCCGCGATGTCGGATACCATGATCCGCCGGAAATCGAACACCTGGCAACGGCTCAGGATGGTGGGCAGGATCTTGTGCTTCTCGGTGGT
>CAYQMC010000037.1:0-21404 GCA_964418285.1 uncultured Chryseobacterium sp.
AATCCATCTGGCGTGTTGCCGTTCGCGTTCCAGGTTTCCTCGCTCACTTGGGTGAAGGTATGACCGGAGTCCAAGGGCACTATGCGCAGTGAATCCCCTTGTATCGCATCGATCAATGCGGGGCTGAATTCGAAATCCGAAACGAACAATTCGTGGGTGATCTGCGCATGGCCGGACGCTACGAGCGCGGCGCACAGTATGGTGGTGGTGATCCTCATATCATCGGGTTTTTGTTCCTGTACTGTATACACACCGCCGGCCAAGCTCTATTCCACCTCGCTCCAAGGGGCATGGGCTCGCTGAACGTGGCGATCGCACCACGCTCATACCGGACAGATCGGGTCAGGAACTCCACAATCGGCCGGACCACTATGCAACGCCTCAGTCCAGCATACCCTCCAGCTCCGCCTTGATCTCGGCGTAGTCGGGCTCATGCTTGTTATACTCCTCCAGCAGGGCCAGTGAACGGCGCAGTGATGCCTTCCCTTTTTCGGGGTCGCTGTCAAGCAGCAGCTCGCCCACCGCAGCATGGAATTCCCAGTTGCCGGGGTAGAGTTCCACTCCGCGCTGGTATACGGCCAGCAGCTGCTCCGGATGATCGCCCGTCATGATCCGCGAGGCAAGACCATTGATCTCCGGCAGCTCCCAGGGGATGGTGGTGCCTCGCCAAGCGAGTTGCTCCTCCACCTGCCGCAGCAGCTCGGACGCTGGGGGTGGGGGTTGCTCCAGCTCGTAGTTCATGTTCACCGGCACCAGGCTGTCCCGCAGGGAGAACGCATTGAAGCAATGGGACAGGAATTCCGGCGTGGCGCGGATGGGCACCGCATTGTGCGCTGCGTGGGGCACCTCGCGGAACATGAAGCTGGGCAGGTCCCCTGGGAGACCTTCCTTCCGCAGGGCCTCGGTGACCCAGCCATGGTGCCACTTGTCCTTTTGTAGCTCAGGCCCGCCAACGCTGAGATACACCGCTCTGTTCGGGTCTTCCTGCAAGCGTTGCTTGACGCGCGCCAGATGGTCATCCGAACCGTTACCCGGGGTATGTGCGAGCACCACGGGGAAGCGCTCCGGATACTGCGCAAAGGCGTAGAGCGCGAAGCTCGCCGCGAAGGAGTGACCGATGAGCAGCTGGAAACTGCTTGGATGGTACGGTTCCAACAGGCCCGGCAGCTCCTCCACCAGCATGCGCAACAGGGCGGGCTCCGGTCCTTCACCCTCCGGGATGCGGCACTCGCGGAAGCGATCGGCATGCGGCACCACCACGGTGATGCACTGGGGCAGCTCCTTGGTGAAGGTGAGGTAGCGGATATCGTTCACCACCGGCTCCACGAACCACTCGTGCTGGCCGTCCAGCACGATGATCACCGGCATGCGCACTTCGGGGGCCGCGTATCGGTGGAATTCCGGCAGGTGGACGATCACCTCACGTTCGGTCCCGAAGGCGGTGGAATGGAAGCGGAGCGTGTCGGTGTGCTGGGCGTGGACCATCGCTGTGGTCAGACAGCCAAGGAGGAGCAAGGGAAGGATGCGCATCACGGGGCATAGATGGTGAACGGACCACAAGGATACGCACGGTCAGCTGCCATCACCGCCGATCCTTCCTGCGCTGACGCCTGCGGTCGCGTTGCTCCCTGCGTTGCTCCGCATCGGTGCGTAGCATCAGCCGCATGCGCTCCCATGCCTCCGGCGCCAGGTTGCGTGCCAAGCCTTCCCGCGTACTGTGCCAGATGTAGGTGATCAGTCCACGGTATGGATCACGATCGATGGAGAATTTGCTTTCCCGGTCGGCGCTGAGGCCGCCGCCATAGGCTTCCTTCAGCATGGTTTCGATCACACTACCGAACATGCTATGCCGCAGCTCGCGCGGGGTGCCCGGTTCCACACGCACCAGAAGATCGCTGTAGGCCAGCGACAGTTCGCCCCGCGCACGGCTGTCGTCCCCCTCCATGTGCAGGTCCAGGCCATGCAACCTGCCTCCGTCGATCTGCATGCGCAACAGGGCTCGCGTTGCGGTGTTCAGGTTCATCAACGGCAGGTGGGTGGCCGTGGCGTCCACGGTGAACCGGTCGCTGCCATCGAGTTCGGCGGAATAGCGACCAACGATGCGCGCACTATCGAACAATAGTCCGCTGAAACCACCTTCGATGCGCGGATGTTCGAGGATGGCCGGACCGAAGTTGGTGATGTGTGTAAAGCTTCCTTCAAGCCCATCGAAGGGAACCACACCCCAGCGTTCGGTTTGGCCATCACGCTCGCGGTACATGGCCGTGCCACGGCGGAACGAAAGGGTATCCACCTGGATCATGAAGGACATGTCCCGCAAGGCCTTCGTGGGCAAGGGGCGTAACACGGGGGCGATCTCGGGAAGGGTCTTGTCGAGCACCACCTCGATCCGCGTATCCAATACCTCCATATGAGCGATGCGCAAGGCTTGATAGGCTATCAGGTGGTCCACATCGAAGCCATGGAGCCAGATGCTGTCGATGGCCAGGGCGATCACCGGACGGCGCGGCCGTTGTTCGTCGGTGGTATCCTGGGGCGCAGGCACCAGGCGCAGATGCTGCATCAGTCCACTGCGCTTGGAGCGGGAAAGGTGGGTGTGCCCGATGCTCAAGCGGCCGCCGTCGGGCAGCTGGGCCACCAAGCTGTCGAGGTCAAGGCTGGCATCGCCCAGCTCCAAGCGCACTCCGCGCCGCAGTTCGCCCATGGTGATGAGCACATTACGCCCTTCCACATCCAGGTCGCTCAGGCTCATGCGCGGCAGGTCGCCCCCAAGGTCCTCTACCGTGGCCTGGGCACCTTGGACCAGGAAGGTATCGGCACGCACCAGCGAAATGGCGGACCCATTGCCTTGGTCGAGGCGCGTGAAGGGGTCGGTCAGGTCAACGCGTTTGCCGTTGATGAGGTAGGAGATCTCGGGCTCCATCAGCTCGAACGCACCGACCTTGAATTCGCTGAGAAGGACCAGACGCCAGAAGGAGAGGCCACGCAGTTCGATGCGGCCGGCACGCGCAGCGAAGAGGTAGCGGAAGTCCCCGTTGCGCAGACTGTCCATCAGTTCGGGTTCGAAATCGAGCTCCACGTTCGTCACTTGCAGATGTCCTGTTCGCGTATCCACGAGCAGCTCGTTCATGCTGAAGGAATAGCCCGGTACACTGGCATCGTCGATGATGGTAGCGATGCGCTCGCGCACCTTGCGCTCCAGCCAGTCCTCGCCGTGTTGCCAGGCCCACCACCCACCGGCCGCCAGGCTCAACACCAGGCCGATGCCCAGCACCAGCAAACTGCGCAGCAGCACAAGGCGGAAACGGGAACGGCGTTGTGGAGCGCTCATCGAGATACAAAGTTGAACTGCCGAAGGGCAGGTCCCACACAAGGGTAAGAACTTCAACGCACCACGCCCGCTCCATAGCGTGGCACCCGCTTACGGCGGAACTGGAAGAACGACCATGCACAACACCCCATTCACCGGTATTTTTGCACCACGATGCTCAAACAAGGCCTTTTCCAGAAGCTACAGCAGAAGCTTAGCCCCCAGCAGATCCAATTGATGAAGCTGCTGCAGGTGCCCACCGTGGAGTTGGAGCAGCGCATCAAGCAGGAGATCGAGGAGAACCCCGCCCTTGAAGAGGGGGAGGACCAGACCGAGGACGAGCTGCCCACCGAGGACCAGGCCATGGCCGAGGGCGAGGAGCGCCAGGAGGAGGAGCGCGAGGACGTGAACGAAGAGCGCGACGAATTCGATCTCAGCGACTACTTCCAGGACGATGACACGCCGGACTACAAGCTGAACGTGAACAACACGGGACCTGACGATGAAGAGCGTGAGATCCCGTTGGCCGGGGGCACCACCTTCCAGGATGCCATGCGCGCGCAACTCAACCTGCGCCGCTGCGATGAACGCACCCGCATGCTGGCGGAGAACATCATCGGCAACCTCGACGAGGACGGCTACCTGCGCCGCGACCTGGATGCCATCGTGAACGACCTGGCCTTCACCCAGAACGTGATCTGCACCCGTGAAGAGCTGGAAAAGGCCTTGTCCGAGGTGCAGTCCCTGGACCCGCTCGGGGTGGGTGCACGCGACCTGCGGGAATGCCTGCTGATCCAAGTGCGCAACATGCAGCACAGTCTGGAACAGCGCATCGCCGAAGCCATCCTGGACAAGTACTTCGAGGCATTCAGCAAGAAGCACTACGAGCGCATCATGGACCGGCTGGAGATCGATGAGGATGCCTTGCGCAGCGCCATCGAGCTCATCGTGCGCCTCAACCCCAAGCCCGGCAACACCTCGCGCGATACCTCCAAGCCCGTGCAGGAGATCATCCCGGATTTTTCCGTGATGGCCGTGGATGGCCAACTGGAACTTTCGCTCAACGGTCGCAATGCCCCGGAACTGCGTGTAAGTCGCCAATACCGCGACATGATCAAGGAGTACCAGCGGAACAAGAAGGACAGGAGCCAGCGCGAAGCACTCCAATTCATCAAGCAGAAGCTGGATAGCGCCAAGTGGTTCATCGATGCCATCAAACAGCGCCAGAACACACTGCTGGTGACCATGGAAGCGATCATGGAGCACCAGCGGGAATTCTTCCTGAGCGGTGACGAGACCAAGATGAAGCCCATGATCCTGAAGGACATCGCCGAGCGCGTTGGGCTGGACATCAGCACCATCAGCCGCGTGGCCAACAGCAAGTATGTGCAGACCAACCACGGCACCTACCTGCTCAAGTTCTTCTTCAGTGAAAGCCTAAGCACCGACAGCGGCGAGGAGGTGAGCACCCGCGAGGTGAAGAAGATCCTGAACGATGCCATCGATGCCGAGGACAAGCGCAAGCCACTGACCGATGACCAGCTCACGGCATTGCTCACGGATAAAGGCTACAACATCGCCCGCCGCACCGTGGCCAAGTACCGCGAACAATTGAACCTGCCCGTGGCACGTTTGCGGAAGGAACTGTAGTATCGAATGGTGGGTGGCGTAGGCCTGCAGGACCCCCGACCCGCGCCCCACAACACGATACGCGCCACTCGACCGGACCAGTGAAACAAGCAGCGCAAACGATCTCCGTCCTGCTCCACCCGCTGTTCATGCCGGTGCTGGCCTTGTGGGCCGCCATGCAGCTGGATCCGCACCTCAGCTACTTCCTGCCCGCACAGGCTCGGTGGTTCACCTTGGGTATGGTCGCGATCATGGGTGTCGTGTTCCCCCTGACCAGCATGCTGCTGTTGCGGCGCGCGGGCCTCATCAGCAGTTTGGAGATGCCGCACCGCCAGGAACGCATCGCTCCTTTTGTCATGACGCTCATCTACTACAGCATGACCTACTACCTGCTGCAACAGACCCGGCTCGATGGCACGGTGCTGGACTTGTTCACGGGGGCAACGCTGGCATTGCTCTTCACCACCTTGATCACCACACGCTGGAAGATCAGTGTGCACCTGGTGGGCATCGGTGGGCTGGTGGGAACCATTGCAGGCATCGCCGAGGTACATGCCATGCCCATGATGTTCTGGCTGGCCTGCTCCATTGTATTGGCCGGGCTGCTGGGCACTGCACGCCTCCTTGCCGGGAGCCATGTACCTGCGCAAGTGTATGCCGGTGGCGCCCTCGGATTTGTCTGTACCTACGGGTGCATCGCGCTGGGCCTTCGCTTCTGATCAGGCCTTCGCGGCCAACTGCTGCTGCCAGTGCCAGGCGTCGCGTAAGGCCTCTTCGATGCCGCACTTCGCATGCCAGCCCAGTATGGTATTGCAGCGCTTCGTATCGGCATACACACTGACCACATCACCCACACGGCGAGGACCGGTCGTGTAGGGTAATTGCACCCCATTGACCTTCTCGAAGGCATCCACGATCTCCAGCACGGATACGCCTTTACCAGTGCCGATGTTGAACACTGCGCACCCCGCATCCTCCTGTTCGTCCATCCAGGCCAGGGCGCGTACATGGGCCAGCGCAAGGTCCACCACATGGATGTAATCCCGGATGCAGCTTCCGTCCGGGGTCGGGTAGTCGGTACCGTTCACCGTAAGCTTCTCGCGCAGTCCGGCAGCGGTCTGGGTAACATAGGGCACCAGGTTGTTCGGCACGCCCAAGGGTAGCTCGCCGATGTGGCCCGAAGGATGGGCCCCGATGGGGTTGAAGTACCGCAAAAGCACGGTGCGCAAACCCGCGATGGCCGCGCTCTGGTCGCGCAGCAGCTGCTCGCACGCCACTTTGGTGAAACCGTATGGCGAGTTCGCCCGACGGTCCGGTGCCGTTTCCGCCACGGGCAGCTGCTCCGGCTCGCCGTATACCGTACAACTGGAACTGAATACGATCCGTTGCACGCCATACTTGGCCATCAGGTCCAACACCACCACCAACGAACCGATGTTGTTGCGGTAGTACTTCAAGGGCTGTTGAACGCTTTCGCCCACGGCCTTGTACGCCGCGAAATGGACCACGCCATGGATGGGACCCTCTGCAGCGAAGACCGCCTCGAACGCGTCATGATCCGTGCAATCGATACGGTGTACCGTCGGCATGTGGCCCAGGATCGCCGCTATGCCCTGCAGGGCCTGTTCCTGGCTGTTGCGCAGGTCGTCCACGATCACCGGCTGGTATCCGGCCTGCGCCAGTTCCACCACGGTGTGCGAGCCGATGAAACCGGCGCCCCCCGTAACGATGACCTTCTTCATGTGGGCCCAGCAGGATTTGAACCTGCGACCAAGGGATTATGAGTCCCCTGCTCTGACCGCTGAGCTATGGGCC
Source organism: uncultured Chryseobacterium sp. (assembly GCA_964418285.1). Classification (GTDB taxonomy): domain Bacteria; phylum Bacteroidota; class Bacteroidia; order Flavobacteriales_F; family PHOS-HE28; genus PHOS-HE28. The sequence goes on from CAYQMC010000037.1 coordinate 6,755, forward strand.
CGATCGGCGGCGAAAATAGGCCGATCAGCGCCATGGATAGTTTTGCGCCCCATGCGCAACAGCATCGATACCCTGATCCTCGACCTCGGCGGTGTGCTCATCGACGTGGACTACACCGGCAGCGCCAAGGCTTTCCACGCACTGGGCCACCCCGAATTCGATGGTTTGTATACCAAGGCGAGGCAAAGTGATCTCTTCGACCGGTTCGAGACGGGTGAACTCTCGCCTGAGGGCTTTCGCGATGCGGTGCGTGAGCTTTTGGGCCAATCGCTTTCCGATGCGGACATCGACAATTCGTGGAACGCCATGCTGGGCAGCATTCCACCGGAACGCATCGCGCTGGTGCAGCAGCTGAAGGAGCGCTACCCAGTGTTGCTGCTCAGCAATACCAACGCGATCCATGTGCCTGCCTTCGAGGCCATCGTAGCCCGGGAGAACGGCATCAACAACTTCAAGGGACTCTTCCACGGAGCTTACTACAGCTGCGAGTTGGGCATGCGCAAACCGCACGTGGATATCTTCCAGCACGTGATCGAACTGCACAAGGCCGATCCTGCACGCACCCTCTTCATCGACGATTCACCGCAGCATGTGGAAGGTGCTCGCAAGGCCGGGTTGCTGGCCGAGCATCTGGACCTGGAACAGGAGGATGTGGTCGGGTTGGTGAGGCGCTTGGGGTTGCTGGAGTAAGTCGACCCGACGGCGTGAAATACCTCGTACGATGCACAGTGCCTTGAGTTGAACAGGCGATGGTCGAGCCTGGGACCCCAAGGACCGGTCGCGCAAACCGGGCTTGGAGATGCGACAGGATGCGGGACTCGCCTACTCGCCACCCGCCACTTCTCCCCGCTCCTGGCAAAGCTCCACCAACACTCCGCCCGCACTTTTCGGGTGGATGAAACACACCAGCTTGTTGTCGGCTCCGGCCTTGGGTTCCTCGTTCAGCAGGGTGAAGCCTTCGGCTTTCAAGCGGGCCATTTCGGTGCGGATGTCGGCCACCTCGAAGGCGATGTGGTGGATTCCCTCGCCACGCTTTTCGATGGCTTTCGCGATGGGGCCATCGGGCCGGGTGCTCTCGAGCAGTTCGATCTTGTTGGGTCCGGTCTTGAAGAAGGAGGTGATCACCCCCTCGCTTTCCACGGCTTCTCGCTTGTAGGGCTCCGTGCCAAGGAGCTTGGTATAGAGTGCTTCTGCCGTGGCAAGGTCCTTCACGGCAATGCCGATGTGCTCGATGCGGATCAGGTGTTCCATGGCCGCAAAGTTGATCGCACCGCGGACTTGCGGAACAGAACGTCCAACATTATCCCAAAAAGAAACCCTCCACACGGGAGGGCTTCCGGAATAGCAGTAGTGGTGGGTATCAACGCTTGATGAACGTCTCACCCATCTTGTTGTCGTAATTCAGGTAGTATTCATCCTTTTTCAGGCCGCTCACGTCCACCGTTGCCGCATAGCCGCGTTTCACGATGTTGCCGTACTGGTCGTACACCTCGTACAGGGTATTGGAGCTGAAGGTGATGACATCCTTGGGCTTGGTGGGACTCCAGGTCACTGGCGTTTGGCGTGGGTCCATGTGGCGCACCGCAGGGCTGTAGCGCGATTTCTTGGTCAGGTCCACCTGCTTCACCCGGAAGGTGTTCTCGCCGCTGTGGGTGGTCACTTGGAAGGAATAGGTATGCTCACCCGGCTTGCCGATGCCCATCACTTCACCCACCTTGATCCACTTGTTCCAGCGCTTTTGCTCCACGATGTAGGGCAACTCCCCCGTTTCGTTGGTGGCTGTCCACACATACTTGCCATCGCTGGTGATGCTCTGCGAAACGATGTCGAAGGTGCTCTTGGGGCGCAAGACTTCGGGGTTCAATACCACCGGGCTGCAACCGTCCTTGTGCTTGATCTTCACCACTACGGGGTCTCCCACCTTCAGGCCGAAGTTGTTCATGTCCACTTCGAAAGCGCTCGAGTTGATCTCGTCCGTGGCGATCTGATCGTTCACGGTCACTTCGAAAACGCAGAACCCTACCCCGGCTTCCGAGAAGGGGTTCTGGATAAAAAGGTTCTTGCCTTGGTAGTTGCCATCGAGCACAATGACACCAGCAGTGCTGGAGAGCGTGAGGAAGGCGGCGAAGGCGAGGAGCATCAAGCGCATGGGAAGGGGGGGCTATACTGCCGACAATGATACGCGATCCACCGCGGTTTTCCGAATGGATATCGCCGTGTTTACGCTGAATGGGTGGGCAAGTTGCGCTGCCGATCGACGAAAGCTCGAGAGATGGTGCCTGGGTCTGCTCAAACCGCCACAAAAGGCCGTACCGCTTTGGCCATGCGGGCTACATCGGCCTCGTTGTACCGCCCATCGGTCATATCCTCCACAATGAAGGAACGGCCGTCCACGCGGATGATCTGGTAGAAATGGATGAAGACCAGGTCCTCGTTGGGGAACTGGCTGCGGTACACCACGTGCTCGGGAGATTCCTCCAGTACGGTGTGCTTGCGCAGCATGTCGCGCTCAAGATCGGCCTTCAAACGGGCGATGTCCCCTTCATCCTCGGTGATCGTAAGTCCGAAATGGTCCCCGGCCTTCACGCGCAGATGGCCGAACTCCTCGTTCCAGATCGCCCGGCCGTAGGTGGAATCCACATCGGGGGTCAGCATCTCCGGCAGGGAAACCACCAAAGGCATATCGAAGGCCTCCAGTTCCAGCAGGTAGGGTTCCACGGCTGCGGCTTCAGCATCGGCCTGGGCCTGTGCTTCGGCAAGTTTGCGGGCGGCATCGGCCTTGCCATCGCCACAGGAGGCGAGCAAGACCAGGATCAAAAGGGGAAGGATCGACTTCATGGTCGGCTAAGGTAAAGGGTGATGCCAAGCGCCTTCACTCCACACCGAGCCGCAGCCCTTCGCTATGCCCACCGAACTCCGGAGCGTACATGCACTGCACCGTGCTGATGCCGTTGCTGAAGTCGCCCGCATGGCTTACCCGAAGATCGTAGGTGAACAGGTGCGTACCCGGCCCGATGCGGTCGAAGAAGAAGTGCATGCCCGCATCGCGGATGCTCTGGTAGTAGCCCAAGCCGCCTTGGTAGCGGTGGCCGCTAAGCGCCTCCACAGGTTCCAGACCAGCAGCGCGCAGATCCTTCAGATGCACAAAATCCAGCCAGCGGTCGGTGCGCAGTTCGATGCGGATGGTGAGTCGGTCGCCGGGCTTCAGGGCACGGGCCTGCTCCAGCGGGATCAGCGTGGTGCCACCGTCCGCAGCTTCCTTCAGCAGCACCTGCTTGCGGATGTTGAAAGGTCCGCCGTGCGCGGTCACCTTGTCCATCTGCTCCAGATACTGCCAGTGCAAGGCGCCCCATTGCAACCCGTCGTTGGTGGTCGTCACCCTCACTTCGCCCATGGCAGGCTTCACTTCTGCGCCAGCCCAAGTTTGCTGGAACTGCCCGGTGCCCGCCTCCTGGGCATCGGTCTTCACCACCTGGCCACCCACGGTGATCTGTGGCGGCTCTTTTGCGTCCAGCAGGTCGTCGCCGGTGAGGAGCAGCGCGTAGACGGCCTCCGCCGTGGCCTTGGTGGTTCCCCAGTCGGTCGTGCGTTTCAGGGTGAGGAGGTATTGGCGCAGGCCGTCCACCGCATCCTTGTCCGCAGCAACTTCGTGGAAGGCCTCGATCAGCAGAGCGTGTGTCTCGGTCGGGAAGGTGTTCCAATCCATGCCCCGGTCGAATCCCTTCCAGTACATACCGAGTTCGTCGCTGCGTGTGGCGCGCTCCTTCAGCGAAGCGAGCACCGCACGTGCCGTGGTCTTGTCGTCCATACGCTCCAGCACCACGGCGATCATGGCCTGTTCCTGCAAGCCATAGCCCAGCCATTCGGCCGCAAGTCGCTGCTTCAGGAACTGCTGCGCGGTGGCCGTGCTGCCTGTAGCTGCCCAACGCGGGAAGTAGCTTCGGGCAAGCAGGTAATGCAGCTCGCTGTAGCCCACGCGGTAGTCGGCAAGCTCTTCCTTGCTCAAGCGGCGGAGGCGTTCCTTGTGGTCCCTGTCGGCCTCGGCATCCAGCCAGCGCACGGCCTTTTGCAGCATGACTTGGGTGGGTCCATCGGCGCGCAGATCGGCGGCACCCAAACGTTCCAGATGCCCCGATCCTGCCACAATGTGTTGCGTGATGGAGCGCGAAGCCTGCATGCCCGCGAACCAGGGCCACGCACCTGATGGCAGTTGCTGCTGTTCCAACTTGCGCAGCGCCGCGGCTTCCTCGGTGGCCATACGCTCCAGGTCGAAGAGCAATGCCATGTGTTCGCGCCGCTCGCGTTCGTTGTTGGCCTGGAGCACCCACGGCGTCTCCTCCAACAGTACCGACTTCAGCTCGGGATTCTTCTCCAATGTGGCGAGGAAGCTGCCTTTGTCGCTGCTCTGCGCGGCGGCTTTCCATGCAGCGAACACGGCCTTGATCGCGGGACGCTGTTCCACCACACTTGCCGCCAGCCGGTTGGCGTAGTAGCGGCTGAAGAGCTGCTCGGCACACTCGTGCGGGAACTCCATCAGGTAGGGCAGTGTCTGCACCGCGTACCATGCTGGGTTGGGGGTGAATTCCAGCGTGAGGTTTTGGTGTCGCAGCGTGCTGCTTGTGTTGTTCTTCAGCTTTTCCAACGTGAACGAATGCGTCCCCGCCTTGGTGATGGTGATGGGCATACTCTCGGTGACCAGCACCCGATCGGTGAGCACGGGTAGCACCTGTTCCTCACCATCGGAGAAACTTCCCGCAGTGGCGGTGATGCGCACCGCGATCGCATCGATGCCTGGTTCAACGGTGATCGGCCAGCTTACTTCGGCGCTCTGGCCCGGCGCTGCGCTGAAGCTGCGAACTGGGAGGGGTTTGGCCATGATGCCTGGCAGCGGTGCGTTGGTGCGCGGGTCGAAGAGTTCCATGCGCGCGGTGCCGTCCTCGGCTGCGCTCGGACTGACACCGCTATTCTCCAGTACATCCACCTTGGCGGTGATGATGATACGATCGCCTTCACGCAGGAAACGCGGCAGGTTGGGCGTTACCATCAACGGTTTCTGCGTAACGGTCTCCCGGGTGAATTGCGCCAGCTTCAAGTCCTTGGTGTGTGCAAGGCCGAGCAGTTTCCAACGGGTAAGTGCCTCGGGCATGGTGAAGCGCAGCACCACACTACCATCGCGGTCGGTAAGCAGGTCCGGAAGGAAGAAGGCGGTTTCGCGGAAGTCGCTGCGGACGGGTTGTGCGCCGGTGCCGCCTATGGGTCGTTCCGGCTCTGTAAGGGACAGGTCGGAGTCTTCCGGTTCTTCCAATGCCTCCAGCTGTTCCGTCCTCTCTCCCTCTGCCATGATCCCAGCACTGGGCTTGCCCTTGGGAGATCTCTGGTTTCCGCCAAAGGTTCTTTCAAGTGCATCACCTTCCATCGACTGCGAATAGAAATAGGCGACGGCATATCGCCCTGCCGCGAATCCGAAAGTGTTCAACTGCTGATACAAGCGAACAGTATCCGAAGCCATTTCGACCTTGTTCCGGTAGACCTTGTTACCGCGCTGCGCACCGAATGGACCAGCAGCGCTCCAATGTTGCCGTGCGCTGTACCGGGGCCATTGGAACATGTCCCACTGGTTCACCACGAACTGGTCCAGCGAAGCATCATAGAGCGTGGTGAGCACTTGCGCGGCCACCTGTTCGCCCTTGGGTCCACTGATCTTCAGGCGCCATTCCTCCTTCGCGCCGGGCAGCAGTTTATCGCGGAAGCTTGTCCATTCCACCTTCAGGTCCTTGTTGCTCCAAGGCACATCAATGGGCTGGGTGCTGCTGAAATGCCGACCACGTGCCACACCCGATAGATGCACGACAAATCCACCACGGTCCGCATCATGGACCGGGATCTCGATGCGTTCCTGTCTATTGCTCAAGGTGATGTTACGCCGTTCGGTGATGCGGCCTTCGCGTTCCACTTCCAAGAGCATGCGCGCCTTGGGTAAGCTGGAACTCAGTAAAAGCACCGCATTGCTGCCTGGCTCCACACGAGCATTCAGGGCATCCACCCGCAGATCATCGCGGAAGGCAGCTGGACCTGAGCTCGAAGAGAACAACGTGAACGACCGTTGTACACGCACCTCCTCGCCCTGCGGATCCTGCACGATCACCTCGATGCGGTAGCTGCCGACCGGCCATGATCGCGCTTCGCGCATGGACAGCTGTTCGCCCTTCGCACGCCAAGCCTTGCGCTGCCAAACGGTATCCATAGCGGGCCAACTGAGGGCATCGTCCTCGTCGTTGTAGAGGTCATGCTGAAAGCGTTCGGCGTGCGCGGCGCTGTCCAGCACGAAACGGTCCGGGCGCTCCCACAGGCGCTTCCGCGGAATACGCTCCGGAGCCGACACACGCACTATGCGCACATCCATGGGCAGGTCCACCGCTGCGCCGTTCAGGTTGCGCACCACCAGGGCCAGGCTGTCCGCGCTGCTTGCATCGAGCGCATCGCCCAAGCCCAGGTCGATGTCGATGCTGCGGTAGCCCACTTGGAAGGTGGTGTTGCCTTCGCGCGTTTCGCCATTGATGTCGGTTACCGCTGTCTCCACTGTGTAGCTGAAAGTGGGGTCGGCGGCACGTGGCACACTGCGGTCGGCTTCGGCCGTGAAGCGCACCGTGAAGCGCCCTTCCACATCGGTCTCGGCAGTTCCGGTGGCCACATCGGTGCGCTGGCCCCAGCCGGGAATGTGGCCCCAGCCACGCCCACGCCACCAAGGCAAGCGAGCCTCACGGTAAACCGTGTAGCGCACCTCGGCGCCGTTGATGGGTACTCCGGAATAGCTCTTCGCAACGCCGCTCACGGTGGCCTCTTCACCGAGCTTGGGCGTATCGCGCACAGGGTCCATCACCACCTCGAAACGCGGTCGCTTGTACTCCTCCACTCGGAACCAGCGGCTGCCGTTGGCTTCTTCCAAACGCATCTGCCCGGTGAGTCCGGCCGGCGCCTTGCACGTACCGTGGAAGGCGCCGAATGCATCGGTAGTGACCGTGATGCTGTCCACCTGCTGGCCGTTGGCATCGTAGATCCGCACTGCTGTGCGATAGCCGCTCTTCACCACGGTGGTTCCGCCACGCTTCACGGTAACGATGCCCTTGAAGTGCAACTCCTGTCCGGGCCGGTAGATGGCACGATCGGTGAAAAGGAATGTGCGCAGGCTGTCCTCTCGGTAGTTGTCCTGGCGTGGGTAATGCCAGCGATCGCCGGTGAGGTAAACGTCCGCACCCTGCGTGATGCGCCAACGCAACGAGCCGCGCTTGCTCGGTGTCGCAAGGCTTGCGCGGCCTTCGGCATCGCTGTTCGTTTCGCCGATCTTCACAAAACGACGCTCGCCGGATCCGACCTCCTGCTGGAACAATTCGGCCTTTGCGCCGTCGATCGGCGTACCGCTGTTGCGGTCCAGTACCAGCAACTCCAGTGGGTCGTTGCTGCTGCGTTCCAAGGCAGCCAGACCTGTACTTCTCAAAGAGGAGTAGGTGAGGACATCCATAGCACTTCGGAACGTTTCCGCATTGCTCACGAACACCGTGTAATGCCCCGGTGGCAAACCTTCCACGGGTAGTTCCACCAGGTGTTCGTTCAGGTCGCCATCGTCCGGCAGCGCCACGCTCCATTGAAGTACGGGACGTTGTTTCAGCAGTCCCTCCACCCTATCATGGCCCCAACGAAGGCCGCTGTTGATGTCCTCCTTGTCCTCCACGATCCGCACGAACGCCTTGGACACGTTGGTGTACTTCACGGCAAGCTTGAAGGGAGCAGATGGCATCACAGCTTGCTCCAACTCCAGCGAGAGCGAAGGTGCTTCCAAACGCGCTTTCAGTGCCCATGCGTTTTGCGCACCGAAGGAAGTCGGCGCGTGGGCGATCGCTGCTTCGCAGAGTTCGCGTGCTGTGCGTTTCTCCCACTTGTGGGTGCCATCGCCCAAGCGTTGGAACTGCGCGCCGCGTTCGGAATGCCACTGCGCAATGGCCACAGTCACTTCGCTCCAGATCGGTAGCTCGGTTACCCGCGACCGCAATACCTCCAAGGCCGCGTGGTACAGGCTGTCCTTGTTCGCCAGGGTGCTATGCTGCCGCACGAAGGCCAGGCGCTGCAAGCTGATGTCGGTGAGCGCGATGGGATGGTCATCGCCGAGGTGGCTGCGCTCCCAGTGTTGGTAGGTCCGCAGGGCTTGGAATTCCCACGCGGTGCTGTCCCTGTGTTGCAACGGCAGGAATGCGAAGGATTCGTAGAGCTCGAAATGGCGCGGATCGTCCAGGCGGAAACGCCAAGCAGGTTCGGTGAGCCGCGTTTCGCTGTTGCTGAACAAGGCCGTTGCGCGGCGTGCCAACAGATCGAACACGGTGGCATCGTCGAAGGCGCCGTTGCGCAGGTGGCGCGGCTTGCCATCGCCTTTTGGGCGTGTGGTCGCGTAGGGGTCGATCAGCAACTCGCCCAGTTCCAGAGCAGGGATCAGTTGCAGAGTGTCCCGTGCTTCCAGCGATGCCGTGGCGTGCGCGATGATGCGCGCCATGTAGCTGCGCTGGTCCCAGGTGTCGAGGTCATTGTTGGGGCCATCCAAAGGCATACGCTCCAGGATGCGCCAGCGGTTGTCGCTGTAGTGCATCCAATAGGCATCGGCCAGCACGGAATGCAGCAGCGGCCGCAAGGGGATGTTGGAAGCATCGTACGCGCGACCGATGCCTTGCGCCTGATATTCCGCCGATGACACCCGGAAGCTGGTATCCGACAAGGCTGACACGCGTTCCTCCAAGTCTGCCAGTATCTCCTTGTCCTCCACGCCCGTGCGGCGTTGGTAGGTAGCACGCTGCATCCAGGCGCGGAATTCAGTGCGCCAGTCGCCGCTGCGCTGTGCGGCTGAAAGTATCTCGTCCGTGCGTTCCAGTGCCGACGCATACAGGCCCTTGTTCGCCAGGGAATCGACCGTTGTCCAGCGCGGATCGCTCTTCGCCATGGTGTGGGCCGCGCGTTTGCCTTGCGCACAGCCGACAAGTGCCGGTATCAGAAGCGCGAGCAACGAAGTAATGCGCAAGGAACGGATCATTGTGTAGGAAGCTTGATGGTATCAACGCTGGTTCGGCAAAGCTCGTGTTCCGGGTGGCGATGCGGATGCACCGGGTTTTACATGCATGCTATGTACAGGTTCAGCACCCGCCGGTGCTTTCTTCCTAATGCGCAGCAGCCCTGACGCGTACCTTGGTCCCCGGCGTAGGAACATTGCGGAGCCTGCCATGTTCCTTGTACAATGCTGCTTTCTGCCGCGAACCTGTGGCAGAGGCTTCCCGGACCATCCATTAGGCCCACATTACCATGGAAGAACTCGAAGAACGTATCAGACACCTGGTGGCATCCATCGGGAAGAACCTGCGCAAGGTTGTGCTCATCGCCCTCGCAGCGCTGGCCCTGCTCACTTCCATCAAGACCATTGGTCCGGAGGAAGTGGGTGTGGTCCTTCATCTCGGAAAGTACAACCGCACCTTGGAGCCGGGTCTCAATTTCATCCTGCCCTTCGGCTACGAGACCATGTACAAGATCCCGGTGCAGCGCCAGCTCAAGCACGAGTTCGGCTTCCGGACCCAGGAGGCCGGTGTGCGGTCCGAGTATTCTGGTGGGTCGTATGGTGACGAAAGCAGCATGCTCACCGGCGACCTGAATCTTGCGGACGTGGAGTGGGTGGTGCAATACCGCATCGTGGACAGCTATCAATACCTCTTCCGCGTGCGCAATGCCGAAAAGACCCTGCGTGATATGAGCGAAGCGTCCATGCGCAAGGTGGTGGGCGACCGCACGGTGAACGAAGTGCTGACGGTAGGTCGTCAGGAAGCTGCGAGCCGAGTGGAAGTGCTGTTGCAGGAAATGTGCGACGAATACGAGAACGGCATCCGCATCGATCAAGTGGTGTTGCAGGATGTTAACCCGCCCGAGCCGGTGAAGCCCTCCTTCAATGCGGTGAACCAATCGCAACAGGAGCGGAATACGTTGATCAACCAGGCAGAAAGCGAGTACAATAGAGTGATCCCACGCGCACGGGGTGAAGCGGCAGAGACCATCCAATTGGCAGAAGCCTATGCCCTCACGCGCGTGAACGGGGCCACCGGCGAAGCCGCGCGCTTCACCTCGGTCTACGAGGAGTTCATCAAATCGCCCGAGGTGACCAAGAAGCGCCTCTACCTGGAGACCTTGGAGCGCATCATGCCCAAAGCCGGCAACAAGATCATCGTGGATGAGAAGAGCAACAATGTGCTTCCGTTGCTCAACATCGAATCCCTAAAGAAGCAATGACCATGGGCATCCGCAACATCCTCCTTATCGTCGTGGCCGTGGCGGTCATTTCAGTCACCTTCAGCGGGGTATTCATCCTGGACGAGACCCAGCAGGCCATTGTTACCCAGTTCGGCAGACCCGTGGGCCAGCCGCGCACAGAGCCGGGCATGAACTTCAAGGTGCCCTTCATACAACGGGTGCAGTATTTCGACAAGCGCTTCCTGGAATGGGACGGAGACGTGAACCAGGTGCCCACGAAGGACAAGACCTTCATCCTGGTGGATTGTTATGCCCGTTGGGAGATCACCGATCCATTGCAATTCTTCATCCGCTTGCGCGATGAGCGCTCAGGCCAATCGCGGCTGGACGACATACTGGACGGTGAAACACGCAATGCTGTGGCCGGCCATGACCTTTTGGAATTGGTGCGTAGCACGAACCGGATGCCGGAGGTCGTGGAAGAGTACATGCAGGAAACGGAGGCGCTGGCCGACATCAAGGTCGGTCGTAGCAAGATCGAAGCACAGGTACTGGCGCGTGCCAACCAACGCACCAGCGACCTCGGCATACGGATCCTTGATTTCCGCTTCAAGCGGATGAACTATGCGGAGGAGGTGCGTGACCGGGTCTATGAGCGCATGATCAGCGAACGCAACCGGATCGCCGACCAGTTCCGCAGCGAAGGGCAAGGTGAGGCACGCAAGATCCAAGGTGACAAGGAGCGCGACCTGGCCTTGATCAAGTCCGAAGCCTTGATGGAAAGCGAGCGTATCCGCGGGCGTGCGGATAGTACAGCCACCGCGATCTACGCCAGGGCCTACAACCGTACCGCCGCCTCCCGTGATCTCTATTCCTTCCTCAAGAGCATGGAGGTGCTGGAAACGTCCATCGACGAACAGAGCAGCGTCATCCTCTCGACGGAAAGCGACCTGTACCGTTATCTGAAGAAGATGGATTGAGCGGATCCCCGATCAACAAGGAAGCCCCGGTCGCAATGGATCGGGGCTTCCTTTTTTCCTACCCTGCCACTCTTCCTGACCACTGCTACCTTCGCGCTCGTCCTGCCGCAAGCAGGGTTAGTCCCGCGATCACCGTCATGTCCGAGCAGCCCCAAGGCCCATTCCATCTAACGAACACCCTTTCTCGGAAGAAGGAGGAGTTCGTTCCGTTGAACCCGCCACACGTTGGGTTGTATGTCTGCGGGCCCACGGTATACAGCGATGTCCACTTGGGCAACGTGCGCAGCTTCCTCACCTTTGATGTGCTGTACCGTTGGCTCACGTTCCTGGGCTACAAGGTGCGCTACGTGCGCAACATCACGGATGTGGGGCACCTTGTCGGCGATGTGGACGAAGGTGAGGACAAGATCGCCAAGCGTGCCCGGCTTGAGCAGCTGGAGCCCATGGAGATCGTGCAGAAATACACCAACGGCTTCCATGACGTGATGCGGCTATTCAACATCCTGCCGCCCAGCATCGAGCCGACCGCCACAGGTCACCTGATCGAGCAGATCGAGATGGTGAAGCGCATCATCGCAAGCGGCTTCGGCTACGAGGCCAACGGTAGCGTGTACTTCGATGTCCCCAAGTATTCGGAGCAGCATGCCTACGGTGAATTGAGTGGCCGCAAGATCGATGAGCTGATCACCAACACCCGCGATACCGAGGGCATGGACGAGAAGCGCAGCCCGCTGGACTTTGCGATCTGGAAGCGTGCCGAAGCACAGCACTTGATGAAGTGGCCCAGCCCGTGGGGCGAAGGTTTTCCAGGGTGGCACCTGGAGTGCAGCGCAATGAGCACCAAGTACCTTGGCGGGACCTTCGACATACACGGTGGTGGCATGGACCTGAAGTTCCCGCACCACGAATGTGAGATCGCGCAAAGCGTGGCCGCCGATGGGAAGGCCCCGGTCCGCTACTGGATGCATGGCAACATGCTCACCGTGAATGGTCGCAAGATGGCCAAGAGCGAAGGCAACGGCTTCACGCCGGAGGAACTGCTTACCGGCAACCACAAGCTTTTGGAGAAGGGCTACAGCGCGATGACGGTGCGCTTCTTCATGCTCCAATGCCACTATGCCAGTACGCTGGACTTCAGCAACGTGGCCATGCAGGCAGCGGAAAAAGGCTTGGAACGCTTGATGAGCGCAGTATCCAGCTTGGACAAGTTGAAGCCCGGAGCCAGCGACGATGCCGACATTGCCGCACTTGAGCAGCGCTGCTATGCTGCCATGAACGACGACCTGAACTCCCCGGTGATGATCGCCGAGCTGTTCGAAAGCGTACGCATCATCAACTCGGTGCGCGATGGCAAACTGGCGCTCACGAAGGCAAGCATCGATCGACTGCGCGCCCTCATCCACAGCATGGTGTACGACGTTCTCGGTCTGAAGCATGAGGAGGCGTCGTCAGGCGATGATGCCGCTTTGGATGGCTTGGTGCAGGAGTTCATCCGCATGCGCGCCGAAGCCAAGGCCGCCAAGGACTATGCCGCCAGTGACCGCATCCGCGACCAGCTCGCCGCATTGGGCATCACCATCAAGGATACCAAGGAAGGCACAACATGGGAACGCGCATGAGATCCGGCATCAGGAGCAAGGGCAGGTGGCAATGCGGCGTGCTGCTCCTGGTACTACCCTTCGTGTTACTTGGTTGCAACGACGACGAAAGCGCGCCCGACGCACCGCCGCGTCCCGAACTCCCTGCTCTACCGCCCACACCGCTCTTCGACGCGGACAGCGCCTATGCTTTCGTGCAGGAACAAGTGGACTTCGGCCCTCGCGTGCCGGGCACCGAGGCACACCGGGCTTGCGGCGATTGGCTGGTGGACAAGCTCCAAGGCTATGGTGCCCAGGTGATCGAACAGACCGGAACGGTTACCATCTACACTGGGCAGAAGCTGCCCTTGCGCAACATCATCGCACGGTTCAATCCCGAGGCCAGGGAGCGTATCCTGCTCTTTGCCCATTGGGATACACGCCCCTTCGCGGACAAGGACACCGAGCGGAAGAACGAACCCATCGATGGTGCCAACGACGGGGCCAGTGGTGTAGGTGTGCTATTGGAGATCGCACGCAACGTGGCTGACAAGGATCATGGTCCGGGGATCGATATCCTGCTGACCGATGTGGAGGATTACGGCCAACCTAGCGGCTCCATGGGTCTCGATGAGCGCAGCATGGATACCTGGGCCTTGGGTGCGCAGTACTTTGCAAAGAACCCCCATGTGCCGGGCTATATGGCCCGTTTTGGGATCCTGCTGGACATGGTGGGCGCACGCGATGCCATGTTCTACCGGGAGGCCTTGAGCATGCAATTTGCGCCGGCCATCGTGAACAAGGTGTGGAAGACCGCCGCTTTGCTCGGCTACGGCGATCGTTTCGTCCAGGAGACGAAGTACTTCGTGGGAACCGATGACCACGTGCCCATCAACAAGGTGTTGCGCATCCCGAGCATCGACATCATCCAATACGACCCCAGTACCCAGGCCTTCGGTCCCTACTGGCACACCCACGACGATAACATGGATGTGATCGATCGGGGGACCTTGAAGGCCGTGGGGCAGACGGTGCAGGAGGTGGTATGGAAGGAGCGTTAAGAGCTGTTTCCGCTGCGCTTAGCGAAGCACTTGGATGTGGCCCATCAACTCCTTCTCAGGGCTCAATCGTCCCATCTCATCATCGAAGAAGCGGTAAACCAATCGCCACATGTACATGTCGTTCTTCACCACCTCGTTCCGATAGGTTCCGTCCCAGCCCATGCTGGGGTCGTTGCTCTCGAAGAGCAGGGTGCCCCAACGGTCGAAGATGAGCAACTGCATGGCCGCTATGTTCTTGCCCACCGGGATGAACACATCGTTGAGACCGTCGCCATCCGGTGTGAAGGTGTTGGGTACGTAGATGGTGGATGTGCAGTACTCGCTTACGAGTACCGAATCGCGCATGCTGCAAGCATAGATGTTCGTGATATCCACGCTGTACCAGCCGTAGCTGCGGGCACCGATCACCTGGGTGGGTCCACCTGTGCTCCACAGGAATTCCGCACCGGGGTTGCCCGCGTCAAGGTGCACTACGCCCGGGGGCTCGTCGAGGCAGGCGAAGTGCTGGCGCGTTGCCATGCGTGCCGGGGTGGGATTGAAGAGCACATTGATGGCATCGCTGCGTGTACAGTGACCATTGTCCACTGTGACACTGAAGGATCCGGGTTGTCGCACGTTCAAACGGCGGTTCGTGGTTCCGGTGTTCCAGAGGTAGCTACTGCCCGGGTTCCCAGCGTCAAGCTGCAACACCTGTCCTTCACAAAGCACCGTATCCGCACCAAGCTCCACCACTGGCGGAGGCACCAACGTGATGTTCGCC
>CAYQMC010000038.1:0-21301 GCA_964418285.1 uncultured Chryseobacterium sp.
GGCCTCGCTCATGCGCATGAGCAACTGATCCTTGGTAATGCCGGCGTTGTTCACGAGGATATCCAGCTTGGCCCAGGCGTTCACCACCTGGTCCACCGCGGCCTGCGCCTGCTCGAAGTTGCCCGCATCGCTCTGGATGGCGAGCACCTTGCGACCGTACTTGGCGGCAAGTTCTTCGGCCACGGCATTCGCCTTTTCGGGGCTGCTGACATAGGTAAAGGCGACATCGGCGCCTTCCTCGAGGAAACGTTCCACGATGCCACGGCCGATGCCGCGCGAACCGCCGGTCACGAGGGCGGCTTTGTCCTGTAGTAGTGCCATGTGGGCGAAGGTATCGGTTGTACGCGTTGCACCGCTAGCTGTGTTCGCTCATCGCTGCGCATTGCTCGAATGACGAAGCATGTCATCCATAGCTTCGCACCATGCAGCATGCCACCGGCCCGTGGGTCCTTCCTCCCACCCTACCCGAAGACCCCAAACGCTTGTGCCTGGTGGAGTTGCGCAACGACCGCAGTGGTGCCACCACGTTCTACGTCATGCGCTACCTGCGTGGCAACTGGCAGTTCCAGGATCGTTTGCGGTTGAGCACGGAGCAACGCGTGGTGCGCTGGGCGTTGATCGAAGCGGATGCCGGGAGTGGATCATAGCACCCTGACCCGACTCCATCCATCACGGTGGGTGAGGCTATCGACCACTACTCCAGGATCACGCGCAGGGTCCTGAGCGCGGTGCCGCTTTGCAGTGTGACCACATAGACCCCGGCGCCAGCATGAATGGACAGTGCGCTGCCGTTCACCGTATGTGGGATGGAGCGACCCAGCGGGTCTGTCACGCGCAAGCCATCGACGGTACCATTGAAATGTATCGGCATACCCACCGGGGCAGGATTGGGGCCGACCAAGGAGAGGTTGGCCCCATTGTGCACTACCGCCACCACCGGTGACCCGGTTTCGGTGCCGTCCAGATCCACCTGTATCAAGGTGTAATAGTTGATGCCGACCACGGGCGCGTCATCCTCTGCATGATAGTCGTGTTCCGTCTGGCTGTTACCGGCTCCTGGGATGCGCGCGATCTCATCCCATTGATCAAGATCCACTGAACGAAGCACCCGGAAATGGTCGTTGTTCCGCTCCGATGCTGTGCGCCATTCCAGGTGGGTTGTTCCCATGATGGCTTCCCCGGTGAACGACACAAGCTCGATGGGCAGTGGATCGATCAATACTTCCACTTCGTCGCTCAACACCACGGTGCTGCTGATGGATATGTCATCGATACCGAAATCGTTGCCCACGCCATCACCAGACATGACCCGAAGGCAAAAGTTTGCCGCTGTTTGCCCTACTCCCGACGTCCAGTTGTGCGAAACGGTCTGCCAGCCTCCGATATCGGGGAGTGTCACCTCGGGGCCGGTCAACGAACCATCCACCCACCACTGTAAACGGGCTGGTTGTGCATTCGAAACGGTCCGTACCCGGTAACTCAGGACATACGTCTGTCCAGGACATACATCGATCGTTTGGCACCATACATAGAACAGCGCTGATGGCCAACCCGAATTCACGATCATGAAATTCCCCGACCCTGTCCCGGTGAATTGTGGATGGTAGGAAGCTGCATTGGTACCGATGAAGTAGTTCCCATCGGTGACCAGTGTGGCCGAGTAGTTGAAATCGGTGTTGAACCCACTATTGCCACTGCTGAAGGCGCCATTGGTAACAAGGTTTCCGGTGGTATATGAAACCTGGCAGCTATAGCTCCCTGGGGTGTCGACCGTGATGCTGGCCGAGTTCCCCCCCGTGCTCCACAGGTAGTTACCGAAGCCGGACGGGCCGTTGAGCTGCACCGGGTCGACACCCATCGTGATGTCAGGACCCAGGTCGATGGAACAGACCGGCTGCGCCCATGCGGACAGACCCGGCATGCCCATGGTCAGCAGCAGAACGCAGCGATGGGCGAGGTAAACAGGATATCTCCGTCCGTTCATCACGCTTATCAAAGATCGCATACACCATGCCGAGTTCCAACCCGTTCGTCGAAAGACCGGATGGATCTATATCGCGACCTCGATCCGGTCGAAGGCCATCGGCGAATGTTCGTGACCGATCCCGCGGAGGAATGCCTAGCGCCTTCCAGGGTCACCAACTAGCCCAACACCTCCTACACCTTCGCACCGATGGTAGCAGCAGGTTCACCTTCAAATTCCGACCTCGAAGAGGTCACAGACATTTGAACCAAGGTTCGCGGGTGTTCCGACCTCGAAGAGGTCGCAGACATTAGAGAGATCCATGTTCGCAGTGGGTTCGACCCTGACAGGGTCGCAGAGAAAGTCCGTTCCGGTACTAATTTCAACTGTCAAACCGATGATCCAATGTCCACCTATCTGAGCCTGCACTACCATATCGTCTTCTCCACGAAACACCGCGATCCCAGATTAGCGAAGGAGTGGCGTGAGCGACTCTTCAGCTACATCAGCGGAACCATCAAGGGGTTGGAGGCATACCCGCAGCGCACGGATGGTTGGATCGACCACGTCCACATCCTCTGCGGCATGAGGGCCACACATCGTGTTTCGGACGTGGTACGCGAGATCAAGAAGGCATCATCGGTTTGGGTGAAGCAAGAGGTTGGACTACGCTCTTTCGCGTGGCAGGATGGTTACGCCGCGTTCACCGTAGGGTATCGCCAACGCGATATCGTAAAGGCATATATCGATGGGCAGGAGGAGCACCATCGGGTAAAGACCTACAAGGAGGAGGTATTGGAGATGTTGGAGGAGAATGGTGTAGAGTACGACCCGAAGTATTTCGTGTAGGGGAATGTCTGCGACCCTATCAGGGTCGGTAGAACGCGCACGGGGCGGTATTCGTGCTAATGTCTGCGACCCTTTTCAGGGTCGAAATGCATCGGACCGAGCATTTCGAGATCTGTGCCTTACGGATCATTCCTTCTTTCCATCCCTTCCCTCGGATATGAAACTCCGTTGGAATCGGTAGGCGATGAGCAGGCTCACGACAAGGATAAAAGGAAACCCGAATGCCGATACCAGGATCAGTGGGTTGAGGAGGTATTGACGTACAGCAGAGAATATCGCTCCACTAGCGACTCCTTCGCCCAGGAATGCAATAAGACCGAAGGAGAACACCGTCAGCCAGACACTTGCAAAACTCAACACGGGAACTAGGATCCAGGGACTTCTGTACCGAATTGCGACCTGGGCACCTCCCCATCGCCCAAGAGCCAGGGATATCAAGGGCCCGACGGTGAAGCACACCAACGCTTGGAGCGGCCATTCCTGGATAATTCGGAACAACACATTCGGCGTCGTGCCGCTCATGAAAAACAAGAATGCTGCAGCCATGAGCAACCCTATGCAATAGCCGAGCAAGAATAGGCGCCCGCCGGTCGTCGCAGAAGATCGGGCACTATGGACGTTAGCGCCCATGGACGCTCACCCCAACACCTCCTTCACCTTCGCACCAATGGTGGCCGGGCTGTCCACCACGTGGATGCCACATTCGCGCATCACCTTCTTCTTGGCGGCTGCGCTTTCGTCGGCGCCGGAAACGATGGCACCGGCATGGCCCATGGTACGGCCGACGGGGGCCGTTTCACCGGCGATGAAGCCGATGACGGGTTTTTTGCAGTTCGCCTTGATCCAATGGGCGGCCTCGATCTCGAGCGCTCCACCGATCTCACCGATCATGACGATGGCTTCCGTCTCGGGGTCGTTGGCGAACAGTTGGATGGCTTCCAAGGTCGTGGTACCGATGATGGGGTCACCACCGATGCCGATGGCCGTCGTGATACCCAAGCCGGCCTTCACGACCTGGTCGGCTGCCTCGTAGGTGAGCGTTCCGGACTTGGATACGATACCCACCTTGCCCTTCTTGAAAACGAAGCCGGGCATGATACCCACCTTGCATTCGTCGGCAGTGATGACACCGGGGCAGTTGGGGCCGATGAGGCGGCAGTCCTTGCCGTTGAGGTATTCGTTGGCCGCCACCATATCCTTCACCGGAATGCCTTCGGTGATACACACGATGACCTTGATCCCGGCCTCGGCGGCTTCCATGATGGCATCCGCCGCAAATGCGGGAGGAACGAAGATGATGCTCACATCAGCGCCGGTGGCTTGCACGGCATGGCTTACGGTCTCGAACACGGGTTTGTCCAAGTGGGTCTGGCCGCCTTTACCGGGGGTGACACCACCCACGACGTTGGTGCCGTACTCGATCATCTGCGTGGCATGGAAGGTGCCTTCGCTGCCAGTGAAACCTTGGACAATGACCTTGCTGTTCTTGTTGACGAGTACGCTCATGGAATGCTGAGGATTCTGGATTCGGGGCGCTAAAGTAAGTGCTGGGTCCGATCACGCCTGAACACCACATTCAACCCTCTGGACCGATGCGTCGGGCCTTCGGTCCTGAACTCCATGGCACCGTCCTGGACCATGGCTTTGCCACGGGCTGCCATGTGACGGGCTATCAGACCTGAAACTCGAAATAGAAACCCGGGGGATCATCGACGCTCAAGATGCGCTTACCGGAACACCGCCACGTCCTGCGCGCTGGTACGCCAATACGAAGACCAATGCCCCCACCATCAACAGAGCACCCCCTACATAGGGTCCGGTATAGTGCCACCCATAGAGCATGCCGCCCATGGTGGGACCTGCGATACGCGCAAGCGACCCGAAACTCTGGTTCATGCCCAGCACCTGGCCCTGTTCGCGATCACTGGCATTGCGGCTGAGCAGGGAAGTGATGCTGGGCATGAGGCAACCGTTCGCAAAGGCCAGGAGGGCGATGGGCGCAAAGGCCAGCGGAACGAAGTAGGCATCCGGCACGAAGGGGATGATGAACAGGCCGATGCCCATGATCACACAGCCATAGACCATCAGTTTCGCTTCGCCGAAGGTGCGCGCCAGCCAACCCACCATGGTGCCCTGAACGATCGCGGACGCGAAGCCGATGGCCGCGAACATGTAGCCCACCTGCGCTTCGGAAAGGCCATAACGCTCAGCCCAAAGCAGCGCCACGGTGATCTGCATCATGCTGAAGGCGGTGATGTAGATGAAGCTGGTAAGGAACAGGTCGCGGAAGCGTTCGTTCCGCAAGGCGCGTATGGCCTGGGTCACGGGCTTGATCTCCAGCTTCTTCGTGGCGTCCTTCTCCTTCAGGGATTCGGGCAGGAAAAGCAGCACCAACAGCAGGTTGAACAGGCTGAGGCCCATGGCGGCATAGCCCACAGCGTCCATGCCATAGTGCTCCTTGATGATGCCCCCCACCGGAGGGCCGAAGATGAACCCGATGCCGAACGCTGCACCAATGAGCCCCAAGGCCTTGGCACGGCCCTCCGGCGGGGTCACATCGGTGATGTAGGCCTGCGATGCAGCGATGTTGGCCGAACCGATCCCCGCGAGCATGCGCGCCGCAAGGAGCAGCGCCAAGCTGTGCGCATTGGCCAGCATCAGAAAAGCCAGTGCAGTGATGACCACGGTGAACGCAATGACAGGGCGGCGCCCAAGGCGGTCGCTGAGCGTACCCCAGAACGGTGAGAAGATGAAGTTCATGAGCGCATAGACCGCCATGATCAGTCCCACCTCGAAGGACGATGCGCCCAGTTCCACAGCATAGGTGGGAAGGATGGGGATCACCAGCCCGAAGCCCAGCAGGTCGATGAAGACCGTAAGGAAGAGGATGGCGAGGCGGGAGCCCATGGGGAAGAGGGTCGGATGATCGGTCGATCGGACGATCGGATCCCATTTCGTGGGAATGCCGCGCGAAAGTAGACCTCCGACCTTGACCCTTGTTCAATCCGGGACGGCGACTGGGCGGGACACTTCGGTGCCTTGGCGCACGTAAGGGCGGATGATCAAGCGGATGGTGTTCTTCCAGCTGAGGTACTTCCAGGCCCAGTTCACGAGCACCATCATGCGGTTGCGGAAGCTGACCAGCTGTACCACGTGGACGAGCATCCAGATCGCCCAGGCGAAGAAGCCACCATAGCTGCGGCCACCGACCTCCACCACGGCACGTCCACGACCGATGACGGCCATACTGCCTTTATCCAAGTAGGTGAAAGGCAACGCAGGCTTCCCTTCCGCACGGCGGAGGAGGTTCTTCACCACATGCCTGCCCTGTTGGATCGCCACGGTAGCGACCTGGGGATGGCCCTTCGGCCAGGCCTCCCCTTCCTCCATCAGCGCGATATCGCCCAAGGCGTAGACATCGGGATAGCCCTGCACCATGTTGGTGCGGTCCACGGCGTAGCGGTTGGCCCGTTCGTTCGTGGCATCTTCCAGCCCGCGGAGCAGCGCTCCCTTCACGCCAGCGGCCCAGATGACCGTGTTGGTATCCATCGCGCTCCCATCGCTCAGGGTGATGTGGTCCGCATCGCCGCCAGTGACACGCATGCCGAGTTTCAATTCCACACCGAGTTCTTCGAGATACTTCTGTGCGTTGGCGCTGGACTTCTCGCTGAAACTCTTCAGGACGCGGTCGTTGCTGTCGATGAGCACGATACGCATCAACGCGCTGTTCATCTCGCGATACTCCCGCTTCAGCACGGTACGGCGGATCTCGGACAAAGCCCCGGCAAGCTCCACCCCGGTCGGACCGGCACCCACGATCACGAAATTGAGGCAACGGCGTAAGGCCTCCTCGTCGCGCAGCACCATCGCCAATTCGAACTCCTGTAGGAAATCGCTGCGGATATCGAGCGCCTGGCTGATGCTCTTCAGCTGCATGGCCACTTCCGCCAGCTGCTGGTTGCCGAAGAAGTTGGTGGTGCTGCCCAATGCCAGGATCAGGATGTCGTAGTCGAAACTGCCCACATTGGTCTCCACCCGCTTTTCGTGCGGCGCGATGCGTTGCACTTCGGCCATGCGAAAGGCCACGTTCGGCATGGGGCCCACCGTCCGCCTGAAGGGGTGTGCGATACTGTCCGCGCTCAGGCTGGCAGTGGCCACCTGGTAGAGCAGTGGCTGGAAACAGTGGTGGTTCTGCTTGTCGAGCAACAGCACCTTGTACGGCTTGCCCGCCAGACCCTGCACCACCTCCAGTCCGGCAAAACCGCCGCCAACGACCAGTACCTTGGGATGCTTGAGACCGTCATAGTGTCGCTTTGCTTCGCTCATTCGTCGGGGCTTTGTCGGTGGGGGAACAAAGATCCGGATCTTTGCGCGCCATCCGATGTACGAACGTGACACCATAGCCGCCATTGCCTCGGCACCCGGCACCGGAGCCATCGCCTTGCTGCGCCTGAGCGGCCCACGCGCCTTGGACATCGCCACCTGCATCGCCCCCACCCTTCCCCAGGACCTGGCGGCGCGGAAGGCCTACTTCGCAGCGCTGGTGGATGCAGAAGGGCAGGTGGACGAAGGCCTGCTCACCTTCTTCAAGGGGCCGCATAGCTTCACCGGCGAGGACGTGGTGGAGGTGGGCATCCACGGTAGTCCGTATATCCAACAACGCCTATTGGAAGCCATGCTCAAGGCCGGGGCGCGTCTGGCACAGCCGGGTGAATTCACTTTGCGGGCCTTCCTGAACCGCAAGATGGACCTCAGCCAGGCCGAAGCGGTGGCGGACCTCATCGCCAGCCGCAGTGCTTCGCAACACAAACTGGCGCTCCAGCAGTTGCGCGGTGGATTCGGGCAGCGCATCGAAGGACTGCGCCAGCAGCTGATCGACTTCTCGGCCCTGATCGAACTGGAGCTGGACTTCAGTGAAGAGGATGTGCAGTTCGCGCAACGTGTGGAATTGACGGCGCTGCTGGACAGCCTGGTGGACCTGTGTACCGAACTCATCGACAGCTTCCGCTACGGCAACGCGATCAAGGAAGGGATCCCGGTGGCGATCCTGGGTGCGCCCAACAGTGGCAAGAGCACCCTGCTGAACGCCCTTTTGCAGGAGGATCGCGCCATCGTAAGCGACATCCCGGGCACCACGCGCGACACGGTGGAAGAGACCATATCGATCGGAGGGATCCTCTTCCGCTTCATCGATACGGCAGGCCTGCGCAGGACCAGCGACACCGTTGAAAAGCTGGGCATCGAGCGCAGCTACAAGAAGGCTTCAGAAGCCAGCCTGGTGGTGCTGCTCGGCGATGGCACGGTGCTGTCCGAAGGGGCGCTGCGCACCGAAGCATCCATGTTGCGCAAGAAGGTGGGCGATGGCCCGGAGATCCTGCCTGTGCTGAACAAGATGGATGTGCCCGGCACCCGGCAGCCCAAGGAAACGCTGACGCTTTCCGCCCGCAAAGGCAGTGGCATGGATGCACTGAAGCAACGCTTCGTGGACCATGTGCAAGGCCTGCGCAATGGCCCGGGCGACACGGTGGTAACGAATGCACGACACGTGGAAGCGCTAACGAAAGCCCGTGCTGCCCTGCAGGAATCGCAGAAGGCCATCGAGCTGGGCATCAGCGGCGAGTTGCTCGCCATCGATCTGCGCAGGGCGCAACACCACTTGGGCGAGATCACCGGACGCATCACAACGGACGATCTGCTCGGCAGCATTTTTGGGCGCTTCTGCATCGGGAAGTGAGCGGGTTGGGGGAAAGAGCCTCGCGAAAGCCTGGGCTGGAATGCCCCTTACACAGGTCTTCGCCCTGTCCTATCCGATGCCAACTGCCACCCTCGGCCATCCTCGACTGCATCTGTCACCGGGCTTCGCTGACATGTACCCTGCACCCATGCCAAGTGCGATAATGCGCCGGAATACGGCGATCGCCGTAGTGGAACACGGTAGGTAACGGATGAAGTGCCCCCGTATCACGGGGAAGCTTTGCCGAAACCTTCAGACGTGTCCCCACACACTCCCAACAAGGTCCTTGAACACCGCACCGCAACAGGGCTTCTGGCCCTTGCCGCTGCGAGCCTGCTGACCCTTGCTGCAGTTGGCCAGGATGATGGACAGGTGTACAAGACCATCCGGGTCGGAGGCCAACGGACGGCCTCAGGGTATCTGATCTCCTGGCTGGACGTTGCGCCCGATGGCAGCACGGTATCCGTCTCCGCCACCCAAGGTTTCCCGTTCCGCTTCTTTCCCATGGACCGGCCACAGGAGACCACCGAGATCGATGTTGGCAACTGGTACGCCGGCAGCCGGGCCCGGTACAGCGCTTCCGGGAAGTACATGCTACTGCAGCAGATCTTCTACCTCGATTTCGCGCCCAACAAGGACAAGCCGATCAAGTACGAGGTGGTCGACGTGGCAGACGGAAGGGCCATACGCAGCTTCGAAGACCTGTTCGCTGCTTCCCTGACCCCGGACGAGACCACCGTACTCACCTTGAACAAGGATGGCGTGCGCTTCGTGGACCTGTTGAGCGGAAGTGCCGACAAAGCGCGGCACATCGAGCGCACGGGCAACGCCATTGCGGTGAGCGCGGACGGCACCCGTTTCGCGGTGGCCCATCGACCCACGAAGGCCGAAGTGGAAGCCATTCCCGCGGTTCGGAACGACAAGGATGCGATCAAAACCGGGGTAAAGCAGGGCCAGATCGTGGTGGTCTACGACATGGCCACGCTGCGACCGCTCCACACCCTGCCGGAACTGTTCGACAAGGTATTCCGCTTGGAATACAGCAGCGATGGCAAGGACCTATGGATCCACGCGAAGCCCCATTCACGCAAAGGCGGGAACCCCAATCCGTACCAGAGCTACGTGGAGGTGGCCGATGCGCAGAGCGGGGAAATGCGGCGCACCTCCTACCCTTCCCTGGCCACGTACGAACCGGATTTCCGCAGCAGTCCCGACGGTTCGCTGTTCGCCATCGGCAGCACCGGGGGCAAGTTCCAGGAGATCCACCTCTACGACCGCATGACGGGCAGCATGGTGGACCGCTTCATCGTGAGCTGGCGCTTGTGGGAGAACCTGGACAAAGGCGAATTCGCCAGTGGCGATGGTCGCCTCAGTTTCACCTTCCTGCCGGACAACAAGCGGATCATGCTCACCAGCGGGAACCGTCTCATCGAATGGACCTATAAGCCATGAAAAAGCTTGTGCTACTGCTGTCTTCCGCACTCCTCGCGCTGGGTGCCACCGCCCAAAAGAAGGAATTGCTCTCCGACAAGAACGAGATCCTGGCAGCGGCAGCGGCAGCACTGGACGCCTCACTTCAGCCCGGCGCCACGATCCATGAGGCCGTTGTGAACGAGAAGCTCATCGGACGGTATGTCATCGAGGTGAGCTTCCGGGACAAGGGCGATATCAGCAGCGTATTCGTCTCGCGTGCTGAGGAAGGTGACATACGGTCCCAGAACCGCCTCAAGGACCTGCTCCATGCGGGCAAGATGCCCTTCAAGATGCCGAAGGGCCGGCAGTACCGCTTGGAACACACGTTCGACCTGAACGCCATGGAACGATAACCCACAACACGCGATACAATCAACCACCACCCATACCCACACACCATGAAACACCTGATCACACCTGTATTCGGCCTCCTGGCCCTGGGCGCATTCGCGCAAGCGGACATGCCGGTCGTCTTCGAGACCAAATTGGAACACCGGATCGACTACACCGGAACCGGGACCGAAGACCGTGGATACAGTTATGCCGCCAGCGAGAAAGAGATCACCGTATTCAACAACAAGACCGGTGGCGTGCGCTGGACCGGAAAGTTCAAGGACCTGACCCCGAAGCTGAGCAAGGTGGATGAACTCACCCCGTTCTGGGAGAGCAACGTTCTGTTCCTCTTCGACCGCAAGATGGGCAAGGACCAGATCGCCTGCCTCGACCTCTCCGACGGTCGCCTGCTCTGGACCACCGACAAATACCAGAACGTAACGGACGAGAACATCGTCTACATCCCGGAGCTGGATGGATTCGCCATCTCCCTGAAGGACAAACTCGTGTGGATCCTGGCCCGTACCGGGGAGGAGCGCTGGAGCACCGACAAGTTCAAGGGTGTGGTGGGCCAGTACGTTGTAACCCCGGACAGCAAGCTGATCATGGTGAACTTCATGCCCACCAACCTCGCGGCCTTCTTCTCCGGTTTCAAGAACCAGATCGTGAAGATCGACCTCACCAACGGGAACATCCTTTGGGAGAACACCTACGTGGGCCGCGCCGAAAGGACCGTTGTCACCAGGGAATTCCTCTACGACTTGAGCGTGGACCAGGACAAGGTATTCCTGCGCATGAACGGCATGCAGGTATACGACATGAACACCGGCGCCAACGTGTATTCCGCAGCCTTCGACTTCACACCGGACAAAATGGTCGGCGCACCGGCCGGTGCCAAGAAATTCGGTGTGTACCATGCCGTTGCCGACCCTGTGATCGTAGGCGACGACCTGTACGTGCTGGACATGAGCAGCAAGAAGAGCCAGTACATCAAGAAGTACGACCGCAACAGTGGCAAGCTGCTGTGGAGCAGTGCCGAGATCAAGGAAGCGCGTGCCATACCGAACATGTATGTGGTGGGCGACAAGATCCTGTTGCAGATCGGTGGCAATGTGGAGGCCCAAGCCTACATCTGGAAGCGCGAGCGCCAACAAGACGGATCGTACGAGACGGTGGAAGAATGGCGCATCTGGCACCCGAACGTGAAGCCCAATGGCATCCAGGCCTTCAACACCAGCGACGGCAGCATGGCTTGGGATAGCGAACGCTTCCGCAAAGGGATCACCAACGCCGTGGTGGTGGAGGACAAGTTCATCGTGTGCAGCGGAAAGGAGCTCTACAGCATGGACATCTCCAGCGGAGCTGAGAAGTACGTGGTACCGGTGGCCAAGGGTGGCGTGGGCAACGCCGACCAGATCATGACCTACAAGAACATGGTGGTGGTGATCGGCGACAAGGGCGTAAGCACCTTCGACACCAAGACCGGTGAACCGGTGGCCATGGGCAAATACAAGAAGAGCGACCTGGAGGACTTCGAGGGCGACCGCATGATCCTGAAGACGGCCGGTTCGGATATCGCCTGCTTCGATCTGGACGACTGCACCTATAAGCAATTCAAGGCGCGCAAAGGAGCAATTACGAGCTTGAGCACCGACGGCGACTTCGTCTACGTATACGAGAAGAAGACCGTCACCAAGGTGGGTACCCGGTAGGCTTCACCGTCCATCGGGGAAAGCGCGGGCCGCGGCGAAAGCCGCGGCCCGCGTCCTTTTCAGGGGCACTGGACCGCACCCAGCACACGGTGGATGAAGAGGTACTCCTCAGCACCATCCCCCTCCATGGCGGGGCCCATGTACAGGCTGCACTCCACCGCGATGGTCCAGGGATCGCCGCCTTGGATCACCTTCTCCAGGTATTGCCGCTGTAGTTCAGCCGTGTCCATACTGCCCATGCCCTCCCCTTCGTCGGTCCACTCCGCTCCTCCGGCGCAAGGCCAACCGATGGCGGAACCGCAGGGTCGAAAGCTCATGGCATCCGCAAAGTAGGTGAAGGAGCCGGCAAGCTGCATGCGCGGGATCCCATCGGCCGGATCGGCGACCGAACGGGCCAGTGCATGCCCATGATCCTGATCGATCGGAAACCCATCCGCACCACGCTGTTCCAAGCCAGCGGCCGTCCGCGAGTACCTCCGGACCACATGCTTGTGGTCGTACAGCTCCAGTTGTCCATCGGCGATCAGCCATGCCCCGATGGTACCCAATGCGACGCTGTCCTTGTCCACTGCGCGCTGGCTAAGAACGAAGGTGCTGTCGCTGCGCACCCAGAGCCGCGTCTCGATGCCGGGGTGGTTCGCAGTGGGACCTGTTCCCTGGTAATACCCCGTCCAAGATCCTTCGGCCTTGCCCTGCCGGAGCGTATCGATGGCCAGCGGCTCTGGAACGGTCATCGGGGTTTCATTTCCTCCGCAGCCCAGCACGAGGACAACGGCAAAGGTTGGGAGCAGGGTCTTCATGGGCCAGGGTGGATCCGTGCATCGAAGGTAGCGCCGACCTTTGCGCGCGATGGTCCCCGTACTTTCCTCCTGCTACTTCGGCAGCGTTGAGCACTACCGCCTGCTGGCCCTGCACCCGAAGGTGGTGGTGGATACCGGCGAGCACTACGAACGGCAGAGCTACCGCACACGCACCAACATCGTAGGCCCCAACGGTGTTCAGGACCTTGTGGTCCCGATAGAACGCCGCCCGGGTGCGAAGATGCCGATGCATTCCGTGGGCCTCAGCTACGTGGAGACCTGGCCGCAACGGCACATCCATGCCATCCGTAGCGCCTATGGCAATACCCCGTGGTTCATCCATTTCATCGATGCGATCGAAGCCGTGGTACTGAAGAAATACGACAGGCTTGTGGAGCTTGACCTGGCTACCATGCAGCTGGGAATGGCGTGGCTGGGGCTGCGCACGGAGCTGGTGGTGAGCGAAGAATATGTTGACGTGGCGGGTGATGCCGACCCCGAACACCGCACAGCACCCGATACCCGATACGTGGATCTGCGCTCCACCCTTCACCCCAAACGTCCGCTTCCCCCGGAGATCCCCAGTGTTGCCCCCTACCCCCAGGTCTTCGCGGACCGGCACGGCTTCCACCCCCGGATGAGCGTCATCGACCTAGTGATGAACGCCGGGCCGGATGCCAGTGCGCACGTGCTTCGGTAAGCGCCCTCATTACCAGCCTGTTGCGCGGATCAAAAGAACGGTCCCCGACCCCGGCAAGGCCCATCTCCACCACCGCCTGTTGCGACCGGCAAAAATTACTGCCGCAACTGTCTGAAGATCAACGCCTATCCCGAAATATTTGCCTTCTTTTGCGCCTTCATTCCCAAAAACCCTTTCACCAATGAAGACCCGTTTTTCCCTCGCGATCGTGATCGCACTGTTCGCTGTAGCCTGCGGCGGTGGATCAGCCACCCCCAGCCAGGTGGCCGAGAAGTTCCTGACCCACACCAACAAGATGGAGTTCAAGGAAGCCAAGGAGTACTCCACCGCGAGCACCGGCGAAGTGCTGGACATGATCGGCGGAATGGCCGCCATGATGCCCAAGGAGGACCCCAAGTCCTTCAAGATCACCGGCGAAACGATCGATGGCGACAAGGCCACCGTTACCTACCGCACCGACGGTAAGGACGCCGATGAGACCGTGAACCTGGTGAAGGAGGACGGCAAGTGGCTCGTGAACATGAGCAAGGAGGACATGAACAAGGAGGACGGTGCTGGCGACATGGACATGGACATGGATATGGACATGGACATGGGCGACATGGACATGGAAGGAGATACCATCATGGACGCCATGATGGAGGAGGTGATCGTCGAGTAAGCTCGGCTAACGATCCCGTATACCTACTGGGAACCCCGGGGCCAACGCTCCGGGGTTCTTTATTCCTGGTGGTCCAACACCACCTCCCACCAGCGCGGATCGAGGAAATTGGAGAAGCCGAAATACCTGCGCTCCGGATCCCTGGCTTCCTGGAACACGTCCACACCGAACTCATCGCGAACGATGAGCCAGACCAGCTCGGAGCAGTAGATGGTGTTGGTGTCCACCACATCGAAATCATGATCGAAGGGGATCTGGCGACGCAGATAATCCACCGCACGGCGCGAAATGCCACCCCGGTCCTGCTCTGTTCGAAAACGTGTGACCACGATGCTGCCCGGGTAGCTCTGCCGCACGAAATCCTCCAAGCGATGCGCCTGCATACCGTCGATCTCGGACACATTGCTGGACAAGGAATGCACCACCCAGTACCCGTCCTTGCGCACCGTTACCACTCCGCAATGCGTAAGCCTGCGCTCCTCGTCCAGGAAGCGGCCGATCATGTCGCTTACGTACCCGTAGCCACGCCGCATGATCACATCGCCATCCTGCAGGGAAGCCATTTCAGCATCGCTGAAGGCGTAGGTGCTGCGGCGTTCCATGGCAACGGCCTCGCGTTCGCCGTTCCACACCACCACACCCAATGAAAACAGGAGCAGCGGAACAGCCACGAAAACCATGGTCTTTGGACGACGGAACATCACGCAAATATCCGAGATCACAGCCGTAGCGATGATGGCCGAAAAGATGGACCTTCACCCCATGAAATTCGTACTCCTTCTCTCCACCATCGCCTTGCTCGCCTGCACGCCCTGCCTCGCGCAGAACGAGGTCATCATCACCGAAGAACCGATCGCCATTCCGGAGCAGACGCATGACCCCAACGAGCCATTCACCGTCGTGGAGGTGATGCCCGAATTTCCTGGAGGAGCAGAGGCCATGTTCAAGTACATCAATAGGGAATTGAAGTACCCCGAAGAAGCAGTGAAGAACGGAGTCCAAGGGGTGGTCTATGTCACCTTCGTGGTTGAGACGGACGGCAGCGTCACGGGCGTGAATGTGCTGCGCGGCATCGGCGGCGGCTGCAATGAGGAAGCTGTGCGCGTGGTGAGCGCCATGCCCAACTGGACGCCCGGCAAGCAACGTGGCAAGGAGGTGCGGGTGAAGTACAACCTGCCGTTGCGCTTCAAGCTGTAATGGGCCGATAACAAGAGCGGATGATCAGAAAATTCAGCGGCACAGCCGATGTTCGTACTACGAGGCTCAGCACCACGCTTGTCTATTTCGCACTTCTGACGGCACCTTGCCTGTCCGCACAAGCGGTGCCCGAAACTGGTATCCAACCTGTGCAGATCATTGAACCGGAACTTGATGATACCAATTTGCAATTCATCGACCCAGAGGTAGCACCTTCCTTCCCCGGCGGTGAAGAGGCCTTGTTCGCATATATCAACGAGGAAATGAAGTACCCGGAATTTGCCGTTTCCGAGGGTATCCAAGGGACTGTCTACTTGACGTTTTTGGTGGAGCGGGATGGCAGCATCCACGAGGTTAAGGTGCTGCGTGGCATTGGTGGCGGTTGCGACGAAGAAGCCTTGCGTGTGATGCGCAACATGCCCAACTGGTCGCCCGGAAAACTGGACGATAAGCCGATCCCTGTGCAATACAACCTGCCGATCCAGTTCAAGCTTCAATAGCCGAAGAAGCGACAAGGAAAGAGTGAGGCGCCTCGGCATTCGCATTCCTCCGCGTTCTCTGCGCCTCTGCGGTGAACCTCCCCGCCCTATTTTCGTCCCATGGCGCAAAAGATCGACATCGAAGTCTCCAAGAACGAGGACCACAACAAGCTCTCCGTATCCGACCTGCATAAACGCCTGAAGGTCATCCACCAAGGCGGTGGCGAAAAGCGCATCGCCAAGCAGCACGAGCAAGGCAAGCTCACCGCCCGTGAGCGCATCGACACCCTCCTCGACCCCAAGAGCCCGCGCATCGAGATCGGTGCTTTCGCGGCGGATGGCATGTACAAAGAGCACGGCGGCTGCCCCAGCGCGGGTGTGGTCGTGATGATCGGCTACGTGAGCAAGCGCCAGTGCATCGTGGTGGCCAACGACGCCACCGTGAAGGCCGGGGCCTGGTTCCCCATGGCGGCCAAGAAGAACCTGCGGGCGCAGGAGATCGCCATCGAGAACCGCCTGCCCATCATCTACCTGGTGGACAGCGCCGGCGTGTACCTGCCGATGCAGGACGAGATCTTCCCCGATAAGGAGCACTTCGGCCGGATCTTCCGCAACAACGCCGTGATGAGCAGCATGGGCATCACCCAGATCAGCGCCGTCATGGGCAGCTGCGTGGCGGGCGGCGCCTACCTCCCCATCATGAGCGATGAGGCCCTGATCGTGGAAGGCACCGGCAGCATCTTCCTCGCGGGCAGCTACCTGGTGAAGGCCGCCATCGGCGAGGACATCGACAACGAGACCCTCGGCGGCGCCACCACGCACAGCGAGATCAGCGGTGTGACCGACTACAAGTGCAAGGATGATGCGGATTGCCTGAGGAAGATCCGCGCCATCATGGACAAGCTGGGCAAGCCGAAGGATGCTGGATTCTCTCGCGAGAAACCCGCGGCGCCCAAGGCCGACCCGAAGGAGATCTACGGCATCCTGCCCAGCGAGCGCGCCAAGCCCTACGACATGCGCGAGGTGATCGCGCGACTGGTCGACGACAGCGACTACACCGAGTACAAGGAAGGCTACGGCCAGAGCATCATCACCGCCTACGCCCGCATCGATGGCTGGGCCGTGGGCATCGTGGCCAACCAGCGCAAGGTGGTGAAGAGCAAGAAAGGCGAAATGCAGTTCGGCGGTGTGATCTATAGCGACAGCGCCGACAAGGCCACGCGCTTCATCGCCAACTGCAACCAGAAGAACATCCCGCTGGTCTTTCTGCAGGACGTCACCGGCTTCATGGTGGGCAGCCGCAGCGAGCACGGCGGCATCATCAAGGACGGCGCGAAACTGGTGAACGCGGTAAGCAACAGCGTGGTGCCCAAGTTCACCGTGATCATCGGCAACAGCTACGGCGCCGGCAACTACGCCATGTGCGGCAAGGCCTACGACCCGCGCCTGATCGTAGGCTGGCCCAGCGCCCAGGTGGCCGTCATGGGCGGCGAGCAGGCCAGCAAGGTGATGCTGCAGATCGAGGTGGCCAGCCTCAAAGCCAAGGGCGAGGTGATCACACCCGAGAAGGAAGCCGAACTGCTGAACCGGATCCGCAGCAAATACGAGGATACCATCAGCCCGTACTACGCCGCAAGCCGGTTGTGGTTGGATGCAGTTATTGATCCGTTGGAGACGAGGACGTGGGTGAGCATGGGGATCGAGGCGGCGAGCCAGGCGCCAGCGACGCGGGAGTTCAATATGGGGGTGTTGCAGACGTGATGTGGCTGAAACGCATCACCCCATTACGGATCGCAG
Source organism: uncultured Chryseobacterium sp. (assembly GCA_964418285.1). Lineage (GTDB taxonomy): Bacteria > Bacteroidota > Bacteroidia > Flavobacteriales_F > PHOS-HE28 > PHOS-HE28. The sequence goes on from CAYQMC010000038.1 coordinate 17,699, forward strand.
TGATAATGTTCATAGGCTATCAGCTTATCGTATTCATCGGCGAACCAAGCAACTTCTCGAGTAGCGGAGGCAGTGCTTGGGGCGGGGTTGCTTTGATCGCGATACTGTTCTGGGGCATAGTATTCTGGCTGGCGGACATCGTGATGCGTCGATCCATCCATGATGCACGCATCATATGGGGCATTCAATTGCTGGCCATATTGGCGATGTATCTCTTCTTGGACTGGTAGATTTGGGCGTGCCCCCTCGCAAAGCCTCGGGGTCCGGCCATCCGCTATACTCCTCGCTCGTTCCTCGCTGCGGGGTGCCGCTCCTGTCCGTCACGCGGAATGCGGCATCACCGGTTGAACCGGTCCCCTTTCCAATTGGTGGGGTTGTCGCGCGTTGGGGCCGATCATGATCGACCCGCATGGTTACCGATCATTGAACCTATCCCCTTTCCAATTCATCGGATTGTCGCGGATGTATTTCGCAATGCGTTCGTGTTCGCCGTCATCGCGGATCACGCGGTCCCAATAATTGCGTTGCCATACGGGCGTGCCGTGGGGCAACAGCCCATCGCGGTACGCCATGCGGGTAACGGCGGATTTATACGCCCGCACGATGCGCCCCAACGAACCAACGGGTACGATGGGCATGGTGCGTTTTGGTGGTGCGTCGGCATCGGCGGGTGGGCGTAGGGGCCGATCATGATCGGCCCGGCGTTGTGCGGTGGGCATGTTGACCATGCCGTCATCGTCCGGTCCATCGTTCATGGCATTCGGCGTTGCATTCGTTTCCGGTATCGTGTCGGGCCGATCATGATCGGCCCCTACGGGAACCACCACCGCACCGTCCGCCCGCACCAACCGTTCCCGTATTACCACGATCCCATGCACATGATTCGGCATAACCACGAATTCACCCACATCCACATGCGGCATGTGTTCCGGGATCTGATCCCAACACCGTTTCGCCAATTCACCGATGGATGATGGTTGCAACACACCATCCACGATCCGTCCGAACAGGTGCAACCGGTCGTTTGTGCAAATGGTCAAGTAATACGCACCAACGCTGGCGTAATCGTATCCCTGCCATCGGATGGTGGCGCGTTTCGGCAATTGGCGGTGCATGAACGAATATCGGCATCACCGGTTGAACCGGTCCCCTTTCCGATTGGCAGGATTCTCGGCGATGTACTGCGCAATGCGTTCGTGTTCGCCCCCATCCCGGATGATCCGTTCGTAATACCCGCGTTGCCACACCTCGGCTGCGCTCGGCGTGACACCGCGGCGTGGCATCAACCCGTCGCGCACGGCCTACCGCGTTACCGCGGCCTTGAATGTCTACATGATGTGGCCCAACGAATTTTTGACCATGGTGGCGTACTGTGGTCGGCGGGGGATGTCGGTACCGTTAGGTGGTGGCGGGTCAACGGCATCGTTGGTGGCGGGCATTCGTAGGGGCCGCGAATTCGCGGCCCCTACCGCCCCGTCACCATCCAACGATCTGTCCGCCGCCACATCCGTGATCACAATGATCCCATGCACATGGTCCGATATGTATCGGACCGGCATCACCGCGAATGCATCGCACACCACCATGGCCATGTGTTCGGGTATCGCATCCCAACACCGTTGCACGAAGTTTCCCATCGCGTTCGGCACCATCATGTCATTCACCACATTACCGAACAACGGCAATCGGTCCTGCGTGCATACCGTGATGTACGAGGCACCGGAACGGGTGTAATCGTACCCGCGCAATCGGATGGATCGGCGATGGAAACGGTCGGCCATGGGAACCCGAATATCGGATTCTATTCAATGACGCCTCATATCCTGCATCCTTGTACGAAGCGACCCATACTTCTCAACGAAGGCGGACCAGCTGAAGTCAGGGAAAAGAATGGGCATGTTCTCCTTGAACTTTTTCGTTTCCGCACTTTCGTTCCCGGTCTGGATATCCACCAACACCTTCGGCCAATATTCATACACGCTTGCGGCCGTGGCCATCTCCAAGTAGCCTGCGAAGTCAAGGTCGAGACCGTACAAGCGGTCGCTACCGGTCTCGTTGTACCAGATCTCTTGATCGAACTTTCCGGGATGGATCACCAATCCGCACTGCGCTTCGTTCGTTATGTGATCGAGCACATGGAAGTCACGGATAAGCGCATCTTGGCCCGTTCGGTCCGGGTCGTAGATGGCACCTGCCCAACTCCCCAAGAAATGATCCAGGTTCGTGAACTTCAGTTGCCCTCCAACATTCTCATCGTGTGCAGCCCGCCAGCTGACCTTCATGCCATTGGAATACGCATACAGGTCGGCGACGGCTTGCGGCAGCATCGCCGGTACGCGCTCAGGATCCGCTGGAAGGTGGAATACTTCTTCGAGCTGGACTATCGCTCCTCTTTTCTTCGCCTCGGTCAAGGCCGTCTTCAGTACACAGGACCAGATGAATACGGGGTTCATGAATGCTAATGTAGATACATCGTCCACATCTGTGATGGAGCGTTCCTAGTGCGGGGTCCTCGTCGGGAACACCTGTCCCAACGCTCCCGCATGGCATCCCGATCCGCTGCATGGCAACCCCGAATTCCGAAATCCCCGGTCGGGTAGCCGCCGATCCTATTGGCGGACTTCGGATGCACCGCATTTCCTCCCAACTTAGTTTTGGGGCCAGCAACAGCGCGGTTCCAACACCATGAGAAACTCCTCCACCTTCACCGAAGCGGTGGCCGCCCTGGATGCGGGGGACCTGTCCTTCTTCCGGTCCGGGTCGGGCGCCGTAGGTATGGATGAGCGTGATGCGGAAGGCGGATGGACCTTGCTGCACTATGCCAGCTCCCACGGCCGCACGGAGTTCGTTCGGCATTTCCTGGAACACGGTGGTGCCGACCCGAACCAGGCCGACGCCTTCGGGCAGACGCCCCTGCACGCCGCGGCCATGGCCAATGACCTGTTAAGCCTGCAACTCTTGCTGGACCACAGCGCGGAACCCGTTGTGTACGACCAGCAGCACAAAAGCCCCTTGAACCTGGCGACGATGCATGGCAGTGTGGCCTGTGCGAAGTGCCTCCTCCCGCTGTTCCACCAAGCGCCGGGAGAGCTGAGCAACCCCCATTTCCAAGCAGTTCTAGTGGAGGCGGTCATCCACGGACAACTGGAGTTGCTTGAACTGTATATCAATGCTGGCATGGACAGCGGAGTGAGCGATGAGAACGGTTACGACCTGGTACACCTGGCCATATTCGAGGAACAGCCGGCGATCCTGTCTTACCTGATCGGCATAGGCATGCGTCCGCAGCCATTGCCGGAGCACGACGGCAGGGAACTGAAGGATGTGGTGCGATCCAAGCGCGTGGGCAGGATCTTGGCCGAGCTTGAAGGGCAAGGGTGAGATGGCGATGGATTTCGTGGAGAAGGCTGGTCAGGTCGCGCAGGCTTGAATGTGACCAGGCAGTGAACGTTCCTGCCCTTGCCATGTACTTCAGGACATGAACACCACACGGCGCGCGCTCTGCTTCTTGTTCGTTTTGCCCTCGTTCGCCCAAGCGCAGGAGCCCGCGATGCTGCCCGCGATCGGCCACCCGTACTTCGGACCGGCCTACTTCGAGACTAC
>CAYQMC010000039.1:0-6698 GCA_964418285.1 uncultured Chryseobacterium sp.
TCCATGGCGGCGAGGGTCTCCTCGGTATTGCCGCTGTAGCTGCACGCGATCACCAGGCTCTTGTGGTTCACGTAGCCCGGCAGGTAGTAGTTGTTGTACACCTCGATGGGGCACTTGGCCTCCTTGTGCGTCAGCTGTGCAGCGATGCGACCACCGATGCCGCTTCCGCCGAGACCTGTAACGACCACGTTGCTGTAAGGCCCGCCGGGGGCTTTCAAAGTGGCCTTCCGGCCGATCTCCAGTGCTTCCTTGAGTTGTTTGGGGAAGGCTTCGATGAGTTGCTGCATGCGTTGTACGCCGAAGTACGGCGTAGGCGTTGGTGTCTGGTGAGGGTGCGAAATTAGAGCGCTCATACGCTTCTGCCGATCCTGGGGTTGCCGGTATCTTCGCGGCCCGTCTGTCGAAGGCGGACTTCATTATCGAATAGCTGCCATGTCCCACACCCCATCCGAACAGGAGCTTCACCGCCGCGAGGCGCTCAGCAAGCTCCGTGCGCTCGGCATCGAGCCCTTCCCTGCTGCCCAATTCCCCGTTACACACAGTGCCCGGCTGGTGAAGGAGCAGTACAAGGACGTGGCCAAACATGCCGAGGGCGAGCAGCCGGAAGCGAACGTAGTGTTGGCTGGTCGACTGATGAGCGTGCGCATCATGGGCAAGGCCAGTTTCGCTGTGCTGCGCGATGGCAGCGGCGATCAACAGATCTACATCAACCGCGACGAGATCTGCCCCGGCGAGGACAAGACGCTGTACAACGAGGTCTTCAAAAAGCTGCTGCACCTCGGCGACTTCATCGGCGTGAAGGGCTTCATGTTCGTGACCCAGACCGGTGAACTCACGCTCCACGTGAAGGAACTGACCGTACTCGCGAAGTCCCTGCGCCCGCTGCCCGTGGTGAAGACCGACGACGAAGGCAACGTACACGATGCATTCGTGGACCCCGAGCTGCGCTACCGCATGCGCTATGTGGACCTGATCGTGAATCCCGGTGTGAAGGAGACTTTCCTGAAGCGCACACGCATCTTCAACGCCATGCGTGCGGCCTTCCAGGATGCTGGATACCTGGAGGTGGACACCCCCGTGTTGCAACCCATTCCCGGCGGCGCAGCAGCGCGTCCGTTCGAAACGCACCACAACGCGCTGGACGTTCCCTTCTTTCTGCGCATCGCCAACGAGCTCTACCTGAAGCGCCTTATCGTGGGCGGCTTCGATGGCGTGTTCGAGTTCAGCCGCAACTTCCGGAACGAGGGCATGGACCGCACCCACAACCCGGAGTTCACGGTGATGGAACTGTACGTGGCCTACAAGGACTACCACTGGATGATGGACTTCATCGAAGGTGTGTTCCGCCAGGTGGCGACGGCCGCGAACGGCACGCCTAACGCGCAGTTCCAAGGCAAGTCCATCGACTTCGGCCAGCCCTTCAAGCGCATCACCATGTGCGGCGCCATCGAGGAGAAGATCGGCCTCAACGTGCTGGATATGGAGGAGGAGGATGTGCGTGCGCTGTGCATCAAGAACCACATCGAGGTGGCACCCAGCATGGGCAAAGGCAAGCTGATCGACGAACTTTTCAGCGAACTGGTCCAACCCGAATTGATCCAGCCCACGTTCGTGATGGACTTCCCGCTGGAGATGAGCCCGCTCTGCAAGAAGCACCGCGACGATGACCGTCTCACCGAACGCTTCGAGCTCTACGTGGCCGGTTTCGAAGTGGGCAATGCCTATAGTGAGCTCAACGACCCCATCGATCAGCGAGAGCGTTTCGAGGAGCAACTGAAGCTGATGGAACGCGGCGATGACGAGGCCATGTTCATCGACCAGGATTTCCTGCGCGCGCTCGAGTATGGTATGCCACCCACATCAGGCATCGGCATCGGCATGGATCGCTTGGTGATGCTGCTTACGGACAACCCTGCGATCCAGGAGGTGTTGCTGTTCCCGCAGATGCGGCCGGAGAAGTTCGAGTAAGTCAGAGCGCGACCCGCCAAACCATCGCTGGCGTACCGCGATGCACGGTGTCCTTTTCGAAGGCCATTCCATTGCGTTTCGCCACGGCCTGGCTCGCGAAATTCTGGTGATCGATCAACGATATCACCGATGGTACGAGCTTGTGATGGCGGGCGAATTCCTTGCAGGCGATCGCAGCTTCCGTCGCGTAGCCCTTACCCCATGCGCAAGGCAGCAGGTGGTATCCGATCTCAAGTTCGTCCACACCATCCACCACCTGCGTCAACAAGCCGACCATGCCCACGGGTTTGCCGGTGGTTTGCTCGATAACGGCGTTCAGGCCGGAACCGTCGGTCGCCTGCCGTTCCATGGCGCGCTGTATGAACTCGAGGCAGCTGTCCTCGCTACCTACCGTGAGGGACATGAAGCGAATGGCCTCGGCGCTGTTGATGTACTCCATCCACCAGTGACGGTCGTCCATCGTCACCGAGCGGAATAGCAGGCGCTCTGTAGCAACACCGTGCATGGAAGGAATGCGTTCTGCCATGGTCAAAGATCAGTCGATCCGCTCAACACGCTCCATTGCATCGCCCACTTGTAGCTGCCATACTACGTCCATGCCCTCCACCACTTCGCCAAAGCGGGTGTAGCGCCCATCCAAGTGCGGTGTGGCGCTGTGGGTGATGAAGAACTGGCAGCTCTCGGTATCCCTTCCGGCGGAAGCAAGGCCGACCGATCCCGCCGTGAACAGCTTGCGGCCGATCTCCGTGCGCAGGGTCCATGGCATGCCGCCGTAGCCATCGCCGCGCGGGCAGCCGCCCTGCACCACGAAGTTGGGCACCATGCGGTGGAATGCCTTGCCGTTGTAGTAGCCGGCGGTGACCAAGGAATCGAAGGCGAGGCTGCTGCCGGGTGTTTCGTTCACATCGGTGGCGATGATGACCTCACCCTTGGTGGTGGTGATGCGGTATCGCTGGCCTTGGGGCAGGGCGCGCAACTTGGCGGGGTCGATGTGGTTGTTGAATGGTGGGGCGTGATCGGCAAGCGGTGGAAGACCATCGCGTTTCGCCACTATTTCCGCTATCAGGATCCGGGCCTCCAAGTCGCGAACGGGCAAAAGGGATGACATCACCTTCTCTTCCAGGCGTGCAGGTATCAGTACGGCCAGGTCCTTGGGCATCATCATGCGCAACTGCTCGGCTGCTGCACAGATCAGCCCGGCGTCTCCACTCTCGAATACCACGCGATAGAAGGAGGCCGCCTCCACCACCTGCATGTCGTAGGAGATCGCCCTTGGCATCAGCATGCGCCGTTGCGTGCGCTGCGCAAGCAGCTCGAATGCCGCCTGTCGCACGGCCGGATGGGAGGTCCCCAGCATGATGGAACGCAAGGAATCATCATGCAGGGCCGACCCATCGTTACCGACGGCCCGAAGCCACTCCGCGTAAGCATAACCACCAGGTGGTCGATCAGCAAGCAACAGGTCCGTGGCTTTGCGGTCACCTTGTTCCGTGCGGCTCAACAGAGCCAATACACCGTATCTAAGAAGCGGATCTTTCCGGTCCAAGCGGGGCAGCATATCCAGCAGGCTGTCCGAGCTGACATGATCAACGTGCATGGCCAGTTGCTCCAGCGTTGCAGCACGCACCAGAGCATCGGGATCCGCGAGCAAGGCGTACGGCACGATCGACTTCTCGTTCCTGACGATGCGCCCCAAGGCCCGGACCGCATTGATGCGTATTCCCGGTGTGGTTCCGTGCACCGCCCATTCCTTCAAAGGCCCGATGTGGTCCTCGCCATCCTGCGAGCCCAGTCCAAGGATCAACAGGGCCCGTACATCAGGGTCGTACTCGCCCATGGTCCATTCCAAGAGGTCCGGACCGAACGCGCGTATGGTCATGGGTGGCAACCTCCGCAGCACATCGGCAGCCCTCGCACGATCCTGCCCACGGCTGCTTTGCAGGAAGTACAAGATCGCGCTCGGATCCTTCAGCATGCCGTTGCGCTGCATGGCCAGGAAGGAAGCACTGAGGTAGGCGCGCTGCACAGAGCTGTCGCGTTCATTGATCGCCAGTTCGGCCATGCGCTCGATGGTGAGGCTGTCCGCCACAAAACCCAGTGCGAAGACGGCGGTCGCGCGCACGTTCGCGGAGGTATCACCCAACGCACCCATGAGACAAGGGATCCCCAAGGTGTCCTGCACACTGGCGAAGGCAAGCGCAGCCGCTTCGCGCACCTCGGGAGCCTCGTGTTCCAACAATGCGCAGAGGGCTTCGGTATCGCGCAGTTCCTGGGCCTCAAGCACGGTCCACAGGCGTTCATCGGCCCAGCGGTTGGATGGGGTTTCCTGGGTGTCTGATCCTGGAACCCCGCACGCCGCAAGGAATGCGAAACCCAGTACAACGATGAAGTAGCGTATCACCCCGCGAAGATCATTCATTGTTGCACTGTACCCGTCGACCCACTGGGCCGACATGCATGGTATTCATTCCCTGCGTTCGCACAGTCGACCCAAGGGGTCGACTGTGCGGTGCCTATTCCAACGATGCCCGAGGCTACCGCCCCACGCCGAAATCCACCGGACGGTGCCGCGTGAACATGCGCGTGAAATCCCAGCCATGGTAGCGCAACGCACCCAGCAGGACCATGGTGGCAGTTGCCTCGTCAAGGTTGCCCAGCAACGGAATATTGTCCGGCAGGAACTCGAACACACCGAACGAAGGATTGAGCAGGTAGAGGAAGGCAAGCAGGCCGGCGAAGGTGACGAGGAGGGGTTTCATGTGGGGTGTCGTTGTTCGGAGTTCGATGGTCGTTGGTCGCGGCCTTGTGCCCTCTAACGAGATAGTGCAGCGCTGATGCCTAGCGAATTCGGGCGTGGCGTCATTGCTATGTCATACGCAACGCAGCAGAGGCATCCGAAGGTATGGAGGGAGATAACTTCGCGGGCCATGAAGCAGATCCCGTACCGCCTGCCCGCGCTGACATTCCTGCTGCTGCCGCTATTGGGCGTAGCGCAGTTGCTGCCCGACTCCGTTGCCATTGCCCGCATGACGGCCGATGTGCGTTACCTGGCCAGCGATACGCTGGAAGGCCGGGAGGCTGGCACGCCCGGTGAACGCCTCGCCGCCGACCACATCGCAGCGGAATTCGCCAGGCTGGGCCTGAAGCCGAAGGGCAACATGGGGTCCTACCTGCAGGCCTTCACCTTCCAGGCACCACCGGTGGCGGGGCCCGGCAACCACCTGCAGATCGGCCGCAGCACGCTGAAGGCGGGGGATGATTTCCACCCCATCTCGCTGTCCGGAAGTGGTGTGGCGCGTGGTACCATCCTGAAGGTCGAACATGGCATCAGCGCACCCGACCTGGAACACGACGACTATGCAGGGCTGGATGCCACGAACAAGATCGTGGCCATGCTGATCGGCTCGCCGGATGGCATCCACCCGCATAGCAAGTTCCTGGCCTACCACGAATTGAAGGGCCGCATCGAGGAGGCGGTGAAGCGTGGCGCTGTTGGTGTGGTGCTCTACAACGAGGACGAGAACACCGAAGCACCCAGTGCCGAGCTGCGCGCCAAGGTGCAGCCATTGAGCGTTCCGGTGGTGTTCCTCACCAAGTCCGATCATCATGACCTACTGATCGACGGTAACCCGTGCGTGATAACGGCCGACATCAAGCGCGAGGAGCGCACCGCCTACAACGTGGTGGGCCTGCTGGACAACGGCGTGGGCCGGACCACCGTTGTGGGCGCCCACTACGACCACCTGGGCTGGGGCGGTGAAGGCAGCCGCCACCGGGGCGAAAAAGCCATCCACAACGGTGCCGACGACAATGCGAGCGGCACGGCGGTGTTGATGCAGTTGGCGCGCGACCTGAAGACCGGGCAATTCGCAGGAAGCAGCGACCACCTCTTCATCGCATTCAGCGGCGAGGAGAAAGGCCTGTACGGGTCGAACTATTGGACCAAGAACAGCACTTTCCCTTTGGACAGCATCAACTACATGATCAACCTGGACATGGTGGGCATGCTGGATAGTGTGGGCAGCATCGGTATAAACGGCGTGGGCACTTCACCGAGTTGGAGCGTGGTGGATAGCGTGAAGGCAGGCGGGCTCAGTATCAAGAGCACCCTCGGCGGCATCGGTGCAAGCGACCATACGAGCTTCTACCTGCAGGACATCCCGGCCATCCACTTCTTCACCGGCACGCACGAGCACTACCACAAGCCCAGCGACACCTGGGAGAAACTGAACTACCCCGGGATGCTGCGCGTGACGCGCTACATCGAAGAACTGATGGCCCGACTCGATGGCCGCGGTGAACTGGAATTCACCAAGACCGAGGAGGAGAATGCCGCCGCCACACCGCGCTTCAAGGTGACCATGGGCGTGGTGCCCGACTACATGTTCAGCGGCACCGGCATGCGCATCGATGGTGTGACCGAAGGCAAACCCGCCGAAGCCGCCGGCCTGCAAAAGGGCGATGTGGTGCTGCGCATCGGCGCGGTGGACGTGCCCGACATGATGGGCTACATGAAGGCCCTGGGCCAATTCAACAAGGGCGATACCGCGCCGGTGAGGATCATGCGCGATGGGAAGGAGGTGATGGTGGAGGTGACGTTCTGATCGGGCGGGGAACCCCGATATTCGCCAACGATGACCACCACCACACAACGCATCGCCGTGATCGGCGCCGGCAGCTGGGGCACCGCCCTGGTGAAACTGCTATCGGCCAACGCGCCCCAAGTGGGC
>CAYQMC010000039.1:6708-20644 GCA_964418285.1 uncultured Chryseobacterium sp.
AGTTTGCAAGTTGGCCAGCGTCACCTCCTGTAGATGCCAATTTGCCAACTCGTAAACTCGCCCCTATTCCATGGAAAAGAAGATCGCTGTCATAGGAGCTGGTAGCTGGGGCACCGCCCTGGTGAAACTGCTATCGGCCAACGCGCCCCAAGTGGGCTGGTGGGTGCGCAGGCAGTCCACCATCGACCACATCCGCAAGTACGGACACAACCCGGACTACATCAGCGCAGCACAGTTCGAGCCCGAACGACTGGCCATGGACAGCGACATCCATAGCGTGGTGCGCAACGCCGAGATCCTGGTGATCGCCGTGCCAAGCGCTTTCGTGCAGGCCACCATGGACCTGCTGGAACCCGAGGTGCTCAAGGGCAAGACCGTTTTCAGTGCCGTGAAGGGCATCGTGCCATCCACCAACCAGATCGTGGGCAGCTACCTCTTCGAACACAAGGGTGTGGCCGAGGGCGATTTCGGCGTGATCTGCGGCCCTTGCCACGCCGAGGAGGTGGCCATGGAACGGCTCAGCTACCTCACCATCGCCAGCCAGAACCCGGCCACCGCCGAAGCCATGGGCCAGGCATTGAACGGCCGCTTCATGAAGACCACCCTGAGCGACGACATCTACGGCACCGAGTACGCCGCGATCCTCAAGAACGTGATCGCCGTGTGCGCAGGCATCAGCGTTGGCCTTGGTTATGGCGACAATTTCCGCGCGGTGTTGGTAAGCCGCGCCATCCAGGAGATCGCCCGTTTCGTGGACGCTGTACACCCGATCCAACGCGATATCAACGAACCGGCCTACCTCGGCGACCTGTTGGTAACGGCCTACAGCACCTTCAGCCGCAACCGCGAGTTCGGCACCATGGTGGGCAAGGGCTACAGCGTGCGCGCCGCACAACTGGAAATGAACATGGTGGCTGAGGGCTACCACGCCGTGAAGTGTGTTCACGAGATCAACGCGAAGATGGGTGTCGACATGCCGATCACGGAGACGACCTACAGGATCCTCTACGAGCGCATGGCCCCGATGATGGAGATGCGTCTGCTGAGCGACAAGCTCGCGTAAAGCTATTCGAGCTCCAATCCCACCAGCACGTTGTGCGAGCGGTAGGTGCCTGCAACGGGATCATACAGTTCCTTCACGGTGTAGTGGAAGGTTCCCTTCACCTCGGTGGCTCCGGCACCGGCAAGCAGATCGGCATTCTGGAAATGCTCCAAACGCAGCAGCTCCACGGTACGGCCTGAAACGTCCTTCACCAGGATGGTCGAGAACTGCCGATCGCGCAGGCCGGCCACAACGCCGGTGACCGTGGCGGTAACCAGTTCCACCACCTCCATGGTCTCCCACCCTCCATCTCGGCCAACATCTCCAGGAACTGCGGACACTGCGTTACCAAACGCATGCCCACCAGTTCGCCCAGCTTCTCCCCGGCGCCGGCATCCAGGCTTGAAAGATCCACCTTGTACTGCTTGCGCAGCTCCTTTTCGTAGGGTGCCGAAGCCTTCATCATGCACAGGCCCAGTTGCATTTGCAAGGCCTCCCCTTTGTGTACGTTGCGGTCCAGTTCCAGCAAACAATCACAGGTCCCGCTGGCGACGCCGTCCAAGGCATCCTGCGCCGAGAGCATGAACGATGGAAGGAAGAGGGCGACCCCGAGGATCGATCGTATGGAGCGCATGGCGTTTCGATGAAGGCCCGAAAGTAGGCAGATGAACACGAACTTCGCCGACCGTCCATGAGCAGTACGATCCGCCTCCACTGGGACTTCTTCGGCCCCGATGCGCCACAGACCGCGGCACATTTCCTGAAGCACCTGGACCAGTTCTGCGCCCGCGAGAATGTCAGCGGATACCGCCATTGGGTGTCGGAACAACCCATCCGCAGTACCGCCGTCCTGGAATGCGACGAACAATACCTGAAGCTGGTGCGCGACGCGCTGCGGCCCGTGCGTGGCGAACGGGTGTTGGAGGACTGAGCTCGATCAGCGCACGAAGCGCACTGCCTTGCGGACCTCGCCAGCGTGAAGTTGTACCATGTAGGTTCCGGGTGCCAGGTCCTGCAGGTCCACATGCACGCGCTGGGCGCCGGCTGGCACACGTGCCGACAAGAGGGAGCGCACCAAGCGACCGCTGCTGTCCAGCAGGTCCAGTTGCACCATGGCTCCCACCTCAAGGTCCAGGGTGACGAACACCTCACCGCTACCCGGCACACCGTTCACAGCCAACACATCGTACCCTTCGGCCTCCAGCTCCGCAACACCGGTGCTCGCATCCTGCACCAACAGCACACGGAACACCCGGGTACTGGCATCGCTCTGCGTGCCGGTGTTGACGAAGAAGATGTTGGCCGCGCTGCTCTCGATGCCGCCCACGATATGGCCTGCCAAGACCGTGTCACCGTCCAGGGCATCGAGGTCGATCACATCGTTGAATACGCGGGGGACGCCGGCAGCGGTGATGAACTCCGCACTTGAGCCCAACAGCGCGGGCATGGTGCCGATGGCGGTTTCCAGCATCGACCCGTCCCCGCTCCGCACCACCCGACTGATGGTATTGACGAAGGGCACGTTCACATCATCGACCAGCTGGTCGTTGGCATCGAAGTAGTAGCGCCCTATGCCACCGAAGAACACAGTGCTCATGGTGTTGGTCGCGCTTGCAAAAGCCGGCAGGTGGGCGGTGTGGTACTGGTTGAGGAGTTGTTCGAATTCCGGCACCACGGTGTAGCCCGAAGCGGTGACGTCCACCGTGTTCAACCAGGGGATGTTGCTCGTGTACTGGAACACCCCGGAGAATGCCGTGAATCCGAGGCTGCCGTTGGGGAACACCTGCGGAACGAGGTTGTAGTCCCTGCGATGCAGCTCATCGGTGTCGATGGTCTCCGTGTAGTCGGTTATCGCTAGTGAATTGCCGTCGTCCGTGATGCGGAAACGACGGATGGCGTTGGTGTACTCCTGGAAGAAACCCGGACCGAAGTCCGGTCCCATGGGGTTGTAGCGCCCGATGAAGCGCTGCCCACCCACCAGCAGGAATTGGTCGCCCAGGACACCCAGATAGCCCCCGGTGACCGCCAAGCGCTCATCGGCGATGGAGCGGAAGTGTGGTGCAAGGGGTTGGGCATTCTTGATGGCACTGATGGCACCCGGAACATCCACCACCGTAAGGCGCGGGTGCGTGATATGGTCGTTGGCAAGCGTTGAGAATCCGTAACCACCAATGATGTACATGGTGTTGCCGACCTGCTCGTATTCCATGTTCGTGCTCTGCAACTGCTGGTATACCTCGGCGGGCAGACTGCTCATGGAAGCACTCCACACCTGCTCCGTTACCGGATCCACCACGTAGGCGTTGGTGTTGTTGTCCGCTGCCAGGAATGCCGCGAAGGGCTGTCGCTGGTGCAAGCCGTCGGTACGCCCACCGATCAGCAACCACTCGCCGTTGAGCTGCCCCCATGCGAAGGATTGCACGCCGGGCATTCCGGGGATGGTTATCTCCTGCAACACGATGTTACGGTTGCCGAGGTCCTGGGCGAAGAGGCCGGTGGAATAAAGCCCGAAGGCGATGAGCAGGGTTCGCATGATCATTGGCGTAGGTCGCAAAGGTCCACGGATGCCCTTCGCCGAAGCGTGACCATTGTCACACATTCAACCCACCTGCCAGAAGGTGAGCGAAAAGAGCAGCAATCGGTAAGCCGAAAGGGCGAACTGCAGGCCGAACAGCATGGCAACGGAACGCCAGATGGATCCGACCCAAGTACAGCGAAAGAAGCGGCGTCCGATGCCGATGGTGACCCACAGATGCAGGGCCAGTGCCGGCCATTGGGTGTAGGCATCGGTCATCGCGTCGGTGAATTGTATTCCAGCGGCGCGAAGCAGCAGGATCACCGCCGCGAATAGGAGCCCCAATGCGATGGTGGTGACCCAGACATGGAAGGCCATCATCTCGAATGCCGCCGTGATATAGGCACTGATGTACTTCCGCTTGCGGAAGAAGATGATCCCGATGGGAACGAACAGTGCGAACACCATCACCACCAGGAGCAGCTTGGCGTTGTTGCTGGAGGCGGGTTCGTAGATGGCGGTGAACTCCTCCAATGTCCTCCCCGTGTCCGCAAGGTGCCCTTCCACCTTGGCCCTCACCCAAGCACTGTGGCTGAGGTAGTACATCTGGCTGTTCAGCCTGGTGTTGAAGGTTTCGAAGACCGGTGCCAGGAAGTAGATGAAGTTGGCCAGGAAGAAGAAGGCGACCGGCCGCATGTACTTCACGCGGCGCCCTTCCATGTAGGCCGCGCTCAGTTCACCAGGTCGCAGCACCACGGCCTTCAGCGTGTTCCACAGCTTGCTGTCAGCGAACGTGAATGCGCTGATCAACGCGCCCAGATAGTGCTTCAATGTGTGGTCCTCCGGCGTGAGGACCTTCTCGCCACAGGAAGAACAGTAGCGGTCGGTCACCACGCTTCCGCAGCTCTTGCAGGGGATGGCTTCGCTCATGCCAGCGAAGCTAAGCGGGGGCTGACTTACTGCCGGACCAGGTCCACCAAACGCACCAACTTGTACTCCGGGGAGCAGTTGAACAGGTGCTTCAAAATGCCCATGTGCCCCGCCCCGAACACGACCAGGATGCGGTCCTCCGGCCCGGTGGTGATGTCCTGGATGTTGCGGAAGATGCGGAGGTTGCGGCTGTACCAATGGATGGCATGCACATCAGCGCCGCGGTGCCCCGGCAGCTTGAAGTAGCCGTTCAGGTAGGCGCCATAGTCGCGGTCCAACGCATGGTCATCGTTCATGGCGAGAAAGATGTCCAGCAAGGTGTTGTGCTTTTTATCCTTGTCCTTGGCCGCGTACCAAGCCGAGTAACGCTCAGAGATCCTGTCCTCACCACCGAAATCCCAGCCTTGGTAAAGACTGTCCAACCAGGGTTTGTAGCGCAGGCTGTCGGGGCTGTTGTACAGGTCCATCACCAGGGGGAAAGCATCCACGGCGTACATCGAATCCAGCTTGGCGCGATCCATCATACGGAAGCCGATCTGGTAGAACTCGTTGCGCCCCAGCTTGCGCGTCCCACTGCGATACTCCTTGTATTCGTGCATCAGCCAACCGCCCTGCGTTTCCACACAGAGCTTGTTCGGCTTGAAGCGCATCACCACGTCCAACAACTCGTTCAACTCCTGTTGCCGCTGCGGCGATAGCACATCCACGCGGTCGTCCTCGGCGGTCACATGCGCGTCGAGGTCGGGATAGCCGAAGTGGAAGGTGCCCAGCAGCAGCACCTGCGGCAGCGGATCGTCGGCGATGAGGATGCTGTCCGGATCGGGCATGGTGCCTTGTGCGGAGAGGGATGATGTGCTGAGCAGCAGGGCCGCGAGAAGGAAGAGCTCGGTGATGCGCATGGTGGTCCGTGTTGATACCACAATGCTATTGCCGCAACGCTGCATAGGTGGCGCTGGATCGGCGGAAGAGCAAGCTGATCGGCAGAAGGGCGTGAAGGTTCTGCGAGGCGTTCGCAGAACGGAACGGGCGATCCGCCGATCGTAACGCAGCACGCGCGGACCACCGTGATAGCTTCGTCGCCTGGTCATGTCCAGCGCCGTACACACTTCCCGATCCCCGCTCTTCGCACCCGATGGGCATTTCCGCAGCACCGCCGCCGTGCTGCTGCATGTGGGCTTCGGTGTGCTGATGGGCTTCGGCGCCAACGTGATCTGGTGGCTGCGCACAGGCGACACCTCCTTCACCGAGCGGCCGTATTCGCTGCTGTTCGCGGCCTACCACATGCTCACTGCCGGGACCATGCACCTGCTCGTGTTGCGGCACATGCTGCGTTCCAGCAATACGGTGTTGCGGGTGCTTGTCGGTGCGCTCGCCTGCATGGTCCTCTTCTTCATCCTACGCTGGACCGGCGATCAAGGACTGCTGCCCGCGCTCGGCAGCGCCAGCAACTATCCGCCGGATGTGGGCTTCCTCTCATTCGTGTTGGACAACATCCTCTATGCCCTGCTGCCCATCGGCTTCGCCACCTTGGTCCATTTCGCGGAGCAACATGTGGTGCTGCACCAGCAACGAACCGAACTGGCCTACCGCGAGCGCCTCAGCGAACTGGACATGCTGCGCGCCCGCATGGCGCCTCACTTCCTCTACAACACGCTCAATAACCTCTACGCGCTTTCGCAACGTCCCGGCAGCGACCTCGGCCCCGCGCTCATGGACCTCGCCGATCTGATGCGCTACATCGCCAAGCACCAGGACGAGTTCGTCCCCATCGGCACCGAGTTGCAACAGGTGGAACGCTTCATCGCGTTGCAGGCCCTGCGCTACGATCGTCCGCTGAACATCGCGATCGATGTGGAGGATGCCCTGCGCAGCGCGAAGATCCCCGCCATGCTCCTACTGCCCCTGCTGGAGAACGCCTTCAAGCACGGCGACCCCTGCGATGCACAGCTGCCGCTCCACTTGAGCATCACGCAGGAGGGTGAGCGGATGCGCATCACCTGCACCAACCGCATCGGCACGCAGGCCGGTGATGGATCGGCGCCCACGGGCAACCACAACCTGCAGCGGCGCTTGGAATTGCTGTTCGGTGAGAGAGCCTCCGTTTCTTTCCGGAGCGATGCGGACCAACGCTACACGGCTGAACTCATCTTCCCCCTTTCGTGAGCATGGAAGCACTGCGCTGTCTGGTGGTGGATGATGAACCCTTGGCGGTGGAAGTGCTGGTGGGCTACGTGCAGCGCACACCCGGCCTGGTCAACGCGTTCTCCGGCACGGATGCCATAGCGGCCTTCCGCAGGCTGGAGGAAGGCGACATCGATGTGGTGTTCACCGACATCCGCATGCCCGAGCTCAGCGGCCTGCAGCTGATCAAACTGGCGCAGGGCAAGTGCCGCTTCATCATCTCTTCCGCTTACAGCGAACATGCCATCGATGGCTTCGAGCTGGCCGTTGTGGACTACCTGCTGAAGCCCGTGCGCTACGAGCGTTTCCTGGTGGCGGTGGAGAAGCTCCGTGCCAACACAACTGGCGCACCGGATATCACCTCGCCTGATCATTTCTTCCTGAAGAGCGGTCACGACGTGCTGCGCATCGACCACGCGGAGGTCACGCACATTTCCGCCATGCGCGACTACGTGGCGGTGCATACGCGCAGCAAGGGTCGCATCCTGAGCCTTGAGAACCTGCGCGACCTTGAGCAGCGCCTGCCGACCGAGCGCTACTGCCGCATCCACCGTTCGCACATCGTTGCGCTGCACGCCATCGAGCGCGTGGAGCGGGACCATGTGGTGCTCGCGGACACGCACCTGCCCATCAGCGAGGGCTATGCGAAACGCTTTCGGGCGGTGCTGGGGCTGGCTTGATCGGATGGCTCAGGGGGTCGGGTGCCTCAACCGTTCCAGTTGCCCCTCGAATCCATTACTGCGGAAGAAGAGCATCTTGTTCCCTGCTTTTCGATGGGTGGCCAAGCCCAAGGCCTCCAAGCCGAGCAGGTCGGTGCGCCCTGTTTGGTAGACCACACCCGAACGGGAGACCACTTCCTGAATGGTAAGCGTGCGCTCAGGCTCGCGCAACCAAAGGGCCACGATCTCCGCTTGGCGCTCGTTGATGTCCACGTTACGGATCACCGCGAACAGCCCTTTGCGCTCTGCCAGTTTTCGGCCCAGATAGAGATCCAGGTCGTCCATGGCCAGTCGTAACGAACGCAGGTTGAAGTCCAGGAAGTAGGTAAGGTCATTGCCATCGTGCTCCGTATGCAGGTAAGCCCGGCCGTACTGCGCGGGGGCACGAAGGATGATCTTGGAGATGGCCAGATACTCCACCAGCCAGTATCCTTTGCGAAGCAAATACCAGTAGAACAAGGCCCGAGCGGTGCGACCGTTGCCGTCCACAAAGGGGTGGATGTAGCCGATGAGGAAATGAAGGGTGATACCGCGCACAACCGGGTGGATGAACGGGTCGTTCGCCTCATCGTTCGCGAAGCGGCAGAAGGCCTCCAATGCTGCAGGCAATCGCTCGTATGCGGGCGGACTATAGAGCACCTCGCCATAGGCGTCCACCACATGTACCTCGTTGTTGGTGCGGACCCGACCTTCAGTCGCCGGATCATCCAGTGTGCCGTTGGAGACCATGCGGTGGATCTCCAGTAAACGCTCAACGGTCATGGGGTCCTGTTTCCACTGCACCAACTGTTGCATGGTGAGGTAGTTGTTCAGCACCATACGTTCCGAGCGGTCTTTGGGCTTTCGGTCGGTGCGCAACATGTTCTTGGCAACCTCCCGTGTGGTGGCAGCACCTTCCAACATGCTGCTGGAGATGGCTTCTTCCATGAGCGAACTGGTGAGCACTTGCTCCCGCGTGCCTTCGGGAATGGTGGTGGCACCGCCCAGCGTACCGCCCATGTGCATGTCCAGCCGATGTAAGGTCTGCTGCATCTCATCGGTGAGGTTGTAGCTGAACTGGAAGTCCCGTTCGCTATTGATCCAAATGCTGCGGGCCGAGAACCGCCTCTGCTGCTTCACCAAGCGCCATAGGTGTTCTGCTTGGTAGCCCATTGGCTTTACCCGCCGCTGAAATTTCTCCCAATAGGGGTGGTCACGTTCTACAACGCTCAACTTCAAGGGCGCCTCGGGGTCTTCCAAGAAGCGGGTGATCACCGCGCCAAAAGCTGCGGCTTGGTCCGGCTCCAAGACTCCTGAACTGGGGGGCGGCAGGGGCTTCTTCATAATTACTACTAATCTACTGCTAAATTAGTAATAAAATCGGATCATTACTAAAAATGCACGGATCAGTAGTTGTTAGGAACCACACTATATACTTGGAAATGAGACGATTACGCCGCTAGGATGAAATCCACGCCCTCCACCAAGCCCCTTCCCTGCAGGAACGCGGCGATGCGGTCCCCCGTGCCCCGCTGGCTGATGAACGAGACGATGAAGGCCTCACCCGCAGCGGGCAACTGGTCGTGCGGGATGAAGGTGCGACCCGGCACCCCGCGCCCCTTCACATCGGTGTAGGCATGCACTGCGATGCCCGCCGCCTCCAACAGTGCAGCCCGTTCCTGGCACAGCACACTAGTGCCCGCAACGATCAGCGGACGGCCGTTCAACCTCCGCTTCAGCCACTTCGTCAGCCACTTCACCTTGGTGCTGAAAAAGGCGTCCACGCTGTAGTTGGGGTGTGTGCGGCTCAGGCGATGCGCATGGTCGTTCCAGGTGAGCAGTTCCTGGGGCAGCTTGGCGAAGCGAACCCCGGCATCCATCCAGCGCAACCACAACTCGTGGTCCTCGGGTAGCGGTCCGGTATCGTATCCGCCGAATTGCTCCACCAGTTCGCGGCGGAATAGCACCGTGGGGTGCGCAAGGGGCGCGTCCACGAAACGTTTCACGTAGTGATCGTGCGGGGAAAGGATGGTGTTCTGCCATTCCACGAAGGCCTGCATGCCCCGGCTCTCTGGTACACTGCTGGCGAAGGCGGTACGCGTGCCCAGCACGCCGATCTCCGGATGCGTATCGAGGTAGGCCACTTGTTTCGCCAGGCGCTCCGGATCGCTAATGTCGTCGGCATCCATGCGGGCGATGTACTTCCCTTTCGCATGTGCAAATCCGGTGTTCAGGGCGTGTGCGATGCCGATGCGTGGTTCGTGCAGGATGCGTATTCGTGGATCGCGCTCGGCCCAGCGTTGGGCCATGGCAGGGCCTTCATCCGTGCTGGCACTATCGATCAGCAGGAGTTCCCATTCCGAGCAGGTCTGGGCGGCCATGCTGGCGATGGCCGCACCCAAGGATCCAGCAGCATTATGGAAGGGAAGCAGGATGGTGACGACGGACATGGACCAAAGGTGGGTGGAATGTGATGAACCGCGGAGTATGCAGAGGGCGCGGAGAAATTCAATGCCGCCGACCACAGAGAACGCTGGGAAGTACAGGATGCGTTGAGCCGAAGTATCTGCCGAAGTCCGATACGTATCGGAAGCAGTGAAATGCAGGAACGCGTTCGAGCGCTCCCTTCACTCCCGCCCATACACCACCAAACACTCCTTCATCAGCGCCCACCACGGCAAGGCGCGATCCTCCTTCTCGAAGCCCTTCACCTGCCCGATGCTGCTCACCCAGGTCACGTCCAGTTCGGGTACGTGGTACATGTTCACGCCGAAGAAGCCGCTATGGCCGATCATCGTCAGCGAATCCAGGCCGGTGACGCCCGAGGGTTTCGCATCGAAACGGTACACTTCGACGCCGAGCGCGTATTCGGGTGAATGGCGCGTGAGCATCGCCTCCAAGGTGGCCGGTTCGCGGAACAGTTCGCCCCTGGCCAGGCCGGTGATGAAGCGCGCCAGGTCCGCCGTGCTGGTGATGATACCGCCGCCGCCGAACTCCACCGAGGGGTGCAATACTTCGGTGACATCGCGACGCCCGTGGTACTGATGCATCATGTGCGAATAGCTGCTGTCCCAACTGTCGGTCCAGGTGTCGCGCAGACCAAGTGGCGTGCAGATGCGCTGTTGCAACTGGGCGTTCAAGGAGGCGCCCCCCACCTGCTCAACCAACAGCGCCAGCAGCAGGTAACCGGTGTCCGTATAGTGGTAGCGGCTGCCCGGCACAGCTGTGTTGCGCCTGGCCATGCCGTGTTTCAGCGTGATGCGCAAATGCTCCTGCGGCGTGTGGGCTTTGCGCGGCCGCAACTGCGTGCGCAACAGGAAACGCCAGTCGTCGAAGATGTAGTCGCTGAGCCCACCGGTATGCGCCAGCAGTTGGCGTACGGTTATCGTGTGGCCCAGGTCCTCACCCTTCACCCGCACCAAGGGACGCACCAGCGCATCCGGCAGGTAGCGCACCACCGCACTGTCCAGACCGATGCGGCCTTCCTCCACCAGCTGCATCACCAGCACGGCCACGAAGGTCTTGGCCACGCTGGCGGTCTTGTAGCGGAAGCCCGCCGGGTTGGTGCTGTCCTTCCTGCTGGACCGCCCCAGCGCACCATCGAATGTGTAGTGCTCGCCATAGCGGAAGTGGAACTGGAAGTTGTGCCGTTTGTGGCGGCCGGCGGGCTTCATCCAGCTGGCCAAACGCTCCCAGGCCAGCGAGTCCAGCTCGGCGTGGTGGGGGTCCTGTGCGGAGCAGGGGATGGCGCCCACAAGCAAGGCGATCGCGAGCAGTGCAACAGCGGGTCGCAGGGCCACCGTCATACGGCTTTGGGGTTCACGAACACGGCTTCCAGCGGCACCCCCAACAGCAGCGCCACCAGCACGATGCACAACAGCACGTACAGCACGAAGGTCAGCGGTACCATCAGCACCGCCTTGGTCACGTTCCACACCGTGCGCCGGTGCAACGCAATGGCGGCCCAGATGAGGATGCCGAAGATGACCAGGAAGCCCAGCACCTGCAGCGGGGGCCACACGCGGTAGAAGGGAATGAGCAAGGTGGCCACGATCAGGTAGGTACCCACGGCAAAGAGGTAATGCACCAGGCGCTCTGTCCAGTTGAGACCACTGCGCGGGAAGAGCAGCCGATCGAACGCGGCCAGCATGACCATGAGGATGGGGAGCAGCAGGTTCACGTTGCGGCTCATCCATTCGTTCACCTGCACGAAGGGCGATCGCTCCGGTGCGGTGTCCGTGGCAGCCTCCATGGCGCCGTCCACGGGGTCCCAGCCGAGCACCAATCGCACCAGGTAGTAGAAGCCCACGCCCAGCAGGAACAGGCGCACCGGCGGCGTGTAGGCCGCACGCTTTCCGGCCACGTAGCTCCGCGTCAACGCGCCCGGACCGCGGAAGAAGCTGCGCAGCGTATGCGGCAGTGGCGCATCCAGGTTGAACAACCCGCCCACGAACTGGCCCAGCACCTGCCTCACCCGGATGCCGGGCAGCACGCGTTTCTGTCCGCAGTGCGGACAAAAGGCGGTGTCGTGCACCTGACCACAGTTCGTGCAGGGTTCCATGCGTGGAAAGATACGGGCGGCATGGCGATGCCTTCTCCGCGTTCTGTTGCCCGGCTACCCGATGCCCTGCACGATATGGCACATCGCCGTATTTTTGCAGCCATGGCGACAAAGGCTACTCCCACCACGACCTTCATACCTGCCGAACTGGAACTCCACGACGAACCCGACAACCGCCAGTTCGTGACCCGGGTGGATGGCCTTCGCGCCACCGTGGAATACGATCGCGACGGGGAGCGGATCTTCCTCACCGGGCTCAACATCCCGCGGGCCTTGCGGCCCACGGGTCTGGGCGATGCGCTCCTGGAACGGGTACTCACCCACGTGGAGGAGCAGAACTGGAAGCTCATTCCCACCAACCCGGCCATCAAGGACTACCTGCGCACGCACAGTGCCTGGCAAAGGCTTCTGCTGAAGGGGGTGCAGTTGCGGTGAGCGCCGGATCGTGTGTGCCGCGGCACAGCCTCGGCCCTACTTGCTGCCACTGCCGAACACAAGGCCGGCGGTGAGGAAGAAGGTGAGGTTCTTGCTGTCGAACTTCTCGAAGGCCTGCTCGTCGGTATCGTACACATCGGTAAGGCCTATGGATACGCCCGGCTCTATGGTGAGTATGCCGAAGTCGAAGCCCAGCGTACCATCGATGTTGAAGGACCCGCTGCTGAAGTCGCCCTCGTTCCACTGGATGTTGTCGTCGGTGTTGTCCACGCTCATCAACACATCATAGCTGGGGCCGATGGCCAGGCGCAGCTTGAAGGCGTCCTCGTTCACGATCTTATAGCCCAGCATGGCCCGCAGTTTCAGGTTGCTGCGCACCAGGTTGTCCTCGATCTCGGTGGTGACCAAAGTGCCCGGGTTGTTGGGGTCGGGGCTGGCGGTCTCTATGGTGTATGCCGTGGCCGTGCGCGAGAAGAAGGCGCCCGGCTGCAGGTAGAAGGTCTCACCGATGCGCACATCAAGCCCCACCAGAAAGCCCACGCTGGCGCGGTTGCTTACGCCCTGCGGCTCGGTGCCGGTAAGCTTGTGCATGGTAAGGCCCACCTGGGGATTCACCTGTACCTGGGCGGTGGCGGCAAAGGTGGTACCGAGCGCAGCAATGAGTAGGAGAGAGCGGTTCATGGTGTTGGGGTTGATGCGCCGAAATTATGCGTTCGCAACTTGGGCGGTGTAAATGGGGGGTGGGGTACCTTGGTCGCGACCATGCCTTTGCTCCCGGAACACCCATCCCTGCGCATCGACCGGCTGGCCGGGGTATTCCGCAGCACGACGGCCACCTACAAGTTTTTCTGGCTGCTGGCCTTGCTGGAGGTGGTTGGCGAAGGGCGCACAACCATTGCGTTACGGTCCTTGTATGTGCGCATGATCGTACATGCATGGTACCCGGTCAACTACTTCCGCCTCTCGTTTGGTCCGTGGGATAAACTGCATAAGGTGGTACGCTTACTCATGGAACAGGAGAAGCTGGCCACACATGTGAAAGCGGACGATCTGGAGTTCGCCTTGCTCCATACCGAGGATCCCATCAGCGTTAAGGCCATCATGGGCTTGGGCCGATGGGTGCCCTTTCGCTTTCTCAGTCCTTGGCTCAATTCCAGCCAGCTGCCCGATGAGCAGGTCATGCATTTGTCGCAAGACCAGAAATACGGCGCACCCTATGCCTTGTTCGGGGACCGCTTGGTAGTCCCGGTGGAGTGGGCAGCCTACTTGAGCCAACACCGGGTGGTGTTGCGCGATTTTGTCTTGTGGAATCTTGCGCGCTTCATACAAACACGCAACCCGAATGTGCCACAGATAGTGGATAAGCTGGTGCGGCCGCCCAGCCGCAGCGCACTCACTTCCCAGCGCGACCTATGGAACACGGTGATGGACCACACCGCCGAGGTGCCCTGCATCTACACCGGCAGCCAGCTGGCGGGGGCCGATTACCACATGGAGCACTTCATCCCCTATGCCTTCGTGGCGCATGACCAGCTCTGGAACCTGGTGCCCGCCGCACCGGCCTACAACATGGG
>CAYQMC010000039.1:20654-20961 GCA_964418285.1 uncultured Chryseobacterium sp.
ACACCTCAAGCCCTTCATCGATGCGCATTGGCAGCTGGCTACGGTGGTGCGCGAACACGACCTGCGCTCCAAATTGCTGGAGGATTACCTCTCTGTTGTACCCACGCCCATACACGAAGTGACCGACCGACACCTATTCGCCGACAAGCTGCGGGATACGCTAGTGCCGCTGCATGGTATTGCGGTGAACAATGGATTCGGGGAGGTGATGGTCTAAGGCCGCTCGAACACCTTGTTCCGGTGGTACTCCAGGTATTCGGCTTTCGGGCCCGCCGCACCCGCCCCGGTCCGCGAACCGGGGTCGGCG
>CAYQMC010000040.1:0-13454 GCA_964418285.1 uncultured Chryseobacterium sp.
GTGCTGCTTTTACACCTGAAGATGTATGTACTGGCCAGTCTCCTCCCTGCTCTGGCCATGTTGTCCCTGGCGCGCTTCGCACCGCGTGTCCCCTTCGCGCTTCGCACGTTGCTGGTTTTGATCGCCTTCCTTTACGCGGGTCTCAACCTGCACCACGTGCTGCCGGGCTTCGATGTACTCGAGGTGCTTGCTCTGAAACAACGTGACTTCATCGGTCTTTCCGAAGCCACCAACGCAGGAAGCTTCGTGATGCCAGAACGATTGGAGCCCACGGCTTGGAGCTTTTTGCGCCAAGCGCCCTACGCACTGTATATGACCTTCCTGGGTCCGCTGGTGCATGCAGGCAGCAATGCCTTTGGCCTGGTGAGCGCGGCGGAGAACGCGGTACTGCTGCTGGTGCTGTTACTGCTCTGGTGGTACCGCCTGCCCAGCCGGTCGGTGGACCATGTCCTGCTTACGGCGCTGCTTTCCTATGTGTTCTTCCTGGCCCTCATCATTGGCTGGACCACCCCTGTGATGGGTGCCTTGGTGCGCTACCGTGTGCCGATGCTGCCCTTCCTCTGGATCATCGGCGCGCTGATGCTGGACCACCGCAAACTCCTGGCCCGATGGCCCCGCCTGAAGCCCTTCATTTCCGCATGAAGCACATCCTCCTCCTTGGCGCGTTAATGCCACTGCTCCCGGCCTGCTACCAGTCCCAGACCGCCGATCTGGTGGTACACAACGCAACGATCCATTCGCTGGACGAGAACGGCAGTACACACCAGGCCATGGCCATCCGTGATGGACGCATCGTCGAGCTGGGTCCGGAACGCCAGATCCTGAACCGCTACAAGTCCGCAGAGCAATACGATGCTGCCGGCAGGACGATCTACCCCGGCTTCATCGACGGCCACTGCCACTTCCTGGGCTATGGACTCAACAAGCAGAAGATCGACCTGCAGGGTGTGAAGAACTGGGAGGAAGCACTGCAACGCACGCTCGACTTCGCCAATAAGCACCCCGACACGGAATGGATCATCGGCCGTGGCTGGGACCAGAACCTATGGGCAGGGGGTGCTCTGCCGGACAATGGACGCTTGAACGTTCTCTTCCCGGACCGTCCGGTGCTGTTGCAGCGCGTGGATGGCCACGCTGCGGTGGTCAACCAGGCAGCCATGGATCGGGTGGGACTGGACCCGGATGCCGACGTGGAAGGAGGACTGGTGGTGAAACGTGACGGCCTTGCCACCGGCTTGTTGGTGGACAATGCCGTGGCCGTGTTCCAGACGATCTTCGACCAAGCGAACGAGGCCACCAAACGCGAGGCTTTGCTCAGCGCACAGCGCGACTGTTTCGAGGTGGGCCTGACGATGGTGGTGGATGCGGGCCTGGACCCCGGAACGATAGACCTGATCGAACGCATGCAGGCCGAAGGAGCGTTGAAGATGCGGGTGTATGCCATGGTGGCCGATGCGCCGGAGCATCTGGAGCTGTTCGCGAAGCGGGGGGCCATCCAACAGGAACGTCTGGTGGTGCGCAGCGTGAAGGTGTATGCCGATGGTGCCCTTGGTTCGCGTGGTGCATTGTTGAAAGAGCCCTACCATGACCACCCGGGGCACCATGGCCTGCAACTGGCCACGCGCGAGCATTTTGCGGAAGTGGCCCGGTGGTGCAAGGACAACGGCTTCCAGATGAACACCCACTGCATCGGCGACAGCGCGAACAAGCTGCTGCTCGATGTGTACGGCGAAGTACTGGTCGGCACCAACGACCTGCGTTGGCGTATCGAACATGCCCAGGTGGTAAGTCCCGACGACAGGCCGAAGTTCGCCGCGTACAGCATCGTCCCCAGCGTGCAGCCAGCGCACGGCACAAGCGACGGCCCCTGGGCCGCCGATCGCCTGGGGCCTGTACGCATCACGCACGCCTACGCCTACGAGGACCTGCGCAAGACCATGGGCATGGTGGCCTTGGGTACCGACTTCCCCGTAGAGGACATCGACCCTTTGCAGACGTTCCGCAGCGCCGTGCTAAGGCAAAGCGCGGCGGGGTGGCCCGAAGGCGGCTACCGGATGGACAATGCCCTCTCGCGTCTCGATGCCTTACGCGGTATGACGATCTGGAACGCCGTGGCGACCTTCACCGAACAGGACCTCGGCACCTTGGAACCTGGCAAGTTCGGCGACTTCGTGGTACTGGACCGCGACCTGGTAAAGAGCGACGCCGAAAGCCTGCGCAAGACGAAGGTGCTTGCGACGTATGTGGGTGGTGAGCGGGTGAAGTGAGGTTCACGCCACTCGCCCTAATGCCCGCTCGATCTGCAGCCAGTGCCTGGTCTGGTGGGCAATGGGGAATCGGAAGGCATCGCCGGCCTTGAAGCGCAGGATCGGACCCAGGGTACTCGTGACCTTCTCCCCTTCCAGACCTCGGGTGCGGGCACGTTCCAGCAACCCGATGTAGCCTTGGAGCATCGCTTCGAAGTCGTCCATGGCTTTGAGACCGGATGTGGCAACATTGCGTGGCTCGAACAGCGCCATGGTCTTCATGCGCCATCCGATGCTACCATCGGCCTTGGGGTCCATGGCCCTGGTGCTGAAGTCGCCCCAACGGCCCGGGGTGTATGTGCTGCGAAAACGCAGTCCGTTGTTCTCGTCCGCGTACAACTTCTGAAGATGCTTATGGTAATGGCCACTGCTCAGGTTCATGTGCTGTACAACCTCCAATGCGCTCCAGCGCTTGGGCCCGGGGCGTTGGTGCAAGTGCTCCAAGGGCAGCTCGCGCAACTCCGCACAGCGCTGCAGTTGGCGACGTAGTTCGGCTTGCAACGTATCGATGAGGTCCCGGGTGTCGATGGCTTCCATGGCTGCGAAACTATCCGGGCTGTGCGCCAAGGCCACTTGATGTGGATCAAGAATGGACTACAGCACTTTGGCACGCAAGCGACTGAAGGTCTCGGGGGTCATGCGCAAGTAGGATGCGATGTCCTTCTGGGCGACCAGTTGAAGAAGTTGAGGGCTGCGTCGAAGCAGTCGTCGATAACGCTCCTCTGCGCTAAGCGTGAGTTGTTCGATCTCACGCGTGGCACGTCCCTGCAGCAGCTCCTCCAGGATCAGCCGGCCCCAGCGGTCCATGGCCGGGATACGGTCGAAGAGCCGTAAGAGATCCACCCGTTCAATGCCCATGAGCACACTGTCGGTGACGGCCTGGACCTGAAACCGACCAGGACGCCGTCCCACGAAAGAGTCATAGTCGCCGGACCAACTGTAGTCGTATGAAAAGCCAAGGCAGTAGTCGTTCCCATCGTGCTCGAAGAACAGGCGTTGCACCCCTTCCTGCACGATGTAGAACCGCTGCTCCACACGTCCTGCTACAGACACGAAGGCTCCTTTCGGAACGTGGAACGTGGACCAGCACGGTGCAACCTCCTCCCATTCCGTGTCGGAAAGCTTCACATAACGTTCGATGGTGCGGCGTACCAAGGACATGGGCGCAAGTTAGCGGTAGCACTTGCCCACGCTACTTTCGCGCTCCATGGATAGGAGCACGTACGGCCATCCCGCGAAGAGCTGCACCCTGGTGAACATCCTGGGCACTAGCGTGCGACCGGGCGAACGGCATGTGCTGGACCTGCAGGTGGCGCGCCTATACACCCGCACCAGCGTGGAGATCCCCGTGGTGGTGCATCGCGGAAAGGAGGATGGTCCGGTGTTGTTGCTCCTGGCCGGTGTGCATGGCGACGAGATCAATGGCATCGATACGGTGCGTCGGATCCTGAAGGAGCTGAACGAGCGTCCTCTGGAACGAGGAACCTTGGTCGCCATTCCTGTGCTCAACGTATTCGGGTTCCTGGCCATGCAGCGCGCCCTACCCGATGGCCGCGACCTCAATCGATTCTTCCCGGGATCGGCCAATGGCTCCCTGGCCAGCCGACTTGCGCACGCCTTGGTCACCGAGGTTCTTCCTGCGGTGGATGTCGTTATCGACCTGCACAGCGGAGCTGAACAGCGCTACAACCACCCCCACCTACGCTATACCGATGGCGACGAGTCTTCGCGGATGTTGGCCGAGGTTTTCGACCCACCTCTGCTGCTGAAGGCACAGATGCGCGAGAAGTCGATCCGGGCCTACTTGCACGGCAGCGGCAAGAGCTATGTCCTGTTCGAGGGTGGTATGGCCCGCAGCTTGGATGAGGATGCGATCCGCGAAGCCTTCCGCGGCGTGGGCCGTGTGATGGAGCACCTGGGTCTTTGGAAGGGGCCGTCGGACCAGCATCGCGGTGCTTCCACCCTGAGCAGTTCCAAGTGGGTCCGCGCGCCGCTGGCCGGGTTGTTCCAAGCGGTGGCCGAGAACGGATCGAAGGTGGAGGAAGGCATGGTGTTGGGCCTGGTGTCCGACCCCTACGGAGAACTGGTGAAGCAGGTTCGTGCACCCTTCCCTGGACACATCATTTGTGTGAACACCACCCCGGTAGTGAACCAGGGCGATGCGCTGTTCCACATCGGCCTGGCCTGAGAGCACTGTACTACCTTACCGCCATGTTACCACGTTCGGAACACATCCGGGAACTGCTTCGCCTGCGCAAACCCTTCAGCCACCGCGACCGACTCATCCTACGCGACCACCTCGCCCTGGAGCGCACCCGGCTTGCCAACGAACGCACGTTCATGGCGTATGTGCGCTCCTCGCTGTACCTCGTCATCGGCGGGCTGGCATTGGTTCAGTTGAAAGGGCACGGCGACCTGCGTTGGGTGGGCTTCGTGGCCCTAGGCCTATCCGTGGTGTTCGCGCTGATCGGCATCGTGCGTTTCCACACCCTACGCGTGCAGCTGGACAGCTACTACCTGCCGCTGGAAAGCGACGATGAGGATGACGGGGCGAACTAGTTCACCCCGCCTCCGCTCCTATTGCTTCACGAAGCGGGCGGTACGGAGGCTTTCGCCATCGTCCATCCGCAGTACATACGTACCCGGAGCGAGATCCTGCACAGCAAGCACATGCAGCACACCGGACACGGCGCCGCTGGAGAGCACAACCCGGCCGGAGGCATCGATAACGCTAAGATCGACCACGTTCGCCGCTCCGGCGGGGAGCTGCACCATGAGCTCTTCCCTGGTGGGTGAGGGCCATACAGCGAAGGAATCGGCGCCAAGATCTTCCACCCCGGTCGTGATGACCTGCACGGGAGCACTGACAGCAGTGCAGCCATTCGCGTCACCGATCATCACGGCATAGTCTCCCGTGGCGAAAGCCTCAAGCTCCTGTTCTGTAGAACCGACAACGGGCTCGCCATTGAAATACCACTGGTACGATGCAGCCGGGGTACTGCTGAGCTGCGCACCGACCAGCGAAACAACAGGTTCAGCGGGCAGGGCCCATTCACTGAGCTGCAGCGTATCGCTCCAGGCCAGGCAACCGGAAGGACTTGTGACCACGAGGCTGAATGGATCCTGGTCCGTGATCGTTATCGCGGGCTCTGTGGAGCCGGTGCTCCAAGTGTAGGCATCCATGCCCGGCGGACCTTCCACCAGCGCACCGTCACCTGCGCAATAGCCTTCGGGGCCGGTCAGTGCTGCGCGGGTGCTGTTCACCACCGCCGCGAACCCATCCAGCTTCCCGTAGCCCCAACTGTTGTTCGGTACTATCCCGGTAAAAGCGTCGGAGCGGGCGGTGCCGTGTATGGCTGCGATCACTTCGCTGTAGCTGGCGTTGGGGCACCGCTGCAGGTATAGCCCGGCCAGGCCAGCGACCACGGGCGAGGCCATGGAGGTGCCGCCGTTGCGCAGGTGCATACCACCCTCGGACAAGCGCGGATCATTGGTGCTCACCAATTGTGCGATCCAGTCCAGTGGTGCTGCGCTGAAGGTGATATCGCCTGTGGCCGCCACATCGGGCTTCTGCAAACCCGTGCGGGCCGGTCCCTTACTGGAGGTGGTCACGATGTCGCCTTCGGTCCCCACCACGCTAACCTCATCGCCCAAGGAGTTCACATAGCTGGTCTCGTTGAAGTAATTGGCCACGGTTAGCACTTTTGGTGAGCAGGCCCAGGAATCCACCATATGCTGGTCGTTGTCCGGCAGCACGTAGTTGGCAATTGCAGGGAAGGCCTCCACGGTGGGAATACTGGTGACCATGTTAGAGAGGCCGAACTGGGCGGAACCCCATGCATCGAACGCTCCATTCCCAGTGGTCATGAAACGGAAGCGCTGGTTTGTCGAGTCCGGTTCCGGTATCAGGACCTGCAGTTGGTACTGATCACCACGTTGCGCAGCGAAATACTGAACAGTAGCGATGCGGTTTCCGCTGAAGGAGACCAAGGTATCGGTGATCACCGTGCCCAGATTCTCCGCGATGTTGTGGAAAGGCGTGCGCCCCCGGTAGATCAGGGGATTGTTACGATCACCCCCGACCGCATATTGCACATTCTGGAAGTCGGCCACATCGGCCCAAACCTCGAGGAAGGCCGCGGGGTAACCGAAAGCGCTATTGCCGTTACGCAGGAACCAGGTGAACGTGGTGTCCTGTCCTACTTCCGTGCGGAGGTGGTAGGGCGTGAAGTTGTTGCTATTGCCCGATGCGCAGACCATGACCCTTCCGCCGCGCTCCTCCAGCAACTGATCGATGAACAGCGCTGAGGCATCCTGACCATCGTGTGAGCCGAGGTAGGTGCCGAGGCTGGCGTTGATCACCGCAGGACGCCCGAGGGCCTCGGCCTCATCGAAGATGAACTTCACCGCGTCTGCCACGGATGCACGGAAGTTGCCCGAGAAGCGGGAAGAGACGATGATCATGTCGGCCTTGGGCGCAACACCCTTGTGCCTTCCGTTCGCCAGGCCGTTGCCCGCTGCAGTGCCGGTGACCGTGGAGCCATGTCCGTAATACTGAGGCTGGTCCGCAGAGGTCATGAAGCCGGCATTGATCTGGGTGCTATCCCACACCTGCCCATATCCATAGGGTTGGGGCGTTTGGGCATTCACAGGCAGGGTCTGGTCCCAGTACTTCAATACGCGGGTGCGGCCCTCCTCATCGAGGAAATCCGGATGCTGCCAGTCCATGCCGGAGTCGATGATGCCCATGATGACACCCTCGCCATCGTAGCCCTCGGGCAGCGGCGCCAGTCCCTGATGGATCTCGTTGATACGGCTCTTGACCCGCATGGAATCGTTGAGCGTTACGCCTTCCTCGAAACTGAACTCGAACAAGCCCACGGCCGGATATGCTGCCAAGGAGCGCACACGGTCGATGGGCAACCGAACACTGACCAGCTTTTCCATGGCCATCTTTACACGGCCTCCTTCGGCGCGTACCGCATCGGACACCGCATCCGCGGGGCCATGGATGTAGAGATCGACCTCAGCGCCTGGGGCATGATCCCACTCCAGATAGGCTTTCAGCATGAAGTCCATCTTCTCGCGTTGCTGGGCGACCAGCATGACAGGAAAGCCGAGCAGCACCAACAGCAGAAGGAAAAGGGATGTTCGCATAGCCCAAAAGTAGTATCAGGTTCCGATGAGTTCGTTGAAGCGTGGCAAATGGTCCAAGAACGCAGTGCGGCTGGTCTCGTGGTCAACCCTGCAACAGTAATGCGAGACACCATTGGTGACGATCAGCCACTGCACTTTGAACACGCTATTGTAACGCGCAGCCTGCTCGAACGTTCGCTGGGTGATACCCACACCCGGGGCCTTGCATTCGACCAGCAACAACGGCTGTCCGCGCTCGTCGTGTACCAGGACATCGGCCCGTTTGGCCAATCCGTTCAGTACCATCGAGCGTTCAACTGCGATGAGGGAGGCCGGGTAGCCCAGATCGTACACCAAGTGGTTGATGAAATGCTGTCGGACCCATTCCTCGGGTAATAAGGCAAGCCACCGCTTACGGATGGGATCGAACACCTGCGCACCACCGGCGTCGTGCTTAGTTTTGACGCCATGGTCCGGTAGATCCAAGGCCGGCATTCGAGTTCCCATAATCCCCACAAAAGTGCGCACCAAAGAGGACATCGTCCGCAACTGGCTTCCCCGTTACACCGGCCTGGCCTTGGAGGACTTCAAGCCCCACATCCTGCTGACGAACTTCGACAACTACGTTGACATCTTCTGCGCACAGACAGGGGCCATGGTACCCGTGCGCGACAAGGCCATGACCGTTGCCGTGTCGGAGGACATGGTGATGATCAACTTCGGCATGGGCAGTGCCAACGCGGCGACCATGATGGACCTGCTGAGCGCCATCGAACCCCAAGCCGTCCTGTTCCTGGGGAAGTGCGGCGGGCTGAAGCGCAAGAACAAACTCGGGGACCTGGTGCTGCCCATCGCGGCGATCCGAGGCGAGGGAACGAGCAACGATTACTTCCCTCCCGAAGTGCCGGCACTGCCCAGCTTCATGATCCACCGCGCTGTAAGCCACGTGATCCGTGACATGGAATTGGACTACTGGAGCGGCACGGTCTACACGACCAACCGCAGGGTGTGGGAGCACGATGACGCCTTCAAGAAACAGCTGCGAAGACTACGATGCATGGCCATCGATATGGAGACCGCCACCCTCTTCATGACCGGTTTCGCCAACAGCATACCCACCGGTGCCTTGCTGCTGGTGAGCGACCAGCCGATGGTACCCGATGGTGTGAAGACCAGCGCCAGCGACGCCAAGGTCACCTCCAGCTATGTGGAGACCCATGTGCGCCTGGGGGTCGAGTCGTTGCGTGAGATCATCAACAAGGGGCATTCCGTGAAGCACTTGCGATTCGAATGAGCAACCTGACCGAGCTGAGGAAGATCACCGGTGAGCTCGATGCGGGCACCTTCCGCCCAGTGTACATGCTGCACGGCGAAGAGTCCTTCTTCATCGACCTGATCAGTGATAGGATCGAGGAGCTGGCCTTGCAGGAGCACGAGCGTGACTTCAACCAGACCGTGCTCTACGGCCGCGATGCCAACCCCGACCTGGTGAAGGATACCTGCCTGCGCTACCCCATGATGGCCGAGCGCCAGTTGGTGATCGTACGCGAGCTGCAAAGCTGGCGGATCGACGAGGTGGAAAAGCTGGAACCCTACCTGCTGAAACCCACCCCCACCACTGTGCTGGTCCTCTGCTACAAGCACAAGAAGGTGGATGGCCGAAGGAGCATCCTGAAGAGCGTTCAGAAGGGCGGGGGAACCGTCTACCTGAGCGACAAGGTGAAGGAGGACAAGCTGCCCGAACTACTGGTGAACATTGCCCGCAAACAAAAACGCAGGCTGGGGCAAAGCGAAGCACAACTTTTGGCCGCACACTTGGGCAGCGACCTGGCCAAAGCGGTGAAGGAAGTGGAGAAACTGTGCTTGGTGACGGAAGAAGGTGGCACGATCACCGGCGAGGCCATCCAGCGCTTCGTAGGGATCAGCAAAGACTACAACATCTTCGAGCTTCAGAATGCCGTGGGACTGCGCAACAACGAACGCGCCATGCGCATCGCCAGACACTTCGCCGCAGCGCCCAAAGAGCATCCCTTGGTTTTGACCCTGGGCTTTTTGAATACCTACTTCACGAAGCTCGCCATCGTACACACCATGGGCGGTACGAGTCCGCAGGAGTTGGCCTCGGCCCTGAAGGTGCCCCCCTTCTTCGTAAAGGACTACCAAGCGCAGGCCCGCAACTACAGTCTGGCCAAAGTGGTGGAGATACAGCGCCACCTGCGTCAGTGCGACCTACGCAGCAAAGGCTTGGGCGGTGATGGCGGCGACCATGGCGAATTGCTGCGCGAGCTGTTGGCCAAGGTGATGTCCTAGGCACCACCACTCCACTCCATACTGGGTCGTCGGCAAGGTTCGAACGATGTTGTTCGGCGCTCAGCATTCCGATCTTGCGGCCCATCAGGTCGCACCGAACGGGGGGCGGTACCTGCCGTTCGTCCATCGGTAATGCGAGGCGCCAAAGCATTCCGCTACTTTAGCGGCCCTTTGCAAGGAACCCCCATCATGGTCCGTATCTATTCCCAAGCCCTGCTCCTCTGTCTCGCATTCCTGCTGGTGGGCTCAGCATCCGCGCAATCCGGTACCATCCGCGGCTTCGTGTATGACAAGGGCAATGGTGAGCCCATCATTTTCACCAACGTGATCCTCAAGGGCACGACCACCGGAGCCGCCACGGATGTGAACGGATACTACTCCATCAGCAAGATCACTCCGGGGAGCTACACCCTGATGGTGACCTACCTGGGCTACGACACCCTGTTCAAGGAGGTGACCGTGGCGCGCGACCAGATCATCACCGAGAAGCTCTTCATCCAGAAGAGCGCCATCCAAATGCAGGAGTTCGAGGTACGCGGCGACAAGCAGGAGGCCCAGAACAAGGTGGGCATGGGTGTGACGAAACTGACACCGCGCCAGATCGAACGCATGCCGGCCGTTGGCGGTGAAGCCGACCTTGCCCAGTACCTGCAAGTGGTGCCGGGGGTGATCTTCACCGGCGACCAAGGCGGACAGCTCTATGTGCGTGGCGGTTCGCCCATCATGAACAAGATGATGTTGGACGGCATGGTGCTGTACAATCCCTTCCACAGCATAGGCCTTTTCAGCGTGTTCGATAACGACATCATCCGCAATGCGGACATCTACACCGCAGGCTTCAACGCCGAGCACGGCGGACGCGTGAGTTCCGTGATGGACATCACCACCCGCGATGGGAACAAGACCCGTTTGAGCGGCAAGGTGGGTGCGAGCACCTTTGCCGCCAAGGCGATGCTCGAAGGCCCCATCAAGCGGCAGACCGAACCAGGGTCCGGCTCCTCCTCGTTCCTGCTGAACGCGCGACACAGCTACCTGGATGAGAGCAGCAAACTGTTCTACAGCTACGTGGATACGGCAGGTCTTCCCTTCCGCTTCACCGACCTCTACGGAAAGGTCTCATTCAATGGAGCCACCGGTAGCAAATTCAACCTCTTCGGCTTCAATTTCAGCGATGGTGTGGACTATCAGGGCGTGAGCGACCTGAGCTGGAACAACTGGGGCGCCGGAACCAATTTCGTCCTGGTGCCAAGCGGTTCGGCCGTGCTCATCGATGGCGTCTTCAGCGTGAGCAACTACACCATCGAACTCCAAGAGGCCGATCTGGAACCACGCCGCAGCGAGATCGCCGGCTTCAACGGTGGCCTGAACTTCAAGCTCTTCAATGGCGAGGACGAAGCGCGGTATGGAGTGGAAGTATTGGGATTCCGCACCAACTTCCAGTTCTTCAACGCTCTGGGTCGCGAATACCAGCAGGAGCAGAACACCACGGAGATCGCCGGCTACTTCAACTACAAGAAGAAACTCGGCAACGTGATCATCGATCCCGGCATTCGCCTCCACTACTACGCTTCCCTTTCGGTGGCCAACGTGGAACCACGCCTGGGCTTCAAGTGGAACATCACGGACAACATGCGCTTCAAGGCTGCGGCCGGGCGTTACAGCCAGAACCTGGTGGCCACCAACACGGACCGCGATGTGGTGAACCTCTTCTACGGCTTCCTCTCCAGTCCCGACGATCTGCCCCGCACCCTCACCACCGCCAATGGAACGGTGCGTGAGGTGAAAGATCCGCTCCAGCGTGCGAACCACTATGTGGCAGGGGTGGAATACGACCTGACCAACGACCTGACAGCAAACTTCGAAGTGTACTTCAAGGACTTCCGCCAGGTGACCAACCTGAACCGGAACAAGATCTTCGAGGACACGCCGGAATTCGCGGACAAACCGGATGAACTGAAGAAGGATTTCATCGTGGAAACGGGCAAGGCCTACGGTGCCGACCTCCAACTGAAGTACGAAAGGGGCAATACCTTCATCTGGACCGTGTACAGCTACACATTCGTGGACCGCTTCGATGGCACCCAAGAGTATAATCCCATCTGGGACCGTCGTCACAACGTGAACCTGCTTGTGAGCCACACCTTCGGTAAGTTCGATTCCTGGAAGGCGAACGTGCGTTGGAACTTCGGCTCGGGCTTCCCCTTCACCCAGACCCAAGGCTTCTATGGATCGGTACCCTTCAACGGTGACATCAACACCGACATCATCACCAGCAATGCGGACCTTGCCACCATTTTCGGCCCTCTTAACCAAGGTCGCCTGCCGGCCTACCACCGGATGGATGTGGGCGTATCGAAGCAGTGGAAGCTGGACGAGCACAAGGTCATCGAGCTGGACATCAGCGTTACAAATGCATACGACAGGCAGAACATCTTCTACTTCGATCGCGTGCGTTTCGAGCGGGTGGACCAGTTGCCTCTGCTGCCCAGCGTGGGTGCCAGCTACCGCTTCTGACCACGCGGTGATCCACCTGTACCGGCCAGGGACGGAGTCGCGCTGTACTCCCTGCTTGGCGTGAAGGCACCCACTAGATCCAGCGGGAAAGAGCGATCGCGAGCAAGCCGAGTACGGCTACTACGATAATTGCGATCACGATCCCGCGGGTAGCAGGCATGTCGGTACCCTTTCGATCGCGCAGAGGTTTGGGCATCACGCCCGGTTCGTTGAAGTGCTTATCGCTTGACATGCCGAGGTAGGACCAAGATCGGTTCCGGGTTCCTCGGTCCTCAGAAAATGGCGCTACCAGTATGGCGGTCAGCGGACATAGACCCGATATCCCTCAGGCGCTGCTGTGGAACAACCTCCCCAACTCGTGGGGAATGGGGTCCATGAATCAGGAAGAGCGGTCCATTCCGATGTGGATCAACCGTCATTTCGTCCGGAAACCCCTACCAATACTGGACTTTCTGGCATTGACGGTCATCAGGAACTGCCAGTTCTACCGGTGTAGCTTCACGGTGCGGGGCTTGATGGGAGGGTCGCACATCGTTGATCGGTGTTCGACCCCAAACGGAACGTGCGGTACGCTGCGACCAACAAGGAGTCGAACATCGATCATCCAAAAACGACCAACGAACATGGACCTGAACAAATTCACCATCCGCTCCCAGCAGGCCATTCAACAGGCGCAGACCATTGCCAGTGGATACGGCCAGCAAATGCTCGAGAACGGCCACCTGCTCAAGGGCATCTTTGAAGTGGACCCCGATGTGACGCCCTTCCTGCTGAAGAAGCTGAACGTGAATGTGACCACCATGACGCAGGCGCTGGACCGCATCGTGCAGGGCTACCCCAAAGTGAGTGGCGGGCAGATCAGCCTTTCACGCTATAGCAGCGATGCGCTTACCAAAGCGCAAGCCGCTTTGAAAGAATTCGGCGATGAGTTCGCCAGCGTGGAGCACATGCTCATCGGTATCCTCGACAGCGGTGACACGGTATCGCAGTTGCTGAAGGACAATGGCGTCACCAAGAAGGACCTCATCGCGGCCATCAAGGACCTGCGAAAGGGCGCGAAGGTGACCAGCCAGAGCCAGGAGGAGACCTACAACGCGCTGAACAAGTACGCGAAGAACCTCAACCAGCTCGCCAAGGACAACAAGCTCGATCCGGTCATCGGCCGCGACGAGGAGATCCGCCGCGTGC
>CAYQMC010000040.1:13464-20721 GCA_964418285.1 uncultured Chryseobacterium sp.
GCCGCGTGCTGCAGATCCTCAGTCGCCGCACCAAGAACAACCCGATCCTGATCGGTGAGCCCGGTGTGGGTAAGACCGCCATCGCCGAAGGCATCGCGCAACGCATCGTCAGTGGCGACATCCCCGAGGACCTCAAGGGCAAGCAGGTCTATGCGCTCGACATCGCATCGCTGATCGCGGGTGCCAAGTACAAGGGCGAATTCGAAGAGCGCCTCAAGGCCGTGGTGAAGGAAGTGATCGGTGCCGAGGGAAACATCATCCTCTTCATCGACGAGATCCACACCTTGGTTGGTGCGGGCGGTGGAGATGGCGCCATGGACGCCGCGAACATCCTGAAGCCAGCACTGGCGCGTGGTGAATTGCGCAGCATCGGGGCCACCACCTTGAACGAATACCAGAAATACTTCGAGAAGGACAAGGCCCTGGAGCGACGTTTCCAGAAAG
Source organism: uncultured Chryseobacterium sp. (assembly GCA_964418285.1). Lineage (GTDB taxonomy): Bacteria > Bacteroidota > Bacteroidia > Flavobacteriales_F > PHOS-HE28 > PHOS-HE28. The sequence continues at coordinate 13,909 of CAYQMC010000040.1, forward strand.
TGATGGTGGAGGAGCCCAGTCGCGAGGATGCGATCTCCATTCTGCGCGGCTTGAAGGAGAAGTACGAAAGCCACCACAAGGTGCTGATCAAGGATGCTGCGATCATCGCTGCCGTGGAATTGAGCACGCGCTACATCGCGGATCGTTTCCTGCCGGACAAGGCGATCGACCTGATCGACGAGGCCGCCAGCAAGCTGCGCATGGAGATCAATTCCAAGCCCGAAGAGCTCGATGAGATCGACCGGCGAATCATGCAGTTGGAGATCGAGCGCGAGGCCATCAAGCGCGAGAACGACGAGGCCAAGCTGGCCGAGTTGAACAAGGAGATCGCAGAGCTGAGCGGCCAGCGTGACGGCTTCAAAGCCCACTGGGAAAGCGAGCGCGCGCTGGTGGAGCGCATCAACAGCGCCAAGGACGAGATCGAGGACCTGAAGCACCAGGCCGCGCAATACGAGCGCGAAGGCGACTTCGGCAAGGTGGCCGAGATCCGCTATGGCCGCATCCAGGAAACGGAGAAGCAACTGGCCGAAGCGAAGGACGAACTGATCGCCATGCAGGCGAACAGCAAGATGATCAAAGAGGAAGTGGACGTGGAGGAGATCGCTGCTGTGGTAAGCCGCTGGACCGGCATCCCCGTGACCCGCATGCTGGAGGCCGAACGCACCAAGCTCCTGAAGCTCGAGGACGAGCTGCACAAGCGCGTCATCGGTCAGGATGAAGCTGTGCATGCCGTGGCCGACGCCGTGCGCCGCAACCGCGCTGGCATGGGCGATGAGAAGCGGCCCATCGGCTCCTTCATTTTCCTCGGCACCACGGGTGTCGGCAAGACCGAACTGGCCAAGGCGCTCAGCGAGATCCTGTTCAACGATGAGAACGCCATGACGCGCATCGACATGAGCGAGTACCAGGAGCGCCACAGCGTTTCACGACTCGTGGGCGCCCCTCCGGGCTACGTGGGCTACGATGAGGGCGGACAGCTCACGGAGGCCGTGCGCCGCAAGCCGTACAGTGTTGTGCTGCTCGACGAGATCGAGAAGGCCCACCCCGACGTGTGGAACATCCTGCTTCAAGTGCTCGACGATGGCCGCCTCACCGACAACAAGGGCCGCGTGGTGAACTTCAAGAACACCATCGTGATCATGACGAGCAACATCGGCTCGCACATCATCCAGGAGAACTTCGAGAACCTCAAGGATAAGGACATCGACGCCGTGGTAGAGAAGACCCAGCGCGAGGTGATGGACCTGCTGCGCAAGACCGTGCGCCCCGAATTCCTGAACCGTGTGGACGAGCTGATCATGTTCCGTCCGCTGAGCCAGGCCGACGTGCGCGAGATCGTGAAACTGCAACTGCACATGCTCCTGCAGAAACTGGAGGAGAAGGACATCCACCTGCTGCCCAGCGAGGAATTGATCCAACACATCAGTACTCAAGGCTTCGATCCGCAGTTCGGTGCACGTCCCATCAAGCGCATGATCCAGAAGGAGCTGCTGAACGAGTTGAGCAAGCAGATCATCGCGGGGACCTTGGAGACGGGCGTGCCGCAAGTGATCGATGTGTTCGATGGGAAGATCGTGTTGAGGAAGCCGATCGATGAGAAGGAGAATGGTAAGGCGAAGAAGGAAAAGGCCTCGGCCTGACGCGCAAGGGTGGTAGACCGCACCCGTGGTCGAGCTATGGTGCCGATGCAACCCAAGGACCTTGGGACATTGTGCGATCGGGTTTGTGGGTGTGACTCCGCCCCTACACCAAGCGAAAACGGGCAGCGCCCGGTCAAGCTTCTCGGAATAGAAAGGGCCGGGCGCTCCAATGTGTACGAGTTGATGATGGTCCATCCTTCGGACCGTGGGCATCATCCCGTGAACAAACCTTGGTAAGGTTTCCATACTGAGCCTCAGCTGCACTGATAACCGTGCTCAAGGCCATGATCGATCGCAGGGTGGTCGACTTCAACGCACACAACACCATAAGCGGAAAGCCGGCATACCTTCCTCGGGCAGGCAGGCGCACTGTACGAGTACTGCATGGCGGCTTGGTTCAACTCTCGGTGAAGCATATCATGCTTCATTGAAGTGCAAATACTGGGCGGTTGGATACCTGACCCAAGCACTATGGGTCCAGCTCATCTACTCTGCTCCTGAAGCACAGCCGTCTCCCCTACCGATCAGCTGGGGAGCCAGCCTTCCCCTTGAGGGGTAACATCAATAGAGCGCCTCCACACTCGGCGTGTTATGGTCAACCCAACAGGCCGATCGCGTTGATCCGCGATCCGGATCACGGTCATTGGTCCAGGGCCCCACAGCGGTCGATCCGTTCCTGCCCCCCATGGTCTTGGGAACACTTCACCGAAGAACACGTTCCTTTCAGAGCCCATGGCAGAATGCCACCTGGGCGACCTTTGACATATGCTGCGATCATTCCGACCATCGTTCAATGCGCTTAGTACCCTTGGGCTGATCGCGCTGACCATTTCTCTCAACGTTACGGCGCAGGTGATACCGGAGGATGTTACGATCATGCGCGACGGATACGGAGTGCCGCACATCTACGGAGGAACCGATGCCGATGTGGCCTATGGACTCGCCTGGGCCAATGCAGAGGACGATTTCGCGAACATGCAGCTGAACATGCTGATGGCACGTGCCCGCTCTGGGGAGGTGCGGGGAAAGGAGGGAGCTGGTATCGACTACGCGATCCAATTGCTGGGGGTTCGCAAGCTGATCACGGAGCGCCACGGCACGGACGTATCCGATGCATTCAAACGCGTGCTGGAAGGGTATGTGCAGGGCATCAATACCTACGCTACGATGCACCCTGAGGAAGTCCTGCGAAAAGGCGTTTTCCCTGTGGACCCGATCGATGTGCTCAGCGGATACACGATGTCGCTTGTGCTACTTCAAGGTGCGGCGTACGACTTCCAAAGCATCATTGCGGGCCGAGCAGGTGAAGCGGGGCCCTTCTCGCAGCGAGGCTCCAACGGCTTCGCCATGAACTCCAAGCGCACGGCCGACGGGCAGGTCTACTTCATCAGCAACAGTCACCAGCCCTTGGAAGGTCCAACGGCCTGGTACGAGGCACACCTGGTGAGCGGTGAAGGACAGAACTGCCTCGGGGCGTTGTTCCCGGGCGGCGTATCCGTGTTCGTGGGCGCGACGCCGGATGTCGCTTGGGGCCATACCGTGAACCAACCCGACTTGACGGACGTGTATGAGCTGGTGACCCGTGGCAAGGGGCGTTCGCTGGAATACCGATTGGACGGCACGTGGTCGCCACTGGAACAAGGGATGGCGCACATGCGCGTGAAGCTTGGACCTGTGCGGATCCGTATGCGCAAGAAGACATACAGGAGCGCACATGGCCCGGTTATCAAAGCGAAGACCGGCGGTTACTACGCCCTGCGTTTCCCGGCCATCATGACCATTGGCGCCGCTGAACAATGGCACACCATGAACAAGGCACGCAACTACGCAGAGTTCCGTGAGGCCCTCGAGATGCGTGGCCTGCCGTCGTTGAACATCATCTACGCCGACCGCAACGATACCATCCTGTACATCAGCAACGCCCTCTTCCCGAAACGTGTTCCGGGCTACGACTGGCGTGGCGTGCTGCCCGGCGATACCAGCGAAGTGATCTGGAACGAGTTCCACCCTTTGAGCAGCAACGTGCAGGTGCTGGACCCACCCTCGGGCTATGTCTTCAACACGAACAATACACCCTTCAACAGCACCGGGCCGGCGGACAACCCGAACCTGGCGCTGCACGACACATTGATCCGCGAGTACTACTGGGAGAACAATCGAAGCATCCGGTTCCAAGACCTGATGGAAGCACGTTCGAGGATAAGCTTCGAGGAACTGCTGGAAATGAAGTACGACGTGCAGTACCCCGATAGCATCTACATACACTACGTGAGCAACCCGAAGCTGACCGGCGGCTTGGACCCCGCGAAGTATCCGGATATCGCCGATGAGATCGAAATGCTGGCCGACTGGGACCGCTGTGGGACCGCGCAGAGCGCAGGTGCGGCTTTCTTCCTGGTCACCCTGCAGGATTTCACCAGGCGCATCTACGAGCGGCACGAGCTGTTCGAGCGGCATGAGATACCGGACGAGGATGTGGTGGCCTCTTTCCGCCACGCCAAGCGGTATCTGCAAAAGCACTTCGGCACCACACAAGTGCCTTTGGGAACACTGCAACGTCACGTTCGGGGTGATCGCGATTGGCCCATCGACGGGCTGCCCGACCAACTCGCAGCGCTGCATTCGAAGCCTTGGAAGAATGGACGCCTCCGCAGCTATTCCGGCGAATCGTACATCCAGCATGTGCGTTTCCATGCGGATGGCATGCACATATCCTCAGTGCAACCCTACGGGGCAAGCAGCAGACCCGATAGTCCACACTATGCCGACCAGGTGGAGTTGTACCTGACACGCCGGACGAAAGAGATGAGCCTGGACCGCAAGTGGGTGGAGCAACACGCGACGCGCACCTACCACCCGGGAAGGTGATCCGCACAGGCTGATCTGCGCGGATCCGAGGCGGATGACGAAGCGTTCGGGAGACCCTGACACACCGTAGCTCGCGCCATTCTGTAAGCGCCGATCAAGCCCTTCGAGAAGTTCCACTCCAAGAGCGACATGGACACTGTTACCCTTCGCCTTGCATTCGGGGATCCCCCGATCGGGCCTAGGCGAAAGGACCGGGGGCTATTCTGCATACCTGCGCATGGAATGCCCCAGTGTGTGGTGCTCGCCCCACGGTGATGCATGACCTGGTCCGTATCCTCTTGCCCATGGATCGCCCAGCCTCCGGCACATACAGGCACCACCGTATCGCGACGGCCTTGGATCTGCTGCCTTGGGAACCATGGCACATACAACGGACAAGGACCCTCGAGAACGCGCTGCACAGGAGTCGCAGAAGAATGGCACACGAACTCCGAAGGAGAGATCGGATGCAATGAACGGTAAAGCAAAGGAGCCCAAGGCACCCAAGCCGAACCGTGGCGTTGCCCCGGGCATTACCGGATGAACCGACCGCAGCCAATGGAACCAATGACAATAGACATACGAACGTTTCAAACAAACAACACACCCATGGACATCCTGACCAAACCCAATGAAACCTCCTTGAACGGTAAGCGCATCGCAATCCTCGCCACCGATGGATTCGAGGAAAGTGAGTTGCGTTCTCCCCGCGAAGCACTGCTCGAAGCCGGCGCTTTCGTGGACCTTGTGGCTCTTAATCTTGGTGCGATAAAGGGCTGGAAGGATGGCGACTGGAGCGAGGTCGAACAGGTGGATCGGGCTGTGGCCGATGCAAAGGCAGAGGACTACGATGCACTGCTGTTACCCGGTGGTGTCATGAACCCCGACAGACTGCGCATGAACAGCGAAGCGGTCTCGTTCGTACGTGACTTCTTCGCGCAGAAAAAGCCTGTGGCGGCGATCTGTCACGGTCCGTGGATACTGGCCGAGGCGGGTGTATTGAAGGGCCGCAAGGTGACCAGCTATGCGAGCATAAAAACGGACCTGATCAATGCCGGAGCACAATGGGAGGATTCCGAGGTGGTGGTGGACCATGGCCTTGTAACGAGCCGCACACCGAAGGACCTTCCGGCCTTCAATGCCAAGCTGTTGGAGGAAGTGCGAGAAGGCAAACACAGGCAACAACTGGCCTGAATGTCTTCCTTTGAATAAGAACCGACCACAACATGCCCAAGAAACCTCCCGCCCCACACCCCCGTGAGGTTCCGCCTACGCGCACTCCGCAGGAACCCAAGATCGCTCCGCCGCCGGACAAGCCGGTGAAGGAACCCCATGAGCCACCGACCCATCCGCCGGGCGGCCCCGAGCGCGATGTTCCCGAGGAACGACCAACCTACCCGCAGCCGGATACGCCGGGCTTCGGGTCCTAAGAAACGCAGTGCGCAGGATACATGTCCAGCGCACCTTGGATACGCCATTAAAGCCACAGGGTCCCATACGGAACCCTGTGGCTTTTGTCGTGCAGCAGCGCAGCACGACAAGGCACCCCCCTCAGAGCCTTGGATCGGGTACGGGCCTTGCTATTCCTTCAGTATGCAATTCCGAACGAACGACCAGGACCACACGAAGCCCAAGTTGCAGATCTGGTCCATCCTGCTGCTCATCTTCATTATCGCTGGCATAACCTATCTGGTCCTGCGGGAGGGTCCAGGAGACCAGCCGCCTGTGCCTTCGCCCAATTTCAAGAACGCGAATGAACAGCCCCTGTGAGCAGCCTGCCGAACGAAGCCCAGGCCCATTATATCAGCAAGGTGCCCAAGCCTCGTCGACGTGAACAAGCCCCACGCTTAACGTGTAGCATTGCCACGGACGAAGTACTGCCTTGGGGCAGGCGCTCCACATACAACAGGGGGCCGTTCGCTTTGTTGCTTGAGGCCAATGGCCACAGTAGGCAGGGGATATCGCTCGTTCTCTGGTGGAGAAGGATGGAATGGAGCAGCATTCGCAAACAAGGTCCACGAACCCCTAATAACCGAACGACATGAAGACGAAGACCGCCCTCCTCCTTGCGACCACGATCGCCGGAGGAATGCTGCTATTGGGATGCAGTAACACCGCAGAAGACCAGGCAGAGGAGATGGGGAAGAAGATGGAGGAGGTGCAGGATGAGTTGAATGCTGCCTCCGAAGCTGAGACCCGTGCAGCCTATGAGCGTGAGCGCGGTGATGCCTTGAACAAGTTGTACAGCTTCCGCGATAACATCGACCGTGAGCTGGTGAATGTGAACGAAAGGCTGGAGACGAAGGGCATGAGCGTGGAGAAGCGT
>CAYQMC010000041.1:0-10120 GCA_964418285.1 uncultured Chryseobacterium sp.
CGAACTCACCGATGCCGAAGAGCTTCATGCTCAAGGCCTGCAGCCAGATGAACAAGGGCGGTTTCTCATGGAACGGCAGGTAGTCGATCTGTGGCTGCGCCCAGTTGCCGGTAACGACCATCTCCCGGGCGATCTCCGCGAAGTTGATCTCGTCCCAATCGAAGAGGTGTACTGCCCCCAGACCGGGGATGAACAGCAACGCCGAGGCAACGATGATCAGCAGCTGGATGCGGCCTCGGGTGAGCATGTGGGCGAAGGTAGCGGACGTCTATCAGCGCTTCCCCAGCAACTCCCAACCCACCAAGCCGGTGCGCGCAAGAAAGTAGCGCAAGCTCACGCGTAGCACCCCAAAACCATAGGTCATGCTGCGGCTGAAATTGATGCTGCTCGCCTCATCGAAGTATTTGGTGGGGCAGGTGATCTCGGCCACCTCGTAGCCTTTCCAGAAGATCTGCGCGATGATCTGGTTGTCGAAAACGAAATCGTCGGAGAGGCGCTCATAGTCCACATTACGGAGCACTTCGCCGCTGTAGGCGCGGTAGCCGGTGTGGTACTCGCTCAGCTTCTGGCCCATCAGGATGTTCTGGCTCAGCGTAAGCAGGCGGTTGGCGATGTACTTGTACATGGGCATGCCGCCCTTCAAGGCGCCCTTGCCAAGGATCCGTGATCCGAAGACGACGGGATAGACCTCGTTGCCGATCAATGCGATCATGCTCTCCAGCAGCAGTGGTGTGTACTGGTAATCGGGGTGCAGCATCACCACGATGTCGCCGCCCAACTCAAGAGCCTTGTCGTAGCAGCTCTTCTGGTTGCCACCGTAGCCGCGGTTCACTTCGTGGATCACCACATGCTTGATGCCAAGGTTCCGGGCCACTTCCACGGTGTTGTCCGGACTGCGGTCGTCCACCAATACCACGTCGTCCACGATATCGAAGGGGATCTCGCGGTAGGTCTTTTCAAGGGTGAGCGCTGCACGGTAGGCGGGCAGCACGACGATCACTTTCTTTCCCTTGTACATGGTCCTGTGGTCCTAGGTAAGTGCACGAACGTCGACACCCTGACCGAAGGGGGTACGGTGTCCATTGGTCCGGCGAAGATCGCATCTTGTGCCGATCGACACTTGAACGGTGTTTCAGCGCCGCTTTTCGGCCACGCTCACGAGGTATACTCCGCAAAGTACAATACCGATCATGGCTATCTGGCCTGGTGTGATGTACTCGCCATCCAGGAAGCCCCAGCCCACGGCCACAATGGGCATCAGGTAGGTGACCGCCGAGGCGTTGAGCGCTGTGGTGCGCTGCAGCAATATGTTCCAGAGCACTAGGGCCAGGGCCGAGCTCATCACAGCCAGTAAGGCGACGTAGCCGAAGGCACGCCAGCCGTGGGGATGGGCCATCAATGTTTCGGGGAGGCCGCTGGTGAGTGCCAGCCCAATGCACAATGGTCCCACGAAGGTCAGCGCAAGGGCCGAAATTGCCGCAGCAGGAAGCCCGTAGAGGTAGTGCTTCACGATGTTTCCGCTCAGGCCATAACCCACGGCACCGAGTATGGGCAGGATGGCGTAGAGCGACCACGACGGTATGCCGTCCTGTTGCTTCAAGTAGATGAGGCCTGAAGCACCGAGCAGCCCGAGAAAAACGCCGATGAGGTGGATGGTCCGTAACCGTTGGTCGAAGAGTGCGATGCCTGCCACGAGGGTCATCAGGGGCGTCAGGCCGTTGAGCATGCCACTGAGCGAACTGTCGATGCGGGTCTGCGCTGTGGCGAACAGAAAGGCCGGCAAGCCATTGCCCAGGACCGCGGAACCCAGGAGTGGCAACCAGTGCTTGCGCAGCAGCCCGGCATGCTTGAAGACCAGGGGCGATAGCGCCAGCCAGGCAAGGGCAAGCCGGGCTGTTGCCAACTGGTAGGGAGTAAGCACCGGCACACCCTCGTGGAAGAGCCCCCGCTTCATCAGGATGAACGAACTGCCCCAGATCAAGGCCAGTACAACCAACAGGAGCCACACTATGGCCGAGGAGCGGTCGCGGGACATTGGGTGGATGCAGGGTGAACGAGGGTCAAAGGCGCGCGAAGGTATCCTCAGGCAGCTCGTGAACTATCTTTGTAACCAATTCGTTCGCAGAGCGTCCCATACGAGTACCCAACACGCGATCGCCATGTCAGCCAAGCAGCCCTTCCTCTTTTTGTTCAGTGCAAGCCTCATCATGTCCTGCAGCAGCGGTGGTGACCCGGTGAGCGACGCAGTGGGGGTGGCTTCGGGTTCCATAGAACGCGTGGTCAGCGAAGTGGTCGTGTCCAGCGGGGTTCCGGTCACCAAGGCCGATCTGGTGATCGAAGGCATGACCTGCGAGATGATGTGCGGCGGCTCCATCAAGAAGGCCTTGGCCAAGGTGGACGGGGTGGAAAGCACGGAGATCATCTTCACCGAAGGCGAGGAGGCCGACCATGCTGTGGTCACCTACGATGAAGCGGAGGTGTCCGACGCTGAATTGGTGGCGGCGATCCAGGCCCTTTACGATGGGCAGTACCAGGTGAAGGGCATATCGATAACCCGCCAAGTGAAGGGTAGTGCAAGTACCGGTGCACGTGAGGTCGATGCCGTGGAGGAGAGCAAGGTGAGCGTTTACGCACCCGCTGCCATCTTGTTGCCCAGCGTGATCACCATCCTGGGCCGCATCCTTGGCGAGTAGGTATCGGAGGTGTCACCGTGAACGAAGGGGCTGAGGCCCCTTTTTTCGTTCCATGGGGGCCAGCCCGAACCCTTATTGCTCTTGGGCGTTGGATACTTTTGACGCTCCATGGATACACAGGCACGAAGGTCCCTTTCCCCGGTTGTTGGTTGGTTGGTCACGGGTTGTGTATTGATCGCCTGCATGGTGGTCATCGGAGGCATCACCCGCCTTACTGGCAGCGGCCTGAGCATAACCGAATGGAAACCGATCATGGGCGCTTTGCCTCCCATGAACGATGCCCAGTGGGACGAAGCTTTCAGGAAGTACAAGGAGATCCCGGAGTACACGCTGAAGAACCAGCACATGGATATGGCCGGGTTCAAGGGGATCTTCTTCTGGGAATACCTGCACCGCAACTGGGGACGCCTCATGGGCCTCGTGTTCATCATCCCGTTTGCCGTGTTCTGGCGGCAAGGTCTGCTTCTGGGCTGGTTGCGGAAACGCACATGGGCCATCCTCATCGGCGGCGGTTCGGTCGGTGCGCTGGGCTGGTTCATGGTGGCCAGCGGCCTGCAGGATGACCCGGATGTGAGCCACTTTCGCCTGGCCATCCACCTGAGTGCAGCCTTCACCGTGTTCTCCATGGTGCTTTGGACCGTGTTCGACATACGCGCTGGGAAGCGGTCCTTCCCGCGTAGTGACGGTACAGCCGCTGGCAAATGGGTGCGTGGACTGCTTGTGCTGCTGGCCGTGCAGATCGTCTGGGGGGCCTTCACGGCAGGCATGGACGCGGGTCACATGTACAACACCTGGCCCCTGATGAACGGGGAGTTCATGCCGGAGAACGTCACCGCCCACGGAATCTTCCTCAAGGATTTCGCGGACCACCGCGATGGCGTTCAGTTCATCCACCGCAACCTGGCCTGGTTGGTGGCGGCAGCATTCATCGGTGTGGCGGTACACTACCGGCGTGAGCGTTCCATGCAGGGTGCGTGGGGCTGGCTGGTGGCAGCGGTTTCCTTGCAGTTCGCTCTGGGCGTGTTCACCATACTGACCCAGGTACACATCGCCCTGGGGGTGGTCCACCAGATGGGTGCACTGGTGCTGCTGTCGGCGCTGCTGTATGTGATGCACCGAACGGGTGCCAGGGCCCTTCCTTCGGTCGACTAAGGCCGATCGTGGCCATTGGCCCACTCCAGCGTTTCCGCCAAGTGCTTGATATCCTCCCGGATGCGGTCCGTTACCGGCGCCAAGGAATCCCCGTTGGGCCTGCTGTTGAAATACAGTGCACCGTACAGGAAATTGTCCGTGCTGTCGGTAAGGTAGAAGACCATGGGGCTTGCTGCGTCGCCGTCCACCTCGAAGTAGGTGCCGAACACCCGTGAACTATCCCGCAGGATACGGCCGCTGCGTATGCGCGCTGCCACCGATCCGTGCTTGTCCTTGAAGGTGTGCGCGTCCTCGATCATTTGGTCCAGCTGGTCGTTCACCGGGCTCCAGGTCAGGTGGACGATGGCCCGCTGACCGGGAAAGGCAAGGTCGTACCAGCGTGAGCCTTCGGAACGGCGAGTTTCTCGAACGGAAGAGTACAGTGGACGTTCTGCGGACAGCACTTCGGGCTCCTGCCAAGCGGTGTAGGCCTGGTCCGGAAGGTCGATGCGGAAGTAGCCATGGGGCTTGGGCACCGGATCCTCCGTACAACCTGCACCAAGGAAGGTACCAATCAGCGCAGCAAGCAGGCCCTTAGTCGTTCTTCTGCTCATCGTTGATGATCACTTTGAGCCGCCGTATGCGCTTGTTGTCCGAAGCTTCCACGACAAAGGTGTAGTTCCGCAGGTCCACCCGTTCGCCCTTCTTCGGGATGCGGCCGGTAAGCTCCAGCACGAAGCCGCCCAGTGTGCCGCTCTCGCCCTTGTGTTGCTCGAACAATTCGCCATCGGTCTCCAGGATCCGGTACATGTCCGTAAGGGCGATACGGCCTTCGAACAGCCACGTGTGGTCGTCGATGCGCGTGTGGATCACGTCCTCTTCGTCGTACTCATCGGTGATGTCGCCCACGATCTCCTCGATCACATCTTCCAAGGTGATGATGCCGCTCGTTCCGCCATACTCGTCCACCACCACGGCCAGGTGTACCTTCTGTTCCTGGAATTCCTTCAGCAGGTCGTCCAGCTTCTTGCTTTCCGGCACGAAGTACGGCGAGCGCAGCAGGCTGTGCCATTTGAAGTCCTTCTTGTCGATATGCGGGAGAATATCCTTGATGTAGAGGATTCCAAGGATGCGGTCCAAGGTCTCCTCGTATACCGGGACCCGCGAGAAACCGGAGTCCACGATGGCTGTAAGCAGCTGAGAAAAAGAGAGGTCGTTCTCGAAGGCCACCACCTCCGTACGAGGACGCATCACCTGCCGCACTTCGATATTGCCGAACTTGACGATGCCGCGTAGGATGCGTTGCTCCTCGTCCGTTGTGCTGGCGTCCTGGGTCAACTCCAAAGCATGGCCAAGGGAGTCCACGGAAATGGTGTGGGAGCTGTTGCGCCGGTAGCGTTTTTCGATGAAGGTGGTGCTGCGCACCAGCACTTCGCTCAGCGGTGTGAAAAGCCAGCGCAGCGCATGCAGGGTGGGTGCCATGCTTTGGGAAACGCGCATGGGGTTGGTAGTGGCGTATACCTTGGGTACGACTTCGCCCACCAGCAGCAACACGAAGGTGACCGCGATGACCTGCACCAGGAAGACCACGTAAGCAGGCATGCGGGCCAGGTCCAGTGCCGAAGCGACCACGAAGGTGGAGAGTATGACGATGGCCACATTCACCAGATTGTTGGCGATGAGGATGGTAGCCAGCAACCTGCGTGGTTTCGCAAGGAGGTCGAGCACCTTCTGCCCCGAGACCCCGCCGCGCTCCTTCAGGTCGCGCATGTGGGTGGGGCTCAATGAGAATAGCGCCACCTCGCTTGCTGAAACGGCTGCGGAGGCTGCCAGCAACAGGATGATGGCCACCAAGGCGATCAGGGTATCCGGACCCAGAGGCAGCAGGTAAAGGGCGGTCCAGAAGGGATATGCGGACGGAGGCTCCAATTCAGGGGTGGGCTGGTGAAAGCAAGGATGACATGTTCCTACTTAAAAGGGCAGGTCATCGTCCTCGGGCCCTTCGTTCACCGAAGCCGGGGCATTCTGGGTGTTCGTTGCAGGCTGCTGGCGCGTGGCCTGGCCCGTGCCTGGTCCTTGTCCGCCCTCGCCGGAAGCGCGGTCCAGCATGGTCATTTCGTCGGCGTGGATCTCGGTGGTGTAGCGGTCCACACCATCCTTGTCCTGCCACTTTCGGGTGCGCAGCTTGCCTTCCACGTAGACCTTGCTGCCCTTACGCAGGTACTTCTCGGTGATCTCCGCCAAACCGCGCCATGCCACGATGCTGTGCCATTCCGTCTGCTCGCGCTTCTCGCCGGTCTGCTTGTCCTTGTAGGTCTCGCTGGTGGCGATGCGGAAATTGGCGACGCTGGCCCCGTTCTGCAGGTGGCGCACTTCGGGGTCGGCACCGAGATTGCCGATCAGGATCACTTTGTTCACTCCGGCCATTGCATTGGTTGTTCGTTGAACTGTCAAAGATAGCGTATCGATCAGGGCTTGCCATACGGTACTTCACCCTTCAACCAACGCTCGATCAAGCGGGGAACAGCATGCTCTTCCACACGCCCTATCGGGACTTCCAGCCAATCTGCCGGAGGGTGCCATGCCCGTTCGGCCCTAACGTGCCAGAACACCGCCTGGATGCGCTGATGGCTCAGCAAATGGGTGATGCGCTCCGAGCGACCCAGCACCGCCCATCGTCCTTGGAAATGTTCTTGCAGGAGGCGGAGCAAGGCGGCTTTGCCTACGGCGTGATCGGTCTCGATGACGGGCGGTTCATGCAGGCCTTGCCAGATGCCCGGCCCTTCGCGTTTGCGGAGATACAGGTGGCCCGTTGCATCCACATGCAGGTAGTTGAAGTGCCTTTCACGGACGGTGGTCTTCCCCGCTTTCAACGGCCGTTCGGTTATCGTTCCGCGCTTGTGGGCCAGGCAATCCGCAGCCAAGGGACAGATGGGGCAGTCCGGCTGCTTGGGGGTACACACCGTTGCGCCAAGTTCCATCATGGCCTGGTTGTGGTCGCCAGGGCGATCCTTCGCAAGCAGGCTTGTGGCCAGTTCCAGGAACTCCCGCTTGCCTGCTGTGCTGTCGATCGGCGTGGCCACATCGAAAAAGCGCGCCAGCACCCGGTACACATTGCCGTCCACCACAGGGGCCTGTAGGCCGAAGGCGATCGAACCGATCGCAGCGGCGGTGTAGTCGCCTACACCTTTCAGGGCTTTCAGGGCGTCCAGGTCGGCCGGGAAGCGCCCGCCATGGTCCTGTGCGATGCTGCGGGCCGCAACCAGCAGATTGCGGGCGCGGGAGTAGTAGCCCAGCCCCTGCCACAGTTTCAGCACCTCATCCTCGGGCGCTGCGGCCAGATGGAGCACGGTGGGGTAGCGCTCCATGAACCGGTGCCAATAAGCGGTGCCTTGGTCCACGCGGGTCTGTTGCAGGATGACCTCGCTGAGCCAAATGGGATAGGGGTCCGTGCCGCCCCTCCATGGCAAAGGGCGCTTGTAGGCATCGTACCACGTGAGCAGGGCATGGGAAGTTGATGAAGCGGTTGACATACAGTGGCAAAGATCGGTTGCGCGATCACTTGGGAACGCTATCTTTGCCGCCCCAAACGACGGAAGGGTATGACGAAGGCGGAATTGGTCAGCATTATCTCGAAGCGCACCGGTGTGGAGCGCAATGCTGTTCAGGTAACGGTGGAAGCTTTGATGGAGGAGGTGAAAGCCAGCCTCGAGAAAGGCGAGGCCGTGCACCTTCGTGGTTTCGGGAGCTTCGTGGTGAAGCGCAGGGCACAGAAGACCGGAAGGATCCTGGCCCGCAACACCACCATCATCATTCCGGCGCACGATGTGCCGGCATTCAAACCTGCCGACGTGTTCGTCGATAAGGTGAAGAACAGGGCTGGCGGTACAGGACAATGATGGGCTTGAAGAAGCCCCAGTTGTTCGCCCTGCTGGGTGCCGTGGTGGTGATCGTTCTTTTGGTGTTCGCACCCCGGATCCCGCAAGGGAGCAGGGAGGCGGCAAAGGTGGATCCCAAGCGCATCAAGATGGCGGAAGCCGTTGCCTTGGTGAACGGTCAGGAACCCATGCGCGGCATCATGATGCTTCGCGAGATCCTCGAAGAGGACCCCGACAATGCCGAAGCGCATTGGCACCTGGGACTCTTCTCGGTTCAAAGTGGGCAGTACGACAAGGCCCTGGAGCGCTTCAACAAAGTGCTTGAACTGGATGCCGAAGGATTCCCCGATGCGTGGTTCTACCAAGGACGCACCTACGCAACATTGGATAGCATCGACCAGGCCATAGAAAGCCTGACGACCTACAGGACATTGGTGGAGGACACGGCGATCGCCCATGGCGTGGACCGCTTCCTCCTTGAATTGAAGAACGAAAAACCCTAGAGCACCATGCCGTGCGGAAAGAAGCGTAAGCGACATAAGATGGCCACGCACAAGCGCAAGAAGCGCTTGCGGAAGAACAGGCACAAGAAGAAGAACCGTTAAGGTCCGCTTCTCCTGAACGTTGCGTGGCCCGTGGACATCTGTTCCACGGGCCAACGTGGCATAGTGGTATCGTGCCCTTCGGGGCGCATCATCCATCTCCCAGCACAACCAGCTACGCGTGAGCATCGACCTGATCATCCGTTCAGGTGCAGCAGAGGTCTCCATCGCCTTGGTGAAGGACAAACTCTTGTCCGAACTGCACCGCGAGAAGACCGAGCGTGGCTTTGCCGTGGGCGACGTCCACCTGGCCAAAGTGCGCAAAGTGGCACCGGGCCTGAACGCCGCCTTTGTGGACGTGGGGCACGAGAAGGACGCCTTCCTGCACTACTTCGATCTGGGTCCACAGTACAAGAATTCCTATAAGTTCACCAAGGGTGCCGTTACAGGTAGCCTCAAGAGCGGCTTGCTGGAGGATTGGAAGATGGAAGGTGACATCGGTAAGGATGGGAAGATCGCCGACGCCATCAGCGCCAGCCAGAGCATCCTGGTGCAGATCGCCAAGGAGCCCATCAGTACCAAAGGGCCGCGCCTTACGGCCGAGGTCACCCTGCCCGGTCGCTACATGGTGCTGGTGCCCTTCATCAACAAGGTCAATATTTCCACCCGGATCAAGGATGATGAAGAGCGCGCCCGGCTGAAGCAGCTGATGCAGCGTATCCGTCCGAACAACTTCGGCATCATCATCCGCACCAACGCTGAACACAAGAATACCGAAGACCTTGAGGCCGACCTGAAGAACCTGCTGGAGCGCTGGGAGGTGATGTTCCACAACCTGCGCAATGCCCAGGCGCCGAAGAAGGTGCTGGGTGAGATCGACCGTACCAGTGCCGTGCTGCGTGATCTGCTCAACAAGGAGTTCAACAACATCCACGTGGATGATGAGCTGCTGGCCGAGGAAATGCGCCAGACCTTGGAGAAGATCGCTCCCGAGAAGGCGGGCATCGTGAAGCACTACAAAGGCAATCTGGACATCTTCGACAACTTCGGGATCAACAAGCAGATCAAACAGGCCTTCGGACGCCAGGTGATGCTGCCCAGCGGTGCAAGCCTCATCATCGAGAAAACGGAGGCCATGCACGTGATCGACGTGAACAGTGGCAGCCGGAAAGGCGCTGGCAAGAAGGACCAGGAGACCAACGTCCTGGAGCTGAACATCGAGGCCGCCAATGAGATCGCACGCCTGCTTCGCCTGCGCGACATGGGTGGCATCGTGGCCATCGACTTCGTGGACCTCTACGAGCCGGAGAACCGCCGCGCGCTGCACAAAGCATTGAAGGATGCCATGGCCGACGACAAGGCCAAGCACAACGTATTGCCGCCAAGCCGTTTCGGCGTGATCGAGCTCACCCGCCAACGCGTGCGCCCCGAGACCGAGATCGACACCAGCGAAAGCTGCCCCACCTGCTCCGGAACGGGCGAAGTGCAAGCCCCGGTGCTCATCATCGACCAGATCGAGAACGCGCTGAACTACCTGCTCACAGAGAAGGACATGAACGGGCTAACGCTCGGCGTCCATCCCTTCATCCACGCTTACCTCACCAAGGGTCTGCCCAGTATCCAACACAAGTGGTGGATGCGCTGGCGTAAATGGGTGAAGGTGAAGCCCGTGGGCAGCCTTCAGTACCTGGCCTACAACGTGCAGGACGGGGAGGGGAACGAGGTGCCGGTGTAGGCTGCAGGTTTCGGTTCCCGTGGATGCGAGCCGTACGTTCGTAGCGTTATCCATATGCAAATTGCACCATCCATTACCCAAGCGCTTTCCAAGGCCCGCGCCTACTGCGCCCGCCAGGAGCGTGCCCAACAGGAGGTTAGG
>CAYQMC010000041.1:10130-20695 GCA_964418285.1 uncultured Chryseobacterium sp.
AGAGGGTATCATCTCACAGCTCATCGGCGAAGGCTTCCTCAATGAGGCACGCTTTGCCGAACATTTCGCAGTAAGCAAGTTCAGACAAAAAGGCTGGGGGCTGAAGAAGATCGAGCAGGCACTGAAGGCCAAGCAGGTTTCGGAGCCCTGCATCCGTCTCGGTCTGAAGTCCATTGCCGAGGTTGAGTACCGCGATGCGTTGACAAAGGCCGTGGCCAGGCGCTGGGAACGTGTGCGGGAGGAGGATCCCTACGTGCGCAGGCAGAAGGTGTTCCGCTATTTCCTGGGCAAGGGTTTTCCGGCCGATGGCATCGAAGCGGCGCTGAATGCTGTGGCCGATCCAGCCTGACATCTTCGGGTGCCAGGGCTATTGCGTCTTGGACCCACGTCGCGTCCCTACGGGACTTAATTCCAGCGGAAAACCGAACTTTTCTACCAATATCTCGTCCCTGACGGGACTTGCCTCCCGGAGGGATGGGCTGAACTCCACCTTGCACTGCAACTTCCGTCTGTAAAACACCCAGAACTTTGGAGTTCATCCGCCATCAGTTCCCCTTCGTGTCTTTCACCACTGAAGACGCTATCGCTTTGCTTTGGGTACACGCCGAGGGGGGCTGCGCCGTACTTTTGCGGCCCCGTCCGTGGATGGGAACAGCGGCATGATCACCATTGACAAGATCGACAACCTCAGCGAGCGGATCGACGCGCTGAAAGGCTACCTCGAGATCGAGGAAAAGCGCGGTCGCATCCTCGAAGAGGAGAAGTACACCCAGGATCCCGACTTCTGGAACGACCAGAAGAAGGCGCAACTCGTGATGCATAAGATCCGCGAGCTGAAGCGCTGGGTGGATCTGTACAGCAACGTGAAACGCGAGGTGGATGATGCTGTTGTGACCTTCGAGTTCTTCAAGGCAAAAGAGGCGAGCGAGGCGGAATTGGATGCCCAGTTCCAGAAGGCCACCGAAGCGTTGGAGGAGCTTGAGTTCAAGAACATGTTGAGCGCAGAGGAGGATCCGCTGAGCGCTGTGGTGCAGATCACCAGTGGCGCGGGTGGCACGGAAAGCAACGACTGGGCTTTGATGCTGCTGCGCATGTACCGCATGTGGGCCGACAAGAACGGCTATAACGTGAAGGTGCTCGACTACCAGGACGGTGAATCCGCAGGGATCAAGCAGGCGACCATCGAGGTGGCAGGCGAGTTCGCCTTCGGCATGCTGAAAGGGGAGAATGGGGTGCATCGTTTGGTGCGCATCAGTCCATACGACAGCCAGGCAAGGCGCCACACCAGCTTCGTCAGCGTGTACGTGTACCCCTTGGTGGACGAGACCATCGAGATCGACATCAATCCGGCCGACATCACTTGGGACACCTTCCGCAGTGGCGGTGCCGGTGGCCAGAACGTGAACAAGGTGGAGACCGGCGTGCGCCTGCGCCACGGTCCCAGCGGCATCATCATCGAGAACACCGAAACGCGCAGCCAACTGGACAACAAGACCAAGGCCCTGCAGTTGCTGAAGAGCCAGCTCTACGAAGTGGAGCTGGAGAAGCGCCGCAGCAAGCGCAGCGACATCGAGGCCGGCAAGAAGAAGATCGAGTGGGGGAGCCAGATCCGCAACTACGTGCTGCAACCCTACAAACTCGTCAAGGACGTTCGCACCGAACACGAGACCAGCAATGTGGACGATGTACTGAACGGCGAGATCGACGGCTTCCTGAAAGCGTTCCTCATGCAACACGGACAGTCCCAGAAGGTGGCCTGATCGACACATGCGCATTCCCATGCCCAACTGGACGATCTATCACAACCCCCGCTGCGCCAAGAGCCGACAGGCCCTGCAATTGCTGCGCGACAAGGGCATAGAGCCGAATGTCGTGGAATACCTGAAGCAGGTGCCCACCGAGCGTGAATTGGAGATGCTTGTGATGAAGCTGGGCATCAAGCCGGAGCAGCTTTTGCGCAAAGGCGAGGCCGTGTATAAGGACAAGTACAAGAGCTTCAAGCTGAACGACCACGAGTGGATCAAGGTGATGTGCGAGCATCCCGTGCTTATCGAGCGCCCCATCATCGTGAAAGACCACAAGGCGGTGATCGGCCGTCCTGCCGAGAACATCGAAGACCTTTTCTGAACAACTTCATACGTGTGGGTTCGCTGAGCGAAGTCGAAGCGCCCGCCCCAACCAGACCACCATGAACTACCGCATCGAGAAGGATACCATGGGCGAGGTGAACGTACCCGCCGACAAGTACTGGGGCGCGCAGACCGAACGCAGCCGAAACAACTTCAAGATCGGGCCTCCGGCAAGCATGCCCTTGGAGATCGTGCATGCCTTCGCCTACCTGAAGAAAGCGGCTGCACTCACCAACCTGGAGCTTGGCAAACTGCCACAGGACAAGTGCGATCTCATCGGTAAGGTCTGCGACGAGATCCTCGAAGGCAAGCTGGACGACCAGTTCCCGCTGGTGATCTGGCAGACCGGCAGCGGTACCCAAAGCAACATGAACGTGAACGAAGTGGTTGCCTACCGCGCACACGTGCTCAACGGTGGTCAGCTCACCGACGAGCAGAAGGTGCTCAACCCCAACGACGACGTCAACAAGAGCCAGAGCAGCAACGACACCTTCCCCACGGCCATGCACATCGCGGCGTACAAGCTGACGGTGGATGTGACGCTTCCCGGAGTGCAGAAGCTGCGCGATACCCTCGCGACGAAGTCCGAGGCCTTCAAGGACATCGTGAAGACCGGTCGTACGCACTTCATGGACGCCACACCGCTCACGCTGGGCCAGGAGTTCGGTGGCTATGTGCAGCAACTGGACAATGGCATGCGGGCAGTGAACAATGCCTTGGTGATGGTGCGCGAACTGGCCCTCGGAGGTACCGCCGTGGGTACAGGCCTGAATGCACCCAAGGGCTACAGCGTGCTTGTGGCGAAGAAGATCGCTGATCTTACCGGGCTGCCATTCGTTACCGCGCCCAACAAGTTCGAAGCACTGGCAGCCCACGATGCCATGGTCGAATTGAGCGGCGCGCTGAAGCGTCTTGCTGTTAGCCTGATGAAGATCGGCAACGACATCCGTATGCTAAGCAGCGGTCCGCGCAGCGGTATCGGCGAGTTGATCATTCCGGACAACGAGCCGGGATCGTCCATCATGCCCGGCAAGGTGAATCCCACGCAACCCGAAGCGCTCACCATGGTGTGTGCCCAGGTGATGGGCAACGATGTGGCCGTGAGCATCGGCGGCAGCAACGGGCACTTCGAACTCAACGTCTTCAAACCGTTGATCGCCGCCAACGTGCTGCAGAGTGCCCGTCTGATCGGCGAGGCCTGTGTGAGCTTCAACGACAAGTGTGCCGTGGGCATCGAACCCAATAAACCCATCCTCCAACGCCACTTGGAGAACTCACTGATGCTTGTGACCAGCCTCAACCCGCACATCGGTTACTACAAGAGTGCGGAGATCGCCAAGAAGGCCCACAAGGAGGGCACCACGCTGAAGGAAGCCGCGCTGTCCTTGGGATATGTGAGTGCCGAGGACTTCGATAAGTGGGTGGATCCTGCGGACATGGTGAGGGGGGGCTGATCGTGATCGTTCGGTGCCACCTGTATCCATTCGACGGGGCAATAGGATAGTCTGGCGATGGTGGACCTCGATTTTCCGCGCGTGGATGTGGGCGAATGATAATGGGGTAGCACACTACGAACAAGGCCCGGCGATCCCGCCGGGCCTTGTTCGTAGTGTATGGTATCGTAACTAGTTGGCGCTGGCCAGTTCCTCGCCTGTGCAGGCTCCAAGCTTTGCCACGAACAGGTCGTGGTCCTGCAGGTCGGCGGTGGCCATGTCCAAGGTGCCGAAGTCGGTGTACAGGCGAACGTTCTCGCCCTCGGCATCCAAGAAGCCCATCACAGGCTGCTCGCAAACCTCGCCATCGCTGTAGACCCAGGTCATTTCGCTGCGGTCGAACTTCATTACGCGCACTTCTCCGGCTTGTTCGCCGCTGAGTTGTGTTGTCGTGAAGGTGTCCTTGGTCGCTTCGATCCTGTAGTCCACGCCTTTGATCGTGGCCATCTGCATCTCGTAGTCTCCCTCGTTCATGGAGAGCGGGTTACTTCCGCTCCAGAACTCGATCAGGTTCAGGATCACAACGTCAACGAAGCCGACAATGCCGTAGACAAAAGCGCCGGGGATCCAGAAGAGCAGGGATTTGAGGAACTTGCTATCCGTAAGGCCATCGTGGAATTCGTAGGCTTTGCGGGTGAGGGAGAAGGTTCCGAAGCACCCGGTCTGGGTGGTCAACACGGATCCAAGCACGAGCAACAATACGGTCTTGCGAATGGTCTTCATGGTCAAAATGCGTTTGAGTACGCAAGTTTAGGCCACTCAAACGCCATCCATGACCTGTGCCGTCCAAAGGTTCTGCACCGACCTGCTTGGAAGGATCCTGCTCAGCGTACAACAGGCTTACCGGCCTTGGTCCATGATCCGATGCCACCATCGAGGTGTTTCACATCCTTGAAGCCGGCCTGCTCCATGGCGCTGCGCGCAGCGGCACTCCGACGGCCCGATGCGCAGTACAGCAACACCGGCTTTTCCTTTTCCAGCTTGGCGATTCCCTCCTGGAATGCGCTGCCGGTCCAGTCGATCGACAGTGCGCCTTCCAAATGGCCGGAGGCATATTCACCAGGAGTGCGGACATCCACGAGCTGGGTCGGGCCGGCTGCGATCGCCTTGTCGAAATCGGCGGCGCTCAGGTCCGTGGTACCGGGTTGGCCGGAACAGGAGGCCAGGGTGAAAGCAAGCAGGGCTGGGAGGATGGATCGTAGGGAAAACATGTGCGTTGCAGGTATTTGGCGGTTGGTCGAAGTGCCGGGCAATGTGAGGGAACAGCTGCGTTCCCTCACATTGTCCCGCGTTCATCAGGCTAATTGCTTCTTCGCAAGGTAGAAATCCACCTTCTCAAGTGTTTTGTCGGCCATGCGCACATCCAGTTCCTTGAGGGTCTTGGGTGGTGGCACGATCACCATATCACCCTTCTTCCAGTTCACCGGCATCGCGCAGGAATTGGCATCGGCCGTCTGCATGGCCTCCAGCACGCGCTTGATCTCGTCCATGTTGCGACCCACGTTCAATGGGTAGTACATGATCAGGCGTATGATGCCCTTTGGGTCGATGAAGAAGACGGCGCGTACCGCAGCCGTGTTGCTGGTGTTCTCATGCAACATGCCATAGAGCTTCGCCACCTTCATGTCGATGTCGGCCACGATGGGGAAGTCCATGAACACACCGGTTTTTTCACGCACGTTCTGCACCCATGCGATGTGGCTGTGTATGCTGTCGATGCTCTCACCCATGAGCTTGGTATTGCGCTCGGCGAACCAGTCTTTGTTGCGCGCGAACTCGCTGAGTTCGGTGGTGCAAACGGGCGTGAAGTCGGCCGGGTGGCTGAAGAGGATGACCCAATGGTCCTTGGCGAATTCACTGAACTTCAGTACACCGTGGGTGGTGTTGGTCTCGAAATCCGGCGCTTGATCGCCGATGCGTGGCATTTGAATGGCTTCGTCCATGAATGGGTTGGTGCTTAGTAGGGATGGATGTTCGTAAGGGGGGTGGCTCACACGTGTGCTGCGATCACCTGCTGCAGCTGATCGGCGCTGCGCACGCCGGACTGGCGCCACACGATGGTGCCCTTCTTGAAAACGGCCAAGGTGGGCACACCCTGGATCCGGTAGGCTTGTGCCGCCGCGGGGTTGCGGTCCACATCGATCTTCACGATGGTGGCTTGGTCGCCCATGCGCTTTTTGAGGTCCTCCAGGATGGGCTTCATGGCCTTGCAGGGGCCGCACCATTCGGCGAAGAAGTCCACCAAAACCGGCTTATCGCCGTTGATCATTTCCTGGAAGGTCTTGGACTTTTCCTGCGTATTCATTGGATCTCCTGATAGGTGATGTCCTGTTTTGTCGCGGTGTTGTCGGTTGTCGTGGTGGCACATGAGCCCCCCGTGTAGCAGCCGATGTTGAAGATGGCCTGGATCCCGAAAAAGGCCCCGAAGGCGTAAGCCACGGCATCACCGCTCGCGAAGCCTTGGCCTACGAAGGCAGCAGCAACACCCAGCCGAAGCCAACGCGTCCAGTGCCAGTTCCTCAGTGTGGTGGTCATTGCTGCATGGCTTGCACGTTCTGCCACGGCCCGCCGTTGTATGCCTCGTATCCGGCGCTCTTCAGCAGGTCGGCAGCCATGCCGCTGCGTGCTCCACTACGGCAACAGGTGATCACAGGTTTGGTCTTGTCCAACTTGCTCATCTGGCCTTGGATGCGGTCCAAGGGAATGTTGATGGCACCCTTGGGGTGGCCTCCGCGGAATTCATCCGGTGTGCGTACATCCACGATGGTGGCGCCCTCTTGGATCATTTGGCCGAGGTCCACCTTGGGACCGCCCATTCCGAACAGTGTCTTGAACATGGTGTGTGGTTTTGCGTGTTGTAGCCAACGTTCCCATCGGCGCTACAAAGGTCCGACGATCGGTAAGGTCTGTGCAGTGATGCCGGTCACATAGCGGAACACTATGTATCGCATCCGGGGTAGGTCCGGCGGCCGGCCCCACCAGACCGGGAAATGCTCAAAACGCGTAGTTGATGATCAGGTCACCGTGGTGCATGTCCACCTTATTGAAGGTCTGGTTGCCGGTGATGGGGTCGTCGTACAAGGGTAGCTTCAATAGGTAGATCACCTGTACCGCCAGTCCCTGCCATCCCCCCTTGAAGCGGTATTGGGCGTTCACCCCATAGTGTTGGTAAGCGGGAAAGTTGTATTTGTTCAAGCGGGCATCGGTCACCGGTGGCAACCAGAAGAGGCCTGCATCGCCCTGGACACGCCAGCCATTCCTGGTGTGCAGGATCAGGTTCAGGCTGGTGGCATGCAGGTCGCCGTAGCCTTCGTTGCGTTCGCGTGGGATGAATGTGTACATGGGGTCGCGGCCCCATTCGCGTGGCATCAGGTAGCGTCCTTCGGAGGTGATGCGGGTGTAGTTGGCCTGCCAGCGGAACCGGCCGTGGTTCATCCGGAAACGCGTGCTGAAGGTCCATGATGCATTGTCCTGGAAATAGGCCAGGCTGTCCGCCTCGTTACCACCGTTGCCCGCACGGTCCTGCCGGATGGCCATTCCGCTCCACATCCACTTGTCGTCACGGGTGCCGCGATCCAGCTGCAGCATACCGGTGTTGAACGCGTTCTCTACGAACACGTCCCATGCGGTGGCGCGCCACTTTCCCGATAAGGGGGCCATGGCACTGGCTGCGAAGATGCCTGCCGTCCGCACGTTGCCTGCATAACGGCTGAGGCGGCCGGCTGTATCGCGACCGGAGGGATAGAGGCCCACACTTTCACCGATGGTGTACCAGTTGGCCGTGGAGCGCGGCAAGATGCGGTACAGATAGCCACCTTCATACCGCAGCCCCTTGGTCGTTCGGTGGGTACCCCACAGACCTTCCACCACGGTCGGGTGCATGCGGCCGTCCTGTGGGTTGATGAATGGGGTGGTGATGTCCTGCTTGCCAAATACGATGCGTGTGCGTCCGGCATTGCGCTCATAATTCAATTGGAAGGCCTGAAGGAAGGTCACCTGGTTATCGCGCCGCACATCGGCCACATCGAAGAGGCCCACCTCATACCGGTTCGACTGCCCGGTCGCAGGGTCGGTGCCGGTCAGGTCGGCGCTCCACAGGTCGAAGGTGAAAGCCCCGCTCATGCGGAACTGGAAGTTCTTCCAGCGTTGGGATGAGAAGCCCAGTTCACCGCCGAAGGCCTGTGCGTGGTAGTCGCTCAATGCTCCGCTGTTCACCGTTACCATGGTGTACTGCCGGAAACGTCCTTGCAGGGTTCCGTTGCGCATCACCTCGTTCAACGCCGAGCCCTTCCGCAGGGTATCGCTGCGCGGTATGTCCAGCTCGTCCTGTTGCGCTCGCACATTTAGCAACACGAAGAACAGCGAAAGCACCAACAGTATCCTTGGAAGAACAGCTTCTCGTTCCTTCATGCCTGCCTCCGGGTCCTTCGCGTCTTTTATCCTCTGCGTTGCGGTGTGCTCAGAAACCGGCTTTGATGTAGCTCCAACCATCCTCCTGGCGCTCCACGATGTGGATGATGCCCGCCGGTACATAACCCGCCTCGGGCAACACCTTGCTGCGGTCCAGTTGCTTTTCCTTGATGGTGTTCTCACACGCCAGGAACACGATGCCCCGTTCGCTGAAGTGCTTCACCTTGTCGGTCACCACGCTGCGGTCGCTCATCAGTAGGTGCATACCGGGTCCGTGGCACACTACCTCCATCTGCATGGTGGGGGCTGCCTCCAGCATGTTGCGCAACTGGCGCATCAGGCCTTTGTGTACGAGGGTATCTCCGCTCACCAGCTGCATCACGATGTGGTGCTGGCGCGGGGCTTTGTCCTGGGCATGCACCGAGGTGGTCATGCCCAGAGCGAGGAGAGCGAGTAGGAGGAGCTTTTTCATGGGTGTCGTGTTCTCATGTGGATACCGCAGGTTCGATTTCACTGGTCTGTTGATGTCGCTCTCACCGGAACTCGTACTCATACCCCTCCAGCTGGCTCAGGATATCCTGTGGCGCATCCGTTGCGGTGATGCGGCCTTCCACCTTCGGTGCCACGGGGCTGAACTTGCCGAAGTATTCGCGCAGGATGCTGTGCATGCTGATACCCGCAAGGCGCGCATTCTTCACACCCTTGAGGCGGCAGAGCATATCCTCGGGATCGCCCTCGCGTTCGCATGCGGCCACAGTGTAGGTCTTGTTCATGTCGATGCGCTTGCCGCCGATCTTGATCCAGTTCACACGCTTGCCTAGGTCGTTGTGCATGGTGAAGTTGGCCGTCATGCCCTTGAAGCGCACCACCCAACCACCGAAGCGCTTGGCCGGGTCCTTGGCGAACACGTTGTGCAACTCCTTCTCCAGCCAGTCCCAAAGCTGCTGTCCGGTGACCTCGCCGAATTTGGCTTCGCTGTCCACGGGGATCATGCTCCAGAGGTTGTCGTTGGTGATGGGCGTGGGCGTTTTGCCATCGGCCACGATCGGTGGGCAGAAGCGGAAACCGTTACTGATGGCCACATCGGGTTTCAGCCGCCACATGATGGCGTCCGTGATCAGGTTGTCCATCGGGTTCTCGATCACGTAGTAGCGCACCAAGGTGTTCTTCGTGCTGCCCACCACGGTGGAGAGTTCCTTCTGATAGGGAGCGCTCACCTCGTCCACGAGGCTTAGCATCTCCTTGTTGGCCGGGTACTTCTCGGGGTCAACGTCGAGCAGTTCATAGTGACTGTCCTTCACCACACCGTTCTCCACCACCACGTCCAGACGCGCGAGGAACGATCCGAAGGCGCCGGGCTCCACCACCTTGCTGTACTTCGCCTCGATGGGCTTTCGAACGCGTTCGTGGGTGTCGGCACCCAGGATCAGGTCCACGCCTTCCACTTCGGGCTTGTTGGCGAGGTCCACTTGCTGGGCCAGGCCCATGTGCGTGACCAGGAACACCATGGCGCACTGCTCGTAGTCGCGCAGGATGCGGATGTAGCTGGCCACGTTCACTTCCGGCTTGGTGAACTGGATGCCGCAGCTGTATTCGGGTGATTGCCGCTTGGGCGTGAGCGGATCGTTGTAGCCGATGAAGCCCACCTTCACGCCGGCCACCATCTTGGTCCAGTAAGGCTGGAATATCATGTCACCGACAAGCGCCGCGTTGGGGTCCTGCATGTCGCCGCAGAAGTCGGCCGGCTTCTCGTGCCACATGTTGGCGCAGATCTTCGCGCCGTTGTAGCCGCCCAGGTCTTTCAGCATGTTCTCCTTGCCGTACACCACCTCCCAGTTGCCGGGCAGTAGCAGGTCGTAGCCCACGCGGTTCATCAGGGGGACGATCGCGCGCCCTTCGCTCTTGGCCGCCACACCGCCGCCTTGGAAGCAGTCGCCACCGTCAATGACGATGGTATTGGCAGGATCCTCGTTGCGCAGGGTGTCCACCATGGTCTTCAGCACGCCGTAGCCACCGCGTTTCTTGTACACGGGCTTGCCGTTCTCCAGGAAGAACTCGTCATGGGTGTGCAACTGCGAGTGGATATCGCTGGTGAAGAGGATGGTGAACTTGCCCGCCTTGCCGTCCTGTACCGCACGGCTGCCCACGAGTTCGTCGCGGCGTTGGGGGTCGCCTATGGAGCCCAGGGCCACCGTGGGCCCCAGCGTAAGGCCAGCTCCAAGGGCACCAAGGGACTTAAGGGCCTGCCTGCGGCTGAGGCCGTATTCCTTCTCATCGTGCGCGCCGCAGGTGCAGCCGGGTGGGTGGTGGATGGTGCTCATGGTAGGATCTTCATTTTCTGATCATCCGATCATTGGATCATTTGATCTGGTTCTTGAATTCAGCGATAGGGCCGAAGGGTCCGTATTTGTGTTGCTCGTTGCTCAACGTGTCGATAAAAGGACCGAAGGGATGGTCCTCCGGCTTGGCGGCGATATCCGGCCAGTCACCTGTGAGGTCCTTCACCGGGCGGAGTTGTGAATTCACGTAGGCG
>CAYQMC010000042.1:0-20503 GCA_964418285.1 uncultured Chryseobacterium sp.
CGCATCGACCATAGCAACTACGAGGCCTGGCTGCTGGACCGCCTGGAGGGTGGTCTCACAGCCGAACAGGAAGCCTTGTTGGACGAGTTCCTGCGAGCGCATCCGGAGTTGGATATGGACGGCGGTGGGTTGCCCACCCTGAACGACCTGGATGCCCGGCTTGATCAGGCCGAGAAGGATGCGCTGAAGCGCGATCTGCCGCCCACCGGTATCGGCTCAGAGCCCTTGGAAGACCTGCTCATTGCCCGCTTGGAGGGGGACCTTACACCCGATCGAACCGAAGCGCTTCGGCACTATCTACTGGCACACCCGGAACTCCAGCGCACAGAACGCATCTACACACGTACCAAACTGGTGCCCCGGTCAGTGGTTTTTACTGCAAAGAAGGACCTGGAACGTGACTTTCCACCCCAGGACACGGCCGACCGCTACAACCTGGACGACCATTTGGTGGCCCGCCTGGAAGGGGACTTGAGCGCTGTACAGGAAAGGGCGCTGACCGCCTATCTGGCCGCCGATGCCGATGCGCAACGCCAATGGAGCCTGATGCAGCGCACGCGCGTCGCCTTGGATCCCGTCGCATATCCTGCGAAGGATGGACTGAAGAAAGGTGGTAAGGTGATCGCCATCGGTGCAGCGCGAGCATCCTGGGCAATGCGCCTTCGGGTGGCGGCGACGATCGCCGTTCTGCTTGGTCTTGCCACGTGGGCCTTGTTGCGCACACCCACCGTGGACACAGTTCCTGGATTGGTCGACCAACCGCGCAGGGAAGCAGTGGGACCGATGGTGGCTGATGTGGAGGAAGGCGTGCAGGGAGGGGATGACAACTCCACAACGGAAGTGGATGGACCGGACACGCTCACGGATCCAGTACCACAGCGTGCCACTGCGCCAACCCGCGTTTCCCCGGTGCCTCCTATGGAGAACAGGGCGTCCATTGCCCTTTTGGAGCAGCAACCCGAGGAACAGCGCACCGCGATCGATCCCATGGAACCGCGCGACCCGCTCCAAGGCGATGCCACATTGCCGACGGCGGTACTCTTGGAAGCGGATGTTCCGGGTAGCGATGCCTTGGCATATGAGGACCGCCCTTCGGCCGAGGTGCGTTCCGAGGGGGTCCCCTTGGCTACCTTTCTTGCGGGTGAGGTGCGCAAGCGGGTGCTCGATCCGGAAGAGGATGGACCTCGCCCCTTGGATGCCACCGACGCCGTGGCAGCGGTGGATAAAGGTCTTCGCACGGTGGCCGGTAGCGGCGCCGGACTTACCCTGGACCGCGAAGCGGATGGCCGGGTGAGCAGGTTCCAGCTACGCCTGGGCCGCAACCTGTCCATCAGCGCAAGGCGCTGAAGAGCCCGCCTTCGACCTTCTACATCCCTTCTTGATCGGCATGGTCCGTTGTGGCGTCCTACGACAGGGATCGGCGTACACCTCGATCACAGGATACTGAGCCGTTCATCGTGCGACATTCCCGTTCATCACTATCGCGCCTTGAAGTTGTAACAGTTGAACGGCACAGGTCGTCCCATGGGAGTAGAACACCAAGAACCAAAAAGCCATGAAAACCACATTCTCCCGCATCGCGCTCACGCTTGCGACCGTCTTCGCACTTGGTAGTGCACACGCATCCGAACCCATTTCCGACGATGGATATCCAGACGTCAAGCGCAGCACATTGGAGCGCAGCTTGGATCGTGCGCTCAACCGTCACCTGTCGTTTCCGATCTCTGCCGGGAAGAACATGATCGGCGAGGTCTTCGTCAGCTTCGTGATCGATCAGGAAGGTCGCGTGGAAGTGATGGAGTGCCTCTCCGAGAATGAAAGCCTGAAGGCGTACGTCCTGCGTAAACTCTCCCGCATCGACATCGGCGACAATCCCGAAGGTGTGTGGAAGACCACCCACATGCACATTGTGTTCAAGCGGGAAGGTGCGAGCACATGAGCGGATCCCTTTGCAACCGCTGAGAGCCCCAGGAATTGGGGCTTTCTGCTTTTCCGAGGGGGGCATTTGTAACTATTCAAGAAGTGGTCCGTCACATCTTCAAAGCAGCATCAACACCCTGACGCCATGCGCATCATCATCACCATCACCATCCTGTGCCTTGCTCTGTTCGTCCAGGCCCAGGAGGACAGCACGAAACTCGAAGGACTCGACGGGCGCAACCTATCGATCACTGCCGGAAGCAAGGGGACCAAGGTCCAGGTCAGCAACCCTTATGACTCCCTGGACCAAGGTGACCAGCACGACACCATCCGGATCACCACGGGGCGCAAGCTCATAACGATCATCACCTCCCCCCGTAAGGACGAACCCACGGAGATCGATGTGGAGCAGGAGATGCGCGAGGACCGCACTGCACGCCGTAACCTGTTCACGTATTGGAGCGGGTTGGACCTGGGCGTGAATACGTTGCTGGGGCCTGACAACGATGCCGATCTTGGTGGCGATGCCGAGTTCATGGAGATCGACAACAGCCGATCGCGCTTCTTCAGCATCAATTTCATGGAACAGAAGATCGAGTTCGGTAGCCACCACGTGGGCCTGCTCACCGGCCTGGGCTGGGAGTTCACCAGCTACCACCTGAAGAACAATGTGTTGCTCGCCTACAACACCGATTCCATCTACGGCGTGGAGATCGACAGCCCGGAGTTCCGCAAGAACAAGCTGCGGCAGATGGGCCTGCGTGTGCCCCTGATGCTGGAGTTCAACACCAAGCGCGCGCGGCTCCCTTCGGAAGAGGAGATCCTTGCGAAGAATGCCAAGGGCTTCGATCGCAAGGGGAACTTCCACCTCGCCGCAGGTGTGGTAGGTAGCTGGTATTTCGATACCATGTACAAACAGAAGTACCGCTTGGACGGAGAGAACCGCAAGGACCGTGACAAGGGTGACTACCAGCTGTTGCCATACAGAGCCGCGGCCAGCGTGCGGGTCGGGTATGGCGCTCTAAACCTCTTCGCCGAGTACTCGCTTACGCCGCTCTTCCGCGACGGAAAAGGGCCCGAACTCACGCCCTTCAACATAGGCCTTACACTGGTGGGGTTCAATTAGCACCGCGTGGTTCGTGCAGCGGAACACTGCCGTTACCACTTCCGGCGCAACGAGGGAATTGGATCCCGCTGAAGCCGCAAGCGCCCCCGTGACCCGGGTAGGTGTCTTGCGGCTTCCTGTTCCACCGTCGGTCGGAGGCTTTCCCAGGGCCTAGTTCGTGCTGGCCTATTTTAGCGGCCCCGTTCGTATCCGGACGGTTATCCTAAGCAACTCCAGCAAGCCATGGGCCGTATCTTCGAAAAGCGCAAACACAAGATCTTCGCGCGGAACGCCAAACTCAGCAAGCTTTTCACCCGCATCGGCAAGGAGATCTCCATGGCCGTGAAGTCCGGTGGCCCCAATCCCGATGCCAACTCGCGCCTGCGTATGGCCATCCAGAACGCCCGCGGGATGAACATGCCCAAGGAGATCGTGGAACGGGCCATCAAGAAAGCAGCCGGTGGCGAGGAAGCGGACTACCACGAGATCACGTACGAGGGCTACGCGCCGGGTGGCGTGGCCATCTTCGTGGATGCCGCCACCAACAACGTGAACCGCACCGTGGGCAACGTACGCAGCTACTTCTCCAAGGTGGGCGGTACGCTGGGTACCAGTGGGTCATTGGGCCACATGTTCGAGCGCAAGGCGGAATTCGTGATCGAGACCGCGGCGCTTAAGGGCAGGGATCCGGACGAGTTCGAGATGGAAGTGATCGACGGCGGTGCCGATGATGTGGTGCGCGACGAGGAAGGCTTCATCGTGTTCGCTCCATTCGCGTCGTTCGGCCTCATGCAACAGAAGCTCGATGAACTCGATGTGGATGTGAAGAGCGCCGAGTTGAAGCGCTATCCGCTGGTCACCAACCCCAGTGATGCTGACACCGTGCGGCAGGCCATGAAGTTGATCGATCTGCTGGAGGAGGACGAGGATGTGAACGCCGTGTACCACAACATGGACATCACGGAAGAGGTGGAGGCCGAACTGGAAAAGGACAACTGATCCCGGACGATCACCGGGTACGGAAACGGATGTGGTAGCGCGTTCCACGTTCGTCGCCCTCCACCGTCATGCGACCGTTCAGCTGGTCCACCAGGCTGTCGATCAGTGACATGCCCAAGGTTGTGCCATCGTCCTGCATCTTTTCCAACGGCAAGCCCACCCCGTCATCGGTGTAGTGCAGATCGAAGGTCTTCACTTCGGCTTGGTGGATGGCCAACAGGATATGGCCCTCTTCGCGGCCTTGGAAAGCGTGTTTGAAGGAGTTGGTGATCAATTCGTTCAACAACAGCCCCAATGGTACCATGGTCGTCAGTTCGAAGGCGAGTTCGCTGTCGATGTCAGCGCTGTAGGCGATGCGATCGCTCACATCGTTGAGGCGGACCAGCTCGGAGAACAGCTCCTGGATGTAGGAGCCGACGTCCACCATGGCGAGCTCATCGCCTTTGTACAGCTTTTCGTGGATCAGCGCCATGGAGGTGACCCGGTTCTGGCTTTGGTCGAATGCGGCCTGCAGGCGTGCATCGGTAAAGGTGCCGGACTGCAGCCGTAGCAGGCTGGCGATCACCTGCAGGTTGTTCTTCACCCGATGATGCATCTCCTTGATCAACACATGGATCCGCTCGTTCGCCTGTTCCAGCTTCTCCTTTTCGGCCTGTAGCGCCCGGGTCTGCTCATCGTCCCTAAGCCGTGCGGCCTTCAGGTTCTCCTTCATCCGCGACAGTGCGATGCCCAGCACATCCTTGGGGCCGCGCACGTTCACCGTGGTGTCGTAGTTGCCCTTGCCGATGGATTCGGCACTGTTGGCCAACCCCCGGATGTTGTCGATCATCCCGTTGAAGGAAAGGGCCATCTCGCCGATCTCGTCAGCACTGTTCACAGGCACTTCGGCACTCACATCACCCACGGCCAGGGATCGTGCTGCACTGGTGACCTCGCTGACCGTAAGGCGCAGCCCGCGCATGATCAGCACTCCCATTACGGTCACCGCACCAACCACACCTATCAGTGCGGCCAATACGATCAGCAGGCGCAAACGGGCATTGCGGCTGTTGGCCGCCGTGGCCTCAACAATGAGCTCCAGGGAATGGTCCTCGACCTGCTTCAGTTTGTCCAATGCCAGCAATGAAAGCTCCCACCACCGATCGGGCTCCAAGCTTCCCTGCGTCAAGGCGCGCCTTTCCTTCACAGTACCGATGACGGAACGCATGAAGTTCACCTCCGGACCCTGGAAGACAGTGCGGTAGGTGCTCATGACCTCCGCGGGTGCATCGCGTTCGAACAGCACCATGTTGGTCTCGTATTGGGAGATCTGGTCACTGAGCAAGGTCAGTTCGGCCAACCCCAGTCCAGCGTCACTGAAGCCCATGCTGATACGGTCCCGTACCACGCTCAGTGCTAATTTGGCGTGCAATAGCCGCAGATGGGCATAGAGTCGATCCTTGGTCTCGGGGTCCAGGGCGAGCTTGCCTACCCGCCCTACTTCATCCAAGAGGGCATTGTTCATGGAGCGGTAGGGGCGGGTGACCTGGGCAAGCGACATGGTGCGCGACCGTGCTCGCTCACGGTGCACCTCAAGGTCGCCGAAGGCCCGGGTCTCGTCCAGCGACGAGGTGGGGAACTGCTCCGGCTCCTGCAAGGCCTGCAGCGCAGCATCTGTCCGCGTGTACTGCAACCGCAGCGCATTCTCGGTCACTGGCCGGCCGGTGAGATAGCCTACGGAGAAGGCGCTCTCTTTCTGCAGCGCATGCATCACTTCGGCAAGAAGCCCTATGCGCTCACTTTGCCCTTTGATGTAGCCGTATACATTGCTCCGCTTGATGTTGGAGTCCACCTGTTTGCCGATCAACAGCACCATTCCCAATACGGGAATACCCAAGGTCACCATGAACTTGGTACGGACAGGGAGGTCGGCGAAGCGCCAGCGCATGAGGGAAGCAAAGTAAGCACTGGTCCCATACACGGGGCAAGCGAAGCGAATCGTCAACGAGGGCACGACGAATGACAGCCATTGGTAGGGCAGTCTCGATTTCGCTGCCGGCTATTGCCTCGATGCAACAGGAGGGTGATGCGTCGGCACAGCACCCGCTCGAAAGGGAGCATCATGCTTGGTCGCTGGGTCTACCTTTGGCACCGCTGAGGTGCCTTTGGTCATCCTTCGGCACCATGGACCCCTGCCACCTGCATCCAAGATCATGAACCAGCATTTCGATACCCTCGACGAAAGGATCGCCCAGGCCCGGTTGGGCGGCGGCGCCGAACGCATTGCCGCACAGCATAAGAAAAGCAAGCTGACGGCCCGGGAACGGGTCGACTTGTTGCTGGACGAAGGTTCCTTCCAGGAGATCGGTCAACTGGTGACGCACCGCAGCACCAATTTCGGGCTGTCCGAACAGAAGTTCCTGGGCGATGGTGTGGTCACGGGCTATGGCACCATCGATGGTCGTTTGGTCTATGTGTTCTCGCAGGACTTCACCGTGCTTGGTGGTTCACTGGCGGAAGCCCATGCCGCCAAGATCTGTCGCATCATGGACCTTGCCATGCAGAACGGTGCACCGCTGATCGGGCTGAACGACAGCGGGGGTGCCCGCATCCAGGAAGGTGTGGTCTCGCTGGCCGGCTATGCCGACATCTTCTACCGCAATGTGCGCGCCAGTGGCGTGATCCCGCAGATCAGTGCCATCCTGGGACCGTGTGCCGGTGGTGCCGTGTATAGCCCGGCCCTTACGGATTTCGTGCTCATGGCCGAAGGCAGCAGCTACATGTTCGTGACCGGGCCCAACGTGGTGAAGACCGTGACCCATGAAGAGGTGACAAGCGAAGAGCTGGGAGGTGCCAGTACGCACGCGTCCAAGAGTGGTGTTGCCCACTTCACCGCGGTCAACGAACTAGAAGCGATTCGCGACCTGCGTCGTTTGGTGGGCTACATCCCCAGCAACTGCGAGGAGGACCCCCCAACGATGGAGTATACCCCGGGTGATGATCGACGTCCGGCACTCGACAACATCATCCCGGATAATCCCAACCAACCGTACGACATCCGCGATGTGCTGAACGCGGTGATCGACCCCGATAGCAGCATGGAGGTGCATGCGGAATACGCCCGCAACATGGTGGTGGGCTTCGCACGCGTGGCGGGCCGAACGGTGGGTTGCGTGGCCAACCAACCCGCCACGCTTGCGGGAGTGTTGGACATCGATGCCAGCACCAAGGCCGCGCGCTTCGTGCGCTTCTGCGATGCCTTCAACATCCCCTTGCTCGTGTTCGTGGATGTCCCCGGCTTCCTACCCGGCACCGACCAGGAATGGCGCGGCATCATCAACCACGGCGCCAAGTTGCTCTACGCCTTCAGCGAAGCAACAGTGCCGCGCATCACCGTCATCACCCGCAAGGCCTATGGTGGCGCGTACGACGTGATGAACTCCAAGCACATCGGCGCCGACATGAACTACGCCTGGCCCAGTGCCGAGATCGCCGTGATGGGTGCCAAGGGCGCGGCGGAGATCATCTTCAAGGGCGAGATCGCGAAAGCTGCCGACCCTGCCGCGAAGCTTGCCGAGAAAGAGGCACAGTACAAGCAACAGTTCGCAAACCCCTACGAAGCGGCCGCGCGCGGTTTCGTGGACGAAGTGATCCGCCCCAGCGATACGCGCATCAAGATCATGGCAGCGCTGGACATGCTGCGCAACAAAGTGGACAAGCTGCCAAAGAAGAAGCACGGTAACATTCCGCTCTGATCACGTGCCATACGCTGGAGGATAGGGGCACATCAACGATCACGCTTCGGCTACTGTGCGATGATGCATCTACGGTGCATGCCGTAGCGGATCACGGGACCTTACGGATGAACGCTGTGCGTAGCAAGGGGAAATCTTTGCAAAACACAGCACTCATGCACACACCCACACATTCCTCACTCCTACGTTTCTCGCTCGTTCTTGGCCTGGCCATGGCCTTCACCGCCTGCAAGAAGGATGATCCCGCGCCACCTGCCGCACCCGGGGGTGGAGGAGGCTCCAACACGAGCACTCCCAGCACCACGCCCAATTTCACCGATGCCGACGCTTCGCTCTGGGCGGTGCGCACCTTCAGCACCCAAAGCACGCCCATCGGTCCCATCGATATCGAGATCGGGCTTGGGGTAGGAGCCTTCACCAACGATGGCTTCGCCTCCTTCGTGAACGTGGGTGATGTATCGCTGAACAGCGTTGCGCTTACCCGCCAGAGCAACAACAGCTACGTTTCGCAGCCCTCCCAGACCAACCCCACCGGAGTGGACTTCGGTACTGGCGTGGAGTGGAACGTGCAGGGCGGCAGCGGATTCCCCGCCTTCACCCGCAGCGTCACCGCGTTCCCCTTCCCAACGGTGGCCGCCATCACCAGCGCCGAGACAGTGGTGCGTGCGAACGGCTACACGCTCACTACAACACAGGTGACCGGTGCTGATTCCGTCATCTTCCTGGTAGGCAGCGTGAGCAAGACCCTGGCCGGCAATGCCACAGCCTGCACCTTCTCCGCCGCGGAACTGGCCGGTGCGGGAACCGGTGCAAGCCTGGTGCAGATCGCCCCCTACAAGTACAACAACGAGGTCATCGGTGGCAAGCGCATCTACTTCGGTAAGGAGATGGTCCGAACCAAGTCCGTTACCATCCAATGATCGCTTGAACAGCGTTCGCTCCAGCTAGGCAGGCCATTCCGCAAGGAGTGGCCTGTTCTGCATTTGGTGGGTCGGCATGCGTGTGCATTCTTTGCAGGCGCTGTGTATATGGAAAGGATGCAAAGTGGTTTTCTGGCCGCCCTCGTTGGGATATTGGTATCGATACTCTCTTCCGTAACGGCTTGGGGCCAGCCGTCACAGTCCTTGGTGGATTCCGCGCTGGCTATCCCCTACAACGATATGGTGCGCGACCTGCCGCGTTCCCAAGCCCTGTTCGAGCGCGCCTTGGCAGAGTCTCGTAGAGATGCCCAACCCAACGACCGGGGCCTGGCGGACCGTGCGAACCTGCACCGCCAACTCGCAATGATCACAGGGCTTTCCGGCCAGTTGGACTCTTCTTCCTACCACAGCCTCGCAGCGGCTGATCTATTCCGCGAACTGGGGGACCCCCTGCCCTTGGGCATCATGCTCTGTGATCTAGGCCATGGCCTCAAACGCCGTGACCTGCCCCAGGCGTTCGCTTACTACCGGGAAGGGATCGCGATCCTCGAATCCTTGGGTGCACAGGAGGCATTGACCCGCGCATACAACAACTACGCACCATTGCACGAAATGAACGGAGACATGGACAGTGCACTCTATTTCGCACGCAAGGGACTTGTCCTGGTGGAAGCGCAACAGGACAGTGTGGGCCTGCCATACAGCTTGAACAGGGTGGCCTCCTACCTGCTCTTTCAAGAGCGCTTCCAGGATGCACATGACCTGATGCTACGCGCGGACACGATCCGGCGGATCACCAATGATGAACACGGGCTCGCCGAGCAGCAGGTCTATTTCGGCGATCTTTACCAGAGCTGGGGGCGCACCCAGCAAGCCATTGCCTACTTCGAGGAAGGAGTGCACAGGGCGCGGGCCATGAACTACCCCTACTTGGAACAATATTGCCACGAGCGCCTGGCAGAATGTCGCGAAACGTTGGATGATGCGAGTGGTGCCTTGTTCCATACCCGCCGGGCCTTCGCCATCAAGGACAGCCTCTTCAACGAGACCAATAGCAAGACCATCTTCGAGCTGGAACAACGGTACCAAGTTGCCGAGAAGGACCGCTCCATCGCCCAGCTGGGGGCCGAGGCCGCGCGGAGGCAACTCTACATCTGGATAAGCCTGATCGCCTTGGTGCTGGTGGTGGTGAGCGGACTGCTCTTTTACCAAGTGAAACAACGGCGCCTGCGTGCCGAGCGCGATGCCGCCATCATCGCCGAACGCGATGCCGGACTGAAGGCCGTGTTCGAGGCCACGGAAAGCGAACGCCGTCGTTTGGCGGCTTAGTTGCACGATGGCATCGGTCAGCAACTGGGTGGTTTGAAACACCGCCTGGAAAGCATCAAGGGAGGCAATGGCCTTTCAGCACCGCTGGAAGAAGTGATCCACATCGTGGACGACACGAGCCGCGAGGTGCGCGATCTGGCCCATCAGATGATGCCCAAGGCATTGAGCCGTGTTGGTCTCGTTCCGGCCTTGAAGGAAATGCTTCAACGCAGCTTCCATGGAACCGGCGTGCAATGCACCTTCGACCACTTCGGTGTAGAGGCCGATATACGTCCCGAACGGGCCACTGGCCTCTACCGCATCGCGCAGGAGCTGGTGGGAAACATCCTCAAACACGCCCAGGCCACACAGGTGGATGTACAGCTGCTGCGCAACAAGGACCATTTGGTGCTGTTGGTGCAGGACAATGGCAAAGGCTACGTACCGGGTACTTCTTCGGGGATCGGCCTGCGAAATGTCACCGACCGTGCGCGCTCCCTGGGCGGCACATTCACCATAAGCGGTATAGCGCAGCAAGGCACCGAGGCCAGTGTGCGCGTACCCATCCAAGCACCCGTTCCCGCATGAGCACTTCAGCTGCAGCGATCCGTGTACTGCTCGCCGACGACCACCGCATCATCACCGATGGCCTGCAAGGCCTGCTCGCCAGCGTGCCGGATATCGAGTGCATCGGCACGGCAGAGAATGGCGCCGAAGCCATCCACGCCGTGGAGCACCTGGCCGTGGACGTGGTTCTCATGGACATCGACATGCCCGTGCTGGATGGGTTGGCCGCCACCGAACGCATCAAGGACAAGTGGCCGCAGGTGAAGGTGATCATCCTGAGCATGCACGACGAGGCCGCCATGGTGCAACGCATGATGGAGTTGGGCGCCGATGGTTACCTGGTGAAGAACTGCGGCCGCGATGAGCTGCTGCTCGCCGTCCGCGATGTGCATGCCGGGCGCAAACACTTCGGCAGTGCGCTCATGGAAAGCCTGCTGAGCAACCGTCAGGAGAACGCTGCACAAAGCGGCCTGCTGAAGGACCTCAGCGAACGCGAAACCGAAGTGCTGGCCGCACTGGCGGAGGGCCTCACCAACAAGGAGATCGGCGAGCGCCTCTTCATCAGCCCCCGCACCGTGGACACCCATCGCACCAACCTGATGAAGAAACTGGATACGCACAATATCGCGGGGTTGGTGCGGATCGCGATCAAGGCTGGGTTGGTGAAGTAGGGGGGAAAGCGCTTCTGGATGTCAGGGGCGGGAAGGTCCATGGGTAGTTCACCTTTCCTGCCTTCAGAGGGGACCTCTGAAGGCCATCCGGCTGCATTGTACGGATGTTGTGATGCTTGGTAGGTGCGAGTTCCATAAGTGGAATGGATAGGCGTTCCCCTCGCACTCCGTAACATAGCAGCATGTTCGCCCCGCGTGCCTTCCTGTTCTGCATCGGCTTTGCCACCTCCCTGCTTACCCTGGCCCAAGAGCCGCGCGGTACGGTGCGTGGTACGGTGGTGGATGCACGCACCGGAACCCCCTTGGCCGATGCCGCTGTGCTGCTCGAACCCAGCGATCCGCTGATCGGCACGACCTCGGATAGCCTGGGTCGCTTTGTGCTCCAGCAGGTGCCGGTCGGTTTGTACACCGCTCGTGTTCGGCTGCTGGGCTACGAGACCTTGCTCGTGCCTGAAGTCTGGGTGCGCAGTGGCAAGGAAACGGTGCTTCCCGTTGCCCTGGGTCCAGCCTCCGTGGGCTTGGAGACCTTCACCGTAACGGCGATGGCACGCGAAGAATTGGAACCACTCGGCGTGCGAAGCTTCACCGTGGAGCAGGGCCTGCGCTACCCGGCCATGTTCCAGGATCCCGCGCGGCTGGTGATGAGCACGCCCGGCGTGGCAGCCGCGAACGATCAGGCCAACCACCTGGTCGTTCGGGGCAACAGCCCCAATGCGAATGCCTGGCTGCTGGAAGGCGCGGAGATCGTAAGTCCGAACCATTTGGGGAATGCTGGTACGCCCACCGATCTGCCCACACTGAGCGGTGGTGGTGTGAACATCCTGAGCGCGCAGATGCTGGCGCCTTCGCGCCTGCGCACCGGGGTTTCGCCTGTGGCCTACGGAAATGCTATGGGTGGTTTGATGGACATGGAACTTCGGCGTGGTAACACCCGCGAACGGGAGTGGACGATCCAAGCGGGATTGATCGGTCTGGACCTGAGTACTGAAGGTCCCATCGGCAAGAACGACAAGGCCTTCTATTTGGTGAACTACCGCTACTCCACACTCGGCGTGCTAAGTGCCATGGGTGTGGACCTGGGCGATGAGGTCATCGGTTTCCAGGACCTGTCGTTCCACGTGGGCACCAAGCTGGGCCAGCGAGGCGAGGTCAGGCTCTTCGGCATGGGCGGCATGAGCAGCAACGTCTTCGAGGCCGATCGCGATACCGCGACCTGGGAGTTCGACAAGGACAGTCGCGACATCACCTACACCTCCAACATGGGGGCCGTGGGCACCACGCTCAGGCTGCCGCTGGGTGAACACAGCATCTTCAGCAGCACCGTGGTTTGGAGCGCTGCCTACCAGGACCGCGACGATACCAACTTCGGAACGGACCTTGAGCCGATCGGCCAGAGCAGGCGAAGTCTGTACGAAAGCAAGCTCTCGGTGCTGGCGCAAGTGGATGCTTCCACGGGTCCGCGCTTCCGCTATGGGTATGGCGGTAGCGCCATGGAACGGCGGGTGGAGAACCTCTTTGAGCAGGAGGTCACAGGTTGGCTCCTGCGGCCCTTCGCCCATGCACGCTTCGACCTGACCGAACATTTACAAGCCTCGGCCGGACTGGCCTACAGCCACTTCACGTACAATGGCAGCGAGCTGTTGGAACCACGCGCAGGTTTGCGGTGGCGCATGGCCAAGGGGCGCAGCATCGGCATCAACTACGGTGTGCGTGGGCAGTTGCCCTATCACCAATTGTTGAATATGGGTGAGTTCCCATTCCTGCCGAACAATACCGACCTGGGTTTGATGCGTTCCGAGGACATCGTGCTGGGCTATGACCATGCCGTGAACGAACGGCTTTCCTTCCGTGTGGAGGTCTACCACCAGCAACTCTCACAGGTTCCTGTGCTGGCGCCTCAGTTCAATTTCGAACAGGAGGAGTCCCTGGGGTCGCTGAACGTGTGGGATGAACCGCAGTTGCTGCCACAGGTGTCGGCAGGCGACGGGCGCAACACCGGGGTGGAACTATCCATGGACCGATCGTTCGAACAGGGCTATTTCATCCAATTGAACGGCACCGTGTACCAAAGCACCTACACCGGACGCTCCGGTGTAGAGCGGGATACCCGCTGGAACGGCCAGTGGATGACCAACGCCATGGCCGGGCGCGAATGGCGCAAGACCAAGGACGACCGGGTGCGCACCTGGGGATTGAGCGGGCGCCTGTTTGCCATGGCGGGAATGCGCTACACGCCGATCGAGGTACGCGTGCGTGACGGTGTTCCTATTCCGGACAACAGTGCCGCACCCTGGTCCGGACAATTGAACGATGTGTTCCGCGCAGACCTGCGCGTGTACCGGAAAATGGACCGTGCCGGCAGGACCGGACAATGGGCGCTGGACCTGCAGAACGTGAGCAATGCACAGAACGAAGCCTTCCGCTACTTCGACCGGCGCCAAGGAACTGTGGTCACCCGGTACCAACTGGGCTTGATCCCCAACCTGAGCTACCGCATCGAATTCTGAATACTGGTATGCCGCAACGCAGAGAGCAGAGTCGCGGAGAACGCAGCGTTGGCATTGCTTTCTTGATGAACTGGACGCAGAGGATCCCGCGCTGCGGGATCTTCTCTGCGCCTCTCTCCACGATGACCCCTACATACTCTGCGCCCTTGCGTCTCCTTACGCTGCGTTGGATCCAGTTACCGACCCACTGATACACGATGCGTTACCTCGCCATCTTCTTCGCACTGCTTTTTGCGCTCACGGCCGCCCTGCAACTGAACGACCCCGACCCTTGGCTGTGGTTCCTCGCCTACGCGGCGGTTGCGGTGCTTTGGGGAATGGCCGCGTTCCGGCGCTACAACCGTCCGTTCACGGTGGTACTGCTCCTTGTGCTGACGGTGTGGATGCTGAGCTTTGTACCCGACTTCGTGGACTGGGTGCGCATGGGCATGCCGACCATCGTGGGCACCATGAAGGCCGAAGAGCCGCACATCGAATTGGTGCGCGAGTTCGGCGGGCTGTTCCTTGCGGTGGCTGCATTGGTGTACCTGTTGCGTGCAGGCAGAGGAAATGCTTGAACATGCCGAAGGGCTCCTTGCGGAACCCTTCGTCACCCTTATTGCGCGGTACCGGTGAAGGCCAAACCTTTCCGGGGCCGCTCCCTTGTTCCGAATAGCGCTGTCCGTTGAAGGCCCAGCGTTCCGGTCACCAAAACACGATGTGTGATGAGCACATCCGTGATACAAAAGTACCGGGGGTGTAACGGGGTGCTTGTTAATGTGGTGCGAACGAACGTTAACGATCGTTGATCCCCCAGGGAGAGCACGGGCAGGTGTAGCTTCGCGCAAGTGGAAAAGCGCTGGATCCTTGGACTGTTCGCGGCCATTTCACTGGCTTTGGCCGGCTTGATCGGTGTGCAGGTGCATTGGTTGCGCAGCACCATCACCCTCAAGGAAGCGGAGTTCCAACAACGGGTGGACAACGCCTTGGACGCCATCAGTGAGCGCTTGGAACGCGTGGAGAAGATGGGCGATCTGGGACGGCACAAGGTGGGGCGCGAGCTGCTCAGCCGGCTCGATACCCTGCGGGGCACTCCAAGCATTGGTGCTCCGGGCATCGCTGCGCAGTCCGGAGTGCGAGGTACAACGGTGGGGGCCATGTTGCCGATGGGCTTGGATAGCTTGGGCCAACAGCTCATGCTCACGGCAGGACAAGCCGAGGAGTACGAGGGCCTGGTGACCGACATGGTCCGGGCGATCCTGGCCTTGGAAATGGAGCGCGATATCCGCCAGCGCATGGATCCGGCGCTGTTGGACTCCCTGCTCAACCACGAGCTGGGTGCCATCGGCTTGCCTGGTTCCCATCCTTACGGTGTGTTCACTGCGGAGCGAGAGCCCGTGCTGCTCTTCAACGAGCAGGATGTTGCCGTGGCCCAGCTTGCCGCAACGACGAACCGCACACGGCTGTTCCGCCATGACTTCTCTGGAGAACCCCATTATCTGCACGTGCTCCTGCCCGAGCGTGATGCGACTGTACTGCGCGGGGTCGCACCCATGCTGGGTATCTCGGCACTTTTTCTGTTGGTGATCCTGGGTGCCTTCATCCATACGGTGCGCACCATTCTTCGGCAGAAGCGCATCGGCGAGATACGGACCGACCTGGTGAACAACCTGACGCACGAATTGAAGACCCCGATAAGCACCATCGGTCTCGCCTGCGAAGCACTGGCCGACCCGTCGCTTCCGCGTACCGATGAACAGGTGCGGCGATTCACCAACATGATCCGCGACGAGAACAAGCGCTTGGGATCCTTGGTGGAGAACGTCCTGCAAAGTGCCGTCATGGATGATGGTCAGATGCTGGTCAAGCGCGTGGAGTTGGACCTTCATAACCTGGTGCAGGATGTGGTGCGCAGCAGCAGCATGCAGGTGACACGCAGGAATGGACGGATCGAACTGGATCTTGGTGCTGAGATCCACCACGTGTATGGCGACCGGACCCACCTGAGCAACCTGCTCTACAACCTGATCGATAACGCGATCAAATACAGCGAACAGGAGCCGCGTATCCGCATCGCCACACGCAGCAACGATGAAGGCCTTACCGTGAGTATCAGTGATAAAGGCATCGGGATCGCCAGCTCAGAGCACCGCAAGATCTTCGACCGTCTCTACCGGGTACCCACAGGCAACATCCACAACGCCAAAGGCTTCGGCCTTGGTCTGAGCTACGTGAAAAGCGTGGTGGAACGACACGGTGGACGCATCCGCTTGGAGAGCCAACCCGGTAAAGGCAGTACATTCCACATCTTCATACCGTTCGAACATGTCCAAGCAGACACGCCTGCTCCTCGTGGAAGATGACCCGAACCTGGGCGGGCTACTGGTGGAGTACCTGCGCGCCAAGGGTTTCGATGCGGACCTCCGAACCGATGGCCAACAGGGTTGGGAAGCGTATGCCAAGGGAGGGTACGACCTGCTGGTGCTGGACGTGATGATGCCCGTCAAGGATGGCTTCACCCTGGCGCGGGAGATCCGCGCCAAGGATGCCTCCACACCCATCATATTCCTCACGGCCAAGAGCATGAAGCAGGATACCCTGCAAGGCTTTGAACACGGTGCGGACGATTACATGACCAAGCCTTTCAGCATGGAGGAGCTGCTCCTGCGGGTGACCGCCGTGCTGCGCAGGGCCAACGGTGTGCAGCCCGTTGCACCGGAACCGGAAGTGTACGAAATGGGCTCCTCCACCTACGATCCGCGCAAGCAGATCCTGCGCACCCCCGCCGGCGAGCGCCGCTTGACCACCAAAGAATCGGAATTATTGCGCCTTCTGTGCGCCAGCCGGAACGATGTTCTGGAGCGGAGCGCAGCGCTGAAACAGGTATGGGGCAACGACAGTTACTTCAGCGGGCGCAGCATGGACGTGTACATCGCGAAGCTGCGCAAGTACCTCCGCGAAGATCCTTCGCTGGAGATCATCAATGTACATGGCAAAGGATTCAGGTTGGTCGCACAGCGGCCGCAATGATCCTGGCCCGTGCGGGGTTCAATGGTGTAAAGACGCACCATGGCCACCTACACACATCCTTGGCACACGACCTGCCGGCAGAACGGTCGTCGCTTCACTTTCGGGCTGCTTGCGGCCCTATCCCTCACCTTGGTCGCTTTCGAGTGGCGCGGCGGTGAAGCGCCCAAACACAATGAGCCCTGGGACCCGATCGAAGACAGCGACATTACGGCGATACTGCCACCTGTGGTGATCGAGAAGACCGTGTTGCCGCAGCAGAAGAAAAAGGCCAAGCGTGGGGGAGGTCCCATCGTGGCAGGCATCCCCGACCCTGTGGCGCCCGATCCTGTTGTGGTCGACCCGGAGTCGGGTGCTTTGGATCCGGAACCGGTGGCTGTGCAGCCGGTGGATCCGGGACCCGTGGAACC
Source organism: uncultured Chryseobacterium sp. (assembly GCA_964418285.1). Lineage (GTDB taxonomy): Bacteria > Bacteroidota > Bacteroidia > Flavobacteriales_F > PHOS-HE28 > PHOS-HE28. The sequence continues at coordinate 17,148 of CAYQMC010000042.1, forward strand.
CGCCGGTACGCCGGGGCCTGCCCACTGGAATTTCGTGAGCATACGCCCACACTTCGTGGACTGCATGAAGCGCGGTATGGAGCATGTGGATGCCTGTACCGAAGAGCGGATCGGCAAACATCTGGAGCGGCGCTTCAGGATCCCGCCAGGGGTCAGGGAACCAGTGCGCACCACCATCACCTTCGAGATCGATGAACAGGGCAGGATCGGCAAGTTGGTCTGCACCCCACGTGTGGCACCAGCCATCGAAGCAGAGATCGAGCGGGTGATCCGCAGCTTACCGGAATTCGTGCCCGGTAGCCAGGGGGGACATGCGGTGCCGGTGTACTACCAGATCCCGCTCAGCGTGCGTGTATCCTGATCAGAGGCAGGCCGTACGTCCGCCATCCACGGGAAGGTTGATGCCATTGATGTAGGCCCCGGACGGTCCGGCCAGGAAGGCCACGGCGGCGGCGATCTCCTCCGGCTTGGCGAAACGGCGCAAGGGGACCTCGCCCATCATCTCGCGGGCAGCCTCGTCCTCGGTGCTTCCGGCCTTGAGCGCTTTGTTGCGGATGATCGCAGCAAGGCGCTCCGTGCTGGTCGCTCCAGGCAAAACGTTGTTCACTGTTATGCCAAACGGCCCCAGTTCGTTGGCCAGCGTCTTGGCCCAGCTGGCAACGGCACCCCGTATGGTATTGCTCACCCCCAGGTTGTGCAACGGCTGCTTCACGCTGGTGCTGATGACATTGATGATGCGGCCATGCCCTTCCTGCTTCATGCCCGGCACCAAGGCGAGTACCAAGGTCTGATAAGCCAGCAGGTGCAGGCGAAATGCCGCTTCGAAGGCATCCACACCGGCTTCGTGGGCCTGGCCAGGAGGCGGGCCACCGGTGTTGTTGACCAGGATGTGGATGGGCCCGTTGGCGGCAAGTGCCGAAACGTTCGCGGCAAGGGACAGGGTATCGCTCATGTCCACGCATACTGTCCTATGTTGTTGCCCCTTCGATGTGTCGAGGAGCAGGAGCGCATGGTCCAATTTCGAACGATCGCGGGCAAGGAGCACCACATTGGCCCCCAAGAGTGATAGTTCACGTGCTGTTGCCAGGCCGATGCCTTGCGTGCTTCCCGCTACCAGCGCGTTCATATTGTCCAGCTGAATATCCATGATATGGCAAAAATACCTCCTCCATTGTCGCAAGCCACGTTCGGAGAACATACCTTCGTCCCTTCTGCCCCCTTTCGAGAGGGTGTAACAGCAATGAAACCCCTTAACTGAACCCCATGCTTAAAAACTACGCGATAGGCACGACCCTATTGGCGCTTTTGTTCTCCATGGGAACAAGCGCACAAAGTCCCAAACCCCAGCCTACCATGGCTGAGTTGCGGGCACAATGGCAACCCTCCTTCGCCCTCAGCGGCGAGCAGAACTACGATTACCGCGGCGGTGGCGGTGATGATTGCGGTGCTGCGAATCCACTTTCGGTGGGAACCACCTGCGCGCCGGTGACCTTCGACGCATTCAGTGCCACCCAGTCGCAGGATCCCATCCTCTGCAACGGCTTCACTTCTCCCGAAGCCAACGACCTGTGGTTCTCCTTCCAGGCCACGACGCCGAACACCACGATCACGGTCACTGGTCTCGGTGATTTCGATGCCGTGATCGAATACTTCAGCGGAAGTTGCGGAAGCTTGACCTCCCTGGGTTGCATCGATGACACCTTCCCCCCGAACAGTACTGTGGAGACAGGGACCATCGGCACCACGGTGGGCGTCACCTACTACATCCGTGTTTATTATTACAGCAGCCCTTTGCCCACCAATTTCCAGTTCGAGATCTGCCTGGTGGGTTCCGGCGGAGGTGGAGGCACCCCGCCCAATGATCTCTGCACCGGAGCGGTTCCCCAGAACCTGAGCGCTGGAAGCACCGTGACCTTCACTGGTGACAACACCGGAGCTACCCTGCTGGCCGGTACCACCTTCGTTGTTGTGTGGGAAGCGTTCACCACCACCGAATGCACCGATGTAACGGTGAACTACTGCGTTCCCGGTTCGGTTTTCGAGAACTTCCTGATCAACCTTACCAACAATTGCCCTGATGTGCTTACGGGTCTAGTTGCTGGAACGAACACCGACTGCGAAGTCACCTTCACCCAGCTTCCTGCTGGAACTTGGTACATTCCTGTATTGGTGGATGCTGCTACAACACCGGTTGGAGCCTACTCCATCTCGGCCAGCGCTGTCGCTTGTGCTGGTGGTTACTGCACCGCTGGTGCCACTTCCGAGGAGTTCGAGAAGATCGCCAATGTCTCTTTCGCCGACATCAACAACACCTCCGCCGCCGTTACCGGGTATGAGGACTTCACCGCGGTCGTGGGTAACGTTGAGGCAGGCCAGTCCTATGCCTTCAACCTGACGATCGAGGAGCCCTACGAAGCCGACCAGGTACTGGTCTGGATCGACCTTGACCAGAGCGAGTCGTTCGAGCCTGGTGAATTGGTCTTCAGCACCACGCCTCCCCAGCCCGATGCGAACGTGAGTGGAACCATCACGATCCCTGGCACGGCAGCGACCGGCCAAACCCGGATGCGTGTCCGTTTGCATGATTCCGAATTGGGTCCTAACCCTGGACCATGCGGTACAAGCACGTACGGCCAGGTCGAGGATTACACCCTGAACATCACTGGTGGTGTTGTTGTCTGCGATGCGGATGCCGGTACCTTGAGCGGTGGAGCCACCGTGTGCCTGGAGAACGGCGAAGCGACCCTGACGGCAACCGCTGATGGCAACGCCAACGTACCTGCCGGCTACAGCACTGTATATGTGCTTACCGAAGGTGCTGGTCTGGTGATCATTCAAGCTGGAGCCACACCTGAGTTCATTGTGGACGCCGAAGGCGACTATACCATCCACACCTTGGTGTACGATGAGAACACGCTTGACCTGGGCATCGTGGAATTCGGTGTTACCACCGGCTTCGATGTGAACGGTCTGCTGATCCAAGGCGGTGGCGACATCTGCGCCAGCCTCGATGTGGCCGGTGCGGCCTACACGGTGGAGATCTGCGTCGTGCCTTGCGATGCTGATGCCGGCACGTTGAGCGGTGGAGCTACCGTGTGCTTGGAGAACGGCGAAGCGACCCTGACCGCGACCGCCGATGGCAACGCCACCGTGCCTGCTGGCTACAGCACTGTATATGTGCTTACCGAAGGCGCTGGTCTGGTGATCGTTCAAGCTGGTGCTACGCCTGAGTTCATTGTGGACGCCGAAGGCGACTATACCATCCACACCTTGGTGTACGATGAGAACACGCTTGACCTGGGCATCGTGGAATTCGGTGTTACCACCGGCTTCGATGTGAACGGTCTGCTGATCCA
>CAYQMC010000043.1:0-2441 GCA_964418285.1 uncultured Chryseobacterium sp.
GTCGCTGCCACCGTAGTTGCTGTGGGCCAAGCCGTATCGCTCCTGGGCATCGGCCAGGACACTTGACAGCACCGCCAGGCAAAAGAAGATCCCGCGCATGGGGCGCTTCTACGGGGAATGGTGGGTGCGGGTTGTGCGCAACCAACAGGCCGTTTCGGTAGGGGCCATCCGGGACCCTATAGGATCGCAGCCCTGCGAGCGAACACGTCGTTACACTGAAGCCGACCCGTCGATCGGTCCGAACTTCCAGCGCTTGGCAATTCTGACCAGATGCAACATGATCGGCACTTCGATCAGAACACCTACCACTGTGGTCAGCGCAGCGCCGCTGTTCAAGCCGAAAAGGGCAATGGCCACGGCCACGGCGAGTTCGAAGAAGTTGCTCGCCCCGATCATGCTGGCCGGTGCACAGGTGCGGTAGTTAAGGCCCAGCATGCGGCCACCCTTCCAGGTGAGGAAGAAGATGAAGTAGGTCTGCAGCGCGAGGGGAATGGCTATGAGCAGGATGTCGAACGGCTTTGCAAGGATCTTTTCCCCTTGGAAAGCGAACAGAAGGATCAAGGTGATCAACAGTGCGGAGATGGACAGCGGCTTCAGCTTGGGCAGGAAATGAGTCTTGAACCACGCTTCTCCAAACGCACTGATCAGCCAACGGTTGGTGAGGTATCCGGCCACCAGCGGGATCACGACGAAGACCAGTATCGAGGTCACCAGCACATCCATGGGGATGACGATACCGGTGATGCCTAATAGAAATTGTACGATGGGCACGAAGAGCACCAGGAGGATCAGGTCGTTCACGCTCACCTGCACCAAAGTGTAGTTGGGGTCGCCGCCACTGAGGTAACTCCATACGAATACCATGGCCGTGCAGGGTGCCGCACCCAGCAGGATTGCACCGGCGATATACTCCTGTGCCAACTCGGGCGTGATCCACGCTGTGTAGAGTTTGCTGAAGAACAGCCAAGCGAAGAAGGCCATTGAGAAGGGCTTGACCAGCCAGTTCACCACCACGGTGAGGCTCAGTCCTTTCAACTGCGGTCCGATGCGTACCACCGAGCCGAAGTCCACCTGCACCATCATCGGGTAGATCATCAGCCAGATGAGGATGGCCACCGGGATGTTCACGGTGTTCACCTCCAGATCGGCGATGACCTGCATGCCACTACCGGCCAGTTCGCCCACGGCGATCCCCAACGCGATGCACAGCAGTACCCATGCGGTGAGGTACTTCTCGAAAAAGCCGATGGTGGGGGTGGTGTCGCTCATGCTTTGGGATCTGGTCCGCTCACGGTTGCCGCCCTCTACTTGGCAGCTTGCTGCATCACGTACCACATTTCTGCTGCGATCTGCAGGCAGCGCTCATCGTAACGGGCCGCCTCTTCCGGTGTTCCGTCCGATTCCTTGGGATCCACGTATGGCAGGCTTACCCGATCCAAGGCGCCACGCACGATGGGACAATTGCCATCGGCTTCGGAACAGGTCATCACGGCACAAAACCCCTCTTGTGGGTTGGAGGGATCATCGTAGATCTTGCTCCAGCATTGCTCAGGCTGCTGCTGCTCGGCGAATTTCACCGTGTACCGTGGGTTCGTGCCGCCGGGCCTTTCAACCTGGAACCCGGCGCGCTCCACCGCCGCCACAGCACGCGGGTTGAAGGCTGTTGCCTCGGTGCCGCCACTGAAGGTGCGAACGTGTTGCTGCCCGAAGGCCCATGCCGCAGCAGCTGCCCAGAGCTGGCTCAAATGACTGCGCCGGCTGTTGTGGGTGCAGATGAAAGTGAGGTCGGCAGGAGCTCCAGCGGCTTTACGTTCCTTCACGAAATCGGCTATCAGCTCCAGGCTTTCCTTGCGCTCGGCAGGTATCGTCGCAAGCGCAGGAAGCACACGTTGGTCCACATAGTGTTGCACGTCGGGCAGCAATTCGGGTTTCATGGGCGGGGTTGCGTTGGGCGCCATAAGGGCGGCAAGCATGGCAATGGTGAACATGTTGCAGTGGGAAATGGGTTCAACAGCATGCTACTCCGAGGTCGCATCCATCCAGCCCGGCTTTGTCGCTCCGGGCTTGACCCGGAGTCGTACCAGGCGTCAAGTCCTGCAATACGTTGCGTTCCGCTGCAGGCGAACAGCAATCCACACTGCTCTTCTCCGCGTACACCGTTACACTGAAGACACCCGTCCCACTGGCCTTGAACGCCGCGATCTCCTCCGCACTCAGGTAGTTCGCCAGGATATCGTCCGGGATGATGATCGCTTTGCGCTTTTGAACGGTGATGTCCTCGAAGCCGAGCTCCTGGATGATGCCCAAGTACTCCTCCTCTTGCAGGGCACCGCTCACACAGCCCGCGTACATCTCAGCGGCCTGCTGCAGACCAGCGGGAAGTTCGCCCACCAGTACCACATCGCTGATGCTGAAGTGCCCTCCGGGTTTCAGTACGCGTA
>CAYQMC010000043.1:2451-19893 GCA_964418285.1 uncultured Chryseobacterium sp.
AGTGCCTGGCGTTTGTTCGGTACCAGGTTCAGCACGCAGTTGCTCACCACCACATCCACCATGCAGGCGGTGAGCGGCAGCGCTTCGATGTCGCCCTGGCGGAACTCCACGTTCTGGAAGTCCAGCTTACGGGCGTTCTCTTTCGCCTTGCCGATCATCTCCGGGGTGAAGTCCACGCCGATCACGCGACCGTCTGGGCCGGTGGCAGCGCGTGCCACGAAGCAGTCGTTGCCCGCCCCGCTGCCGAGGTCGAGCACGGTGTCGCCGGGCTTGATCTGTGCGAATTCCGTGGGCAGACCACAGCCAAGGCTCAGGTCTGCATCGGGGTTGTAGCCCTCCAGCTTCGAGTAGTCGTCGCTGAAGATCGTATAGGCATCCGTGGTGCAGCCACCAGCCCCACAGCAGCTGGCTGCATTGGTGGCCTTGTCCTGTTGTGCGATCTCTGCGTACTTGCTGCGTACGAGATCTTTGGTCTCTTGTTCGGTTCTCATTGTTTGTCGCTCCGGGCTTGACCCGGTGGCCATTGATTCTAGTGATGGACGCTTAAAGCTTCATGGTCGCCCGCACGATCAGCAGCATTCACTACCGATCGGTTTGTACGCGTGGAACAGTTTCTCGAAAGCCGACTGCACCCTGGCCCAGGTCTTGGGCTCGATGCAGTAGCACACGCTGGTGCCTTCCACCGTGCCGGTGATGAGTCCGGCGTCCTTCAGCTCGCGCAGGTGCTGACTTATGGTGGCCTGCGCCAGTCCAAGTTCTTCGCTCAGGCTGCCGCATACGCAGGCGTTGTTGCGGATCACACGTTGGAGTATGGCGATGCGCGCAGGGTGGCCGAGCACTTTGGCCCAATTGGCAAGCTGGTTCTGGTTGGTGGTGAAGAGTTCGGTCTTGGTGACACCCATGGCTTTGACTAATAGATCGCAATATTACGATAGATATACTTTCATCGCTAGATACGGATAGAGTGGATCCTTGGAGGGCAACGGTTCTACTTCGGTGCCTTGCGGTAGATCCAGATGCCTACCAGGAGGAAGATGGCATTGGGAAGCCATACGGCTGCCAGTGGATCCAGCCCGGCATTGGTGGCACCCACAGTGGTAAGGCGCATACCGAAGATGTACAGCAGCACGAGCAGTACGCCCAGTGCCAGGTGAAGGCCGGTTCCGCCGCGCACCTTACGGCTCGCTATGCTTACACCGATCAGGGTGAATACATAGGTTGCGAACGGATAGGCGGTGCGCTGGTGCTTTTCGATGAGGTAGGGTGTAACGCTGCCATCGCCCTGGGCGCGCTTGGATGCGATGTAGTCGTTGATCTCCTCCCAGCCCATGGCCATGGCGAACTCCCAGCGTTGCCCAAGGTCCGAGGGTTTCAGGTTGATCAGGGTATCCAACTGGTGGCCACGGATCACTGTTTCGGAGTCGTTCACCATGGTGCGGAGCAGGTAGTCGTACACTTCCCAGCGTCCGGTGGTGCTGTCGTAACGCGCGCGGTCCGCACTCAGCTTACGCGTCAACACCTGGCCGTCCCATTGCTCCATTCCGAAGCGGTAGCCGGTGCGTTCCTTGGCGTTGAAGGACTCGAAGTAGGCGATGCTCCCAGGTCCGATCTCGCGGTGCAAATGCTTGGCATCCACCCGGAAGGTGGCGCGGATATGCTGCTCCTCGAAGTTCAGCCGCACCTTGTTCGCCGCGGGTAGCACCTTGTGGTTGATGACCAGCGAAAAGGCAGTGAGGATCGTGGCTGCCAGGAAGTAGGGCCACAGGATCCGTGGAAAGCTGACCCCGCTGCTCAGCATGGCGATCACCTCCGTACGGTGTGCCAAACGACTGGTGAACAACAGTACGGCCAGGAAGATCAAAAGCCCGCTGAACAGGTTGCTGTAGTAGATGACGAAATTGAGGTAGTAGTCCACCACGATCTCCCGCGTGCTGGCCTTCATCTTCGCGAAATCGCCCGTCTTTTCGCTGATGTCGAACACCACGGCAATAAGCATGATGGTGACCAGGATGAAGAAGAACGTCCCGAGGAACTGGCGGATGATATAGCGGTCGAGGGTCCTTAGCACTTCGTGCAGGATTGACGGTGGACAGTTGTCCCATGTCCTATGCGAAATGCTCGTGTGTCGGGCATTTCGCATAGGACATCAGACATGGGACAGCCAGCATTCTTGCTCATATCCGCGTCTTCAACTTCGGCAACAAGGCATTCTTCCACCCCGTGAACGTCCCATCCACGATCCGCTCCCGTGCCTCACGCATCAACGCAAGGTAGAAGCCCAGGTTGTGCAGGCTGGCGATCTGTTGCCCAAGCATCTCTCCGCTTTGGAACAGGTGTCGCACAAAGGCTCGCGAGTAGAAGCTGTCCACCCACGCCGTGCCATCGGGATCCAAGGGGCCATGGTCATCACTCCATTGTTTGTTCTTGATCTGCAACACGCCTTGTCGGGTGAAGAGCATGCCGTTCCGTCCGTTGCGGGTCGGCATCACGCAGTCGAACATATCGATGCCACGTGCGATGTTCTCCAGCAGGTTCCATGGTGTGCCCACGCCCATCAGGTAACGCGGCTTGTCCTTCGGAAGGATCCCGCAACACAGTTCGGCCATGGCGTACATCTCCTCTTCAGGCTCGCCCACGCTGAGTCCGCCGATCGCATTGCCTTCAGCTGCCTTGCTGGCGATGTACTCCGCGGAGCGCTTACGCAGCTCAGGGAAAGTGCTGCCTTGAACAATGGGGAACAAGGTCTGGTTATGACCATACTTCGGTTCCGTGCTGTTGAAGCGTTCGATGCAGCGGTCCAACCAACGGTGGGTCATGTGCATGCTCTTCTCGGCATAGTCCAACTCGCAAGGCCAGGGCGTACACTCGTCGAAGGCCATGATGATGTCAGCTCCGATGGTGCGCTGGATATCCATCACCCCTTCGGGCGTGAAGAGGTGTTTGCTGCCATCGATGTGGCTACTGAAACGCACACCTTCCTCGGTGATCTTGCGGATGTCGCTGAGCGAATGCACCTGGAAACCACCACTATCGGTGAGGATCGGTCGGTCCCAACCGTTGAACGTGTGCAGCCCACCGGCATGCTCGATCACCTCCATGCCGGGCCTCAGGTAGAGGTGGTAGGTGTTGCTGAGCATGATCGGCGCGTCCAGGTCGTTCCGCAGTTCGCGCGGATGCACGGCTTTGACCGCACCCAAGGTGCCCACGGGCATGAACACCGGTGTGGGTATGGTACCGTGGTCGGTGCTCACTTCACCGGCGCGGGCGTCGGAAGCGGGATCGTTGGCGAGGAGGGTGAAATTCATGGGTGACAAGGCCGCCAAAGGTAGCGGTGGCTTGGGCTGAGGCTCTCCACGCCGGGGCTGTTCATAACTGCATCCCATTCCATCCAATGCCACCACCGGAGCCCGATAGCTTCGCAGGCAGTGCCAAGGCCCTCCGGCCGGCCGCTCCAAATGCCTCTTTGGCCCCCCGAGACCTACCTCATGGCGGCAGCGCTCTTCGTGTTGCTGCTGTTCCATGCTTTCATGTTCGCGCGCCTCGCATTCCGCAAGGCTGCCGTGGAGCCCGACCGTGACCTGCCCATCAGTGTGGTGATCTGTGCCCGCAACGAAGCACGAACGCTGGAAGAGCTGATACCCCTGCTGGTGAAGCAGGACCACCGTGAATTCGAGGTGGTGGTGGTGAACGATCGTTCCGAGGACGATACCTGGGAAGTGCTGCAATGGATGAAGCCCGATCAACCCAGGCTGCGACCTGTGAACATCCAGGCCGACGAGAAATTCAACTACGGTAAGAAGATCGCGCTGGGCGTGGGGGTCCGCACAGCGAAGTACCCGCACGTGCTGCTCACAGATGCCGATTGTGTTCCCGACGGACCCGACTGGATCAGCACCATGGCCGCCGGCTTCCGCAATGGACGCAGCATCGTCATCGGGCATAGCCCCTATGCTTGCCAGCCCGGTCTGGCCAACATCCTGGAACGCTACGACGGCTGCGTGAAAGCGGCCCAGTACATGAGCTTCGGCATGGCCGGTCTGCCCTACATGGGCGTTGGCCGCAACCTGGGCTACACCAGTGAACTGTTCTTCAATGCCAAGGGCGGTGACCGTCACAACCACCTCATGAGCGGCGACGATGACCTCTTCATCAACGCTGTGGCCAGGGCGCGCAACACGGCCGTTGTGGCCGATCCGCGTTCGTTCATGACGACACGCCCCACACGCGACCTGGCCACCTGGATCCGCCGAAAGCGCCGCCATTACACCACTGCCGCACACTACCGCCTCGGGCACCAGGTCCTGCTGATCCTTCTCCCCACGGCACGGGCCCTCTTCTGGGTTGCCCTGGCATTGCTGGCCTTCAAGGGCTTGTGGCGCGAGGTGGCCATCGGTGCAGCGATCAAGTTGGGCGTGTTGCTGCCCATCACCATGGTGGGTCTTCACAAATTGCGCGCAGGGGCCATTACGTGGTTCGCCCTGCCACTGGAATGGTTGTTCCTACTTTTGGATCCGCTGCTCTACATGAGCACGATCCTCGTCAAGCCGAAACGATGGAAGTGAACCAGAATCTGAGCGAAAAGGCCCGATACGATTACGTGTTGGTGCGTCGCGCCGTGGATACGGGCGATCAGAAGGCGTACGCCGAACTGATGAGCCGCTACCGAGACTCCATCTACTTCATGTTGTTGAAGATGATCAACAACAAGGACGATGCGGACGATCTTACGATCGAAGCCTTCGGAAAGGCCTTCCACCGGCTGAAGCAGTACACACCGAACTACGCCTTCAGCACCTGGCTGTTCAAGATCGCATCCAACAACTGCATCGACTGGATCCGCAAGCAGAAGAAGAAGACCTTCTCCATCGACAAGCCCATAGGTACCGAGGACGGCGATGAGATGACGATCGAGCTGCGCAGCGATGGTCCCGATCCCTTCGACGAAGCGATCCGGGAGCAGAAGAACGCCATCATGCGCGAAGTGGTGGACAAACTGAAGCCCCGCTACAAGACCTTGGTCGAACTACGCTACTACAAGGAGTACAGCTACGAGGAGATCGCCACCGAGCTTGACCTTCCCCTGGGCACCGTGAAGGCCCAGCTCTTCCGCGCCCGCGAGTTCCTGCTGAATTTGATGCAGGGCAGTAAGGACGCCATATAGCCCACATGTGCTCATGTGTTCATGCGGCCATGTGCTCATTACGCAGTACTGCCGTTCTACGCAGGAGAGGAACGTTCCCTTGCCGCATGGAGTTGGTAGGAACCACCGAGACCCCATGCGCACATGAGCACATGGCCACATGAGCAAATGCTCTTGAAGTATTTCCCGGAACTCACCGCTTCCCAGCGCGCTCACTTCGCCCAGCTCGGCGAACTCTACGCCCACTGGAACGAGCGCGTGAACCTGATCTCGCGGAAGGACTTCGAGCACCTGTACGAGCGGCACATCCTGCATTCGTTGGGCATTGCGAAAGTTGTGCAGTTCAAGAAAGGCACGCGCATCGTGGATGTAGGCACGGGTGGTGGATTTCCCTTGGTGCCATTGGCGATCATGTTCCCGCAGTGCAGCTTCCACGGCATCGATGGCATCGGCAAGAAGATCATGGCCGTGAACGGCGTGATCGAAGGCTTGGGCCTTACCAATTGCAGCGCCGAACAAGTGCGCAGCGAGGACCACAAGCAGAAGTACGATGTTATCGTCAGCCGCGCCGTCACCACGCTACCGGAGTTCGTGCGCATGACGAAACCACTATACAACAAGGGCCAGTCGCAATTGTACTACCTCAAGGGTGGTGAACTCGCCGACGAGCTGCTGCCCTTGAAGCAGAAGTACCGTGTCTTCGAACTATCGGAATTCTTCGAGGAGGAGTTCTTCGCGACGAAGAAGGTCGTTCGGGTGGAGTTGTGATGGAGGTGTGAAGTAGTGCCCGACATCACACTTCACTAATAACACTTCACACCTCACACTTCGTTGAGCTGCAACCTGCTCAAACCGTGGTACAGTCCGTTCACATCCGCGATCAGCTCCTCGTGTCTGCCGCTTTCCACAATGGTCCCCTTGTCCAGCACCAATATCCTATCCGCGTTGCGGATGGTGCTCAAGCGGTGCGCGATCACCAGGCTCGTGCGGCCTTTCATAAGTTCTTCCAAGGCATCCTGCACCAGCCGTTCGCTCTCGCTGTCCAGTGCGCTGGTGGCTTCGTCCAGGATCAGGATCGCAGGGTCCTTCAGCACTGCGCGGGCAATGGCGATGCGCTGGCGTTGACCACCGCTGAGTTGCACGCCGCGCTCGCCCACCACGGTGTCGTAGCCTTCGGGGAAGGTGCTGATGAACTCGTGCGCGTTGGCTTTGCGCGCTGCGGCCTCGATCATGTCTTGTGAGGCCTTCGGATCACCGTACGCGATGTTCTCGCGGATACTTCCGCCGAAGAGGATCACCTCCTGCGGCACGATCGCCATGCGATCGCGCAATGCAGTTAGCGGGTAGGTGCTCGCGTCCTTTTCATCGATGAGCAGGTTGCCTTCCACCGGATCGTAGAAACGAAGTACAAGCGAAGCGATGGTGCTCTTGCCCGCTCCACTTGGCCCCACCAAGGCGATGCGCTGACCAGGTTCGGCGGTGAAGCTCACGTCGCGTAGTACCGGCATATCCGGCCGCGATGCATAGTGGAAGGAAACGTTGCGGAATTCGATGCGGCCTTGAAGTTGGAGCGCTTCACTTTTGGGTGCCAGGCTGATGGTCTCGGCAGTCTCATCGTGGATGTCCATCAAGCGTTCGGTGGCACCGATGGCCTTCAGCATCTGTGTGATATACTCCGGAATGCTGCCGATGCTGGCGCCGATGAACACGGTGTACATGATGAAAGTGAAGAGTTGGCCGGTGCTGAGCACGCCTTCCTCCTTCAGGTGCACGCCGCGCCAGATCACCAGCACAATGGCGCCGAACATGCACAGGATGATGAACGATACGAAGGCACCACGCCAGCGTGCACCCTTCATGGCCAAGCCACGTGCGGCGGTAACGGCCTTGTTGTAGCGCAGCGCTTCCCAGGCCTCGTTGGCGAAAGCCTTCACGCTCTGGATGCCTTGCAGCGTTTCGTCCACCACCACGTTGGTATCGGCGATTCGGTCCTGCACCTGTTTGCTAAGCCGCTGGATGAAACGCCCGAACACCACTGCTACGATGGCTACCACGGGTATGGAAGCGAGCATGGTGAGCGTGAGCTGCGGCGACAAGGCGGTGAGCAGCACCAGCCCCACGGTGATGATGATGAGCTGCCGTACGAGCTCGGCCAGCGTGGTGGTGAAGGTGTCCTGCAGCAGGGCCACGTCGGCACTGATGCGGCTGTTGAGTTCGCCCACGCGCCGCGATGCGAAGAAGGTCATGGGCAGCTTCAACAGGTGCTCGTAGGTGTCCTGCCGCAAACGCGCCAGCATGTGCTCGGTAACGAAGGAGAAGAGGTAGATGCGTCCGAAGCCCAGCACTGCTTGCAACGCGAAAACGCCAAGTAGCAAGAGTGCAACCGAATCGATGTTGCCCAAGTCGAGCAAAGCTTCGGCATCCGAAGGCAGATCGCCTTTGGTGGCATCCACCAGCTTGCCCATCAGTCCGGGGAACACCATGCTGAGCAAACTGGTACCCAGCAGCAGCAGCATGCCGAAAGCGAAAGGCAGACGATACGGCCGTATGTAGCGGAACAGCCGGAAGAACTTGCGCAGCGTGCTCTTGTTCAGCTTCGCGGGTTTCGCGTCGTCGTCGCGGTTCCTATTCCTTCGGCTCGCCATGCGGCAAAGGTCAATAACAGAGCCGCTGCCCGCAGGTCAGGGGCAGAAAACTTCGTTCGTTGGATGGCTGGGGCCGCAGATGCGAGGATCGAACTGGTCGCCGCAGACTGGTGTGCCCACATAGCTGAGGCATGTAGCGCCATTATAGTCCATCCGGGTCAAGGTGCTCTGGCCGCCGATGGTGATGCCAGAGGTGGTGAGCGCTTGCACTTTCACTACGTATGGGCCAGTTCCGATGGAGTCCACACCATTCCAGCTGAAATCGAGTTGATTGGAATTGATGAGCTCTTGACCAGAGCTATTGCGAATACGCACATCGATGGAAACGATGTTGCGCGAAAGGATGTAGAAAATGTCGTTTATGCCGTCGCCGTTCGGTGTGAACACGTTGGGGGCTTGGATGCAAGCAGAGTCAACATTGAGCTCCAAATATGACCGGCCAACGTTTCCACCCACATTTTGCAGCGTATCCTTCTTGCAGCCAGTGGACACAGCTGTGATCGCGAGTACCATCAAGAAGTGTATGGCGACGCTTTTCATTTCAACTGCCAACGCGTGTGTCCTGCAAGTTAGCTGAATTCCGTAGGACCAGGAGTAGCCATCGGTCCCAGCCGGATCACCCTTCCCCGTGGATCTTCACCATCCTATCCGCGATATGGTCGAACAGATTCTTCAAGGGCTTCTCCACCATCATCTTGATGAAGGGATTGATCTCGCCATTGAACTCCATCCAAGCGGTGGTTTTGCCGTCGGATTCCTTCAGGTGTGCATCCAGTGTGAAAGGGAAGGGACTGCGCTCGGTGGCCTTCAGTTTCAGGAGTTCTGGTTCCGTGCCCCCGTCCAGCTTGAGTCCGATGGTGGCGGCTCCCTGTACCTTGAACGAACATGAGGTGCCATCGCTGGTCCACTCGCTGATGCGGCCCTGAGGAAGCAACTGCTCGAAGTTGTTCATGTCCTGCAGGAAGGTGTACAGCTCCTGCGCAGGCTTGGCGATAGTGACCTGTTTGCTTTGGATGTTCGTCATAGGGTTCTGATACTGGAGAACAGTAAGTCGGCCAAGTGGGTCGACGGTACAGTTGCATTGATGGATGGCATCGCGAACTGCCATGAGGATGGATCACGCCTTCACAACACCCCAACCTGCCGGGTCCTTGCGCCACTCGTTCAGCGGAACCAGGTCCTTTTCGGTGATGTAGTCGCTGCGAAGGGCCTGGTCCAGAAGGATGTTGTAATTCGTGAGGGAATGCAATTTCACCTTTTCATCGGCGAAGGCCTTGGCAGCCTCATCGAAACCGTAGGTGAAGATGCTCACCATGCCCTTCACCTCGCAGTCCGCGTCGCGCAAGGCTTTTACGGCATTCAGGCTGCTTTTGCCGGTGCTCACCAGATCCTCCACCACCACTACGCTGCGGCCCACGGTAAGGTCGCCCTCCACCTGGTTCTTAAGACCATGGCCCTTGGCATCGGTACGGACGTAAATGAACGGTAGGCCCAGATCGTGCGCGACCAGTGCGCCATGGGCGATGCCCCCGGTGGCAACACCAGCGATCATGTCAGGCCGTCCGAACTCGCTGTTGATGATGTGGACGAATTGTTGCCGGATAAACGTACGCACCGTAGGGTAGGAGAGCGTCTTCCGGTTGTCGCAATAAATGGGCGACCTCCACCCGGAAGCCCAATTGAACGGCTTATTCGGGCTAAGTTTGATGGCTTTGATCTGCAGCAGGAATTCTGCGATCTTCAGCGCCGGATCAAGGCTTGCGGGCATGCAGCGAAGGTATGACGTTTACATCGAGGGAAAGCCGTTGGTGATCGCCGATGCGCCCCCGTTCAGTGCGTTGCCACGGCAATGGCTTTGCATGCGCGTGGACCACGCCAGCGAGATCCCCGTAGCTGTGCAGCTCTTGACGGCCAACGCAGGGGTCAGGGGTATCCACCTGTTCGCTTCTCCCGAACTGTCCCTTTGGAAGCTCTTCAAGTCCGGTTACACCACCGTGAAGGCTGCGGGTGGTGTGGTGCTCGATGAGCAAGGCCGCGTGCTCGCCATCCGGAGGCTGGGTAAATGGGACCTGCCCAAGGGCAAGGTCGAGAAGGGCGAATCCATGGATGCGGCCGCGCTGCGCGAAGTGCAGGAGGAATGCGGTATTCAGGAATTGCAGCTTCTGGCTCCGCTTATGACGACGTGGCACACCTATGTCCGCAACGGAAAACAACACCTGAAGCGCACGGAGTGGTTCCTGATGCGCAGTTCTTTCAAGGAAGACCTGGTTCCACAAACGGAGGAGGATATCGAAGAGGTACGCTGGGTGGCCTTGGACGAGGCGGAACCGATCAAAGCCGATACCTACCCCTCGCTACTGCCTGTATTCGCGGCGTGGCAAACAGCAGTGGGCTGAACAAGGAATTCAGTCGTCCCACACCTTGATCAGCCCATCGCGCTCTGCCTGCACGCGCGTCCGGTGGAATACTTCGCCCAACCCACCGCTAGGAAGGGGCGCCGGCGAGCGAACAAGGGTTCCGTCCTGCAGCAACAGCACCGTGGGCAGGTTGCGCAGGCGCAGGTCCTCACGCAATTGCTGCTCGGCTTCGGCATGCAGCCAGGTGAAGTCGCGGCCGGGGTGCAGTTCCAGGTAGCTCTTGATGGCTGCTGGATCCTTGTCCAGGGCGATCACCACGATGGGGATCACCCCGCGGTATTCCTCGTGCAACTGTTCCAGACCCACCATCTCCAATTCGCAGTAGGTGCACCACGTGGCCGTTATCACGAGGCAAACAGGGCCTTCGTTCAGGATGCGGGGATCGGAGGCGTTGCCGCTCAGGTCCTGAAGGCGCATGGCCGGCAGTGTGGTACCCTTGCTCATGGCGGTCAGGTCCCACAACATGTTGGCGGCAATGGTGCGGTGCTCCGGGTATATGGATCGCTCCGAAGCCTCACCCAGCATCTGTTCTACCGCCTTGCGCCGCACGTGTTGGCTGTTGTAGTGCACATACAACTGTTCCAAGGTCACCAGTTCGCAGAGCCGGGCGTCATCCCGTAGGAAGTCGTGCCGTGCGAAAATGGCGGTCAAGCTGTCGAGTTCTCCTGTTTCCATGACAGCGTCCAAAGCCCTTTGGTGATGCCGGAATGCGAACGAGAGCAGGTGGTCTTCGAACATGCCCTGCAGGAAGCGCACATACTCGGGGTCGGTGTACAACACGGGCCTCTCCTTCAGGTAGCGTTCGAACAACTCGCGGTCGTTGGCCCGTGGTCCATGGCGCAAGCCGGCAACGCCATAGTCCAGGTAGTTCGCGAACCAGGGATCATCGATCCCCCGGTAGAAGCGCTTCAGCTTCTGCTCGAAGGTGTCCACACGTGCGGTCGAAAGATCGGGGGTGACGAACAGGGTGGGTGGACGTCTGGTACTGTCCGGTTCCACGCCTTCCTTGCGTTGGATGTCCAAGGCCTGCATGCCCGCCGCAGCATCGGTGGCCAGATCCTCCAGGAGGAAATCGTCCAGGCGCTCGTTCAGGTCGGAGGTCAGGGCGTTGATGTCCAAGGCATCCATCTCGTGGAATACGATCGGTACGCGCACAGGCCGGTTCAGGCTGCGCGGCACACGCGGGTCGGGCCCGGGCCATTCCACGTGGAGTACAGTTCCCGGCCGCACGTATAGGTCGGCGATGGCATCGGCGATGCGCAACTGCATCCGCACGGTGCCTTCCACGCTGCCGTTAAGGGTCGCTTGGCCACCTTCACCCAACAAGGCTTCGGTAACGCGCACGGTGCGCAGCGTGAAGAGGTCATCGTAACGGTACAGAAGCACGGCCTGCCCACCTTCCTTGGGTGCCGTAACGTGCACGGTGAACGATCCCGCCAGACCTACGAGATGCAGCACCAGCACTGCGGTCGCGGAAAGAAGTATCCTCATGGCTTCAAGGCACGCATGTCCATGGGGACCAACGCGGATACATCCGCCTTATTGGCGATCAGTTCGCGTACGATGGTGCTGCTGATGTGGGCGTGTTCCGGTGCGGAGGGCAGGAAAATGGTCTCCACCTTGCCCAGGTCGCGGTTCATCAGCGCGATGCTGCGCTCGAACCCATGGTCCGTGCTATTGCGCAGGCCCCGGAGGATGAAGGCGGCTCCTTCACGCTTGCAAAGGTCCACGGTCAGGCCCTCGAAGGCCATGGCTTCCACGCTCGGTTCATCGGCAAAGGCCTCACGGATCCACAGAAGGCGTTGTTCCACCTCGAACATGGTGCGCTTGCTGCTGTTCACGCCCATGCCCACAATGATCCGGCTGAACAAGGGTAGCGCGCGACGTACGATGGATACATGGCCCACGGTGATGGGGTCGAAGGTGCCTGGGAATACCGCGATGGGAGAAGTCATTCGGTGTCCTTGTTTTGGTGCTGTTCCGCATGGTGCGGAGCAAAAAAGCTGAAGTGTACCAACCCGTACTTGCGCGTGTACAGATAGCCCGGTATCTGCCCCATGTCCACCTTTTCGGAATGCTCCAGGATCACTACGCCATCGGGTTCCAACAGTCCGGCTTCAAGCACCAAGGTAGGAATGCGCGCAGGGTCCTCCATGGCAAAAGGCGGATCGGCGAAGACGATGTCGTACCGGCTCCGGTGTGTGCGCAGGAAGCCGAACACGTCGCTCTGCAGGATCCGCCAGTTTTCCACCCCCCAGCTTTCGGAGGTGCGCTCCATGAAGGCCACCAATTTGCGGTCCTGCTCCACCGATAGCACCGCGCTGGCCCCACGGGAGAGGAATTCCAGGGAGATGTTGCCAGTGCCGGCAAAGAGGTCCAGCACGCGAATGTCCTCCAAGGTGTGGTTATGCTGCAGGACATTGAACAAGCCTTCCTTCGCAAAATCCGTCGTCGGGCGTGCATCCATGGCCGCAGGCGGGGACAGCCTCCGATTGCGGTATGTCCCTCCTATGATACGCATGCGAACTGCTCCAGTGCGGCCATCCAACGGTAGGTCGTTCCCTGTTCACGGGAAGTGCTCAGGTCCACGGTGGAACTTGCTGTGCAATGCTTCACATACCGCTCGATCAGATCACGTTCCGCTTCGCTGAGGTAGGCTCCGCCATAGCGAAGCTCGACATCCATGGGCGATAGGCCGCTGCGCTCCAGGGCGAGCAGGGTGAAGTACAAGACATCATGTGCCGAGCGGGCCGGGTAGGTATTGCTCAACAGCAACCTGCCTTGGTCCACGATTGCCAGGTCCAGGCGATCATGCCCGCGGTGCAGTACAATGGCGGAGCGGTCCGCACCAAGGGCTTTCGCTGTTCGGACCATGACCCCTTGCATCGGCAGGGCGCGGGCGTGCGGAAAGCGCTCCAGTACGGCTCGCTCATCGCGGTCGTCATGGACATAGATGCACGTGGCGCCCAAGCTGCGCACCGGCTCATCGCGTAATGCTCCGCTGGGTAGACCACCATGCACAAGGGAAAGGTGCTGCGCTTCGGTACCAGGTGTCAAGGCGCCATCGGGGACCAGGGTGCTCCACTCGGGAAGGGAAACGAAGGATACCGTGACCGGGTGGCTGGGAAGCTCGGGGTCCTGCAAAAGCGCTTGTCCTGCGGCCCAGAACAAGGCCACGACCGCACCGTCGTCCACCGCGTGTACCGCACACGCCGTGACCTGTTGCCCGGTTAGGATGCTCAAATGCCAGGACCGTTCCCTGGCAGGATCGTACCGGGGCGACCTCAGGCTCCCACTCTCCATGGGGTTATTCTCCGCTCCAGTTCCCCGCAGTACTCGCTTTTTCCATGTTGCCCACCAATAAGGTGTCGCCCACCACCATGGGGCGCGGGTCCTTGGCTAGGAATACAGGAACGTTGCGGCCGCTGCTGCTGATCACGCCAGCACGTAGGATCCAAGGCTCCCCGCTGGTGGGCGAACGGGTGAAGTTCGCAGGGTCGAAGGGGTAGGTGCGGCCTTCCAGGGCTTTGGGTGAAAGGAACAACGAATCCAAGGCCGGAGCATTGATGGTATCCCGTTCGATGATGCCCAACTCCAAGGCTTCGACCTCGGTGAGGGTATCAGGTACCTGGCCAACAGCACGGATCATCACGATGGATCCCTTGTTCACGAATTCGTTCAAGGTGTTCAGGTCACCGGTGAAGGTGCCATACGCTTGGCGGAAACCCAGTTGGGCTGTGCGCAGGTCCTTCAAACCTTGGATCACCTGGCTGTCATTGGCACGCTTGGCCGTGTTGAATTCCTGCACTTCGGCGATGGAGCGGTAGTTCCGATACACCAGGAATACGGATAGCACGCCGAACAGGAGGCCGAGTATCAAGCCGACCTGGCGGCTGATGATGCCCAATTGGAGGAGTAGTGACACCAGGCCTGCGATCAGCGCCAGGAAGGCGCCGAGCATCACCCACGTGTTCTGGCCTTGCATCGCGCCCACGATGAGCAGGGCAGCGCCAAGAATGATCAATACGACCGGAAAGATGTAGCTGGACAGGGTCTTCATGAGAGGAACTCGGATGTGCTTGCCGAGGCGCCCAAAAGTAATGGAAGGTTCCGGGTCTTGCTCCTATGCGTGCGATTTGGCCCAAGCTGCGGCGCCCTTCGGCCCGGCAGGGGTGGGTCGGATGGCTTCGAAGGTGTGTATTGCCGGAGGGATGGATGCCAGACACGGGGCCATCCTGCATAGCTTTCGGCCACGTACCATGGCCCTTACCAGCATCCTCACGGACGAACTCCTTACCGCGCTGGGCCATGCGCCAACACCTGGTCAGCAGCGGGCGGCCCACGCGCTTGAACGTCTTCTGGGCAGCGGGAAAGCCCAAGCCACCTTGGTGTTGAAAGGGTATGCGGGCACAGGGAAGACGACCTTGGTTGGGGCACTGGTGAAGGTGCTTTCCCGCCAGAAACGCCCCGTGGTGCTCATGGCTCCCACCGGGCGTGCGGCCAAGGTGCTCAGCGCCTACGCCCAAGCTCCGGCCAGCACGATCCACAGGCGTATCTACCGGGTGGATGCCGATGAGGATGGCTTTGGTGGAATGTCCGTTGGAGTGAACAAGGACCAGGGTGCGCTTTTCGTGGTGGACGAGGCCAGCATGATCGGAAGGGGAGGTGGTGATGGCTCCTTTGGTGACCGCGACCTGCTCACCGACCTGTTCCAACATGTGTTCTCGGTCCCAGGCTGCAAGTTGCTACTGATCGGTGATCCTGCCCAGTTGCCACCCGTGGGAAGTCCATACAGCCCCGCCCTGGATGTGAAGGAACTGGCTTCGCTCGGCCTCACAGCAGGACAGGTGGAGATGACCGAGGTCGTGCGCCAGGCCGAAGCGTCCGGTATTCTCGTGAACGCCACGGAGATGAGGGCATTGCTTGTCGCTCGGCCTGAAAAGGAGGCCGGGGCGGACACAGGGGCAATAGTTGCTCCTGCTCCTGCACTCCTCCCACAATTCCACCCCTTCCCCGATGTCCAACGCATCGATGGTCACGACCTCCAGGATGCCCTCGAGACCGCTTATGGCCGCGATGGTGCCGACGAGGTGTGCGTTATCTGCCGCAGCAACAAGCGCGCTTACCAGTACAGCATGCAGGTGCGGGCACGCATCTACGACTACGAGGAGGAGCTTTGTCCCGGTGACCGCTTGATGGTGGTCAAGAACAACTACTTCTGGGCCGGCAAGAACGGACGACCGGAGCTGATCGCCAATGGGGAGCCGATCACGGTAAAACGCGTGCATGGAACCGAGGAGCGCTTCGGACTGCGTTTCTCGGACATCACGGCCAGTTGGTGGAACGGCATGGAGGAGCGCGAACTGGACGCCAAGGTGATGCTCGATGTGCTGGCGGCGGAAAGTCCCGCATTGCCCGGCCCACGCCTACGCCTGCTGAACCAGAGCGTCATGGAGGCGAGCAACGCCCGGACCAAGTCCATGCGATCCAGGGCCATGAAGGAGGATCCCTATGCCAACGCCTTACAGGTGAAGTACGGCTATGCGGTCACTTGCCACAAGGCGCAAGGGGGCCAATGGAACACGGTCTTCGTGGACCAAGGTTACGTGACCGAGGAAATGATCGACACGGAGTATGTCCGTTGGTTGTATACCGCGATCACGCGGGCTTCGGAGCAATTGTATCTGCTGAATTTCCACCCGCGTTTCTGGGGGGATGATGAGTGAATCCACAAGTCCCGTAGGGACGGTATGTGGGTAGAATTATTAATACGGCATTGGCCCCGAAGTCCCGTAGGGACGGCATATGGGTAGCATTTCCGGCATTCTCACAGGCTCATCAAACGCACCCCATCGATCGGCCCCTCCTGCGCCACGCTGACGATATGGTCCTCGCCCCAATGCCACGTACGTAGGTGGTAGCTCTCCGCAGCATGCTGCGCGAAGGCCTCATGCTGAATGGTCATTGCATTCAAGGCACCATCCACCCGCAATACCCGCAGGTCGTCCATGATCCCCACGCCACTGGCCTTCAGCACGGCTTCCTTGCGGGTCCAGAATTCGAGGAAGCGGCGCTTGGCGGCAGTGCCATTAGCTGCACCTGGCAGTCGACCCAATGTGTCGACGCTACGGGTGCTTGCCTGATCGGGCATCGGGGTTTCGGCGGCTGCCTTGATCAACGCGATCTCCTCCGGCGTGAAATAATGCTCACCCACCGCGATATGGTCCACGGTCCGCGCCATGGTCTCGATGTCGGCGCCGATCTCCTGGCCGCGGGTGAAGGCGATCAGCAGCGCATCCTTGGTATCGCTCAGGTTGAAGCGTAGGTCCGTGCCATCGATGTACGGTTTGCCAAAGGGCCCTCGTTCGATGCGCAGCTCCTCGGGTCGCGTGCTGAGTCGCTCCCCCAAGAGGGTGCGTAGCAAGCCATGCGCGATGATGAAACGCACACGGTCCACATCGAAGCGGAAGCGTGCAACACGTTGTTGCTCCGTAGGGTCCAGCAATGCTTGGTACTCCGGGATCCGCTCGCGCTGCCCAGCCAAGGTGGCGAAATACAGGCTGACCCCATCAGCTTCCAAGGTCGACCGAGCCTCAGCGCTTGATGTGATGGTCTCCGGTCCGCTACAATGGACCGTCAACAGGCGACCTTCCCCAGGCATGTTCAAACCGCTTGCATAGCCGTGGGCTCCATCGCCTGCGTGATACCCTGTTCGACCAGTTTTGACAGGGTCTTCACGTGTGGATCCTTGATCATGTTGTAGTGGTCGCTCGGCGTGCTCGCCAGGGTAAGCTCGCCCTTCACCAGATCCTTCCAACCCATGTGGTCGGGTCCGGGCGAAGCTGCCGCCTTGATCATGAGCACTGGCCCATCATACGGCTTGATGGCATAGCGGTAGGTCGCCTCATCGTATGTGTCGATGATGTTGAAGTGACGCAGTTTGGGTGCGAGGACCTTGCCCCGGTCATGCTGCCACTTCACCATCTGGCGCATCACCGCCTTCTTCAAGGGTGCGTAGATCTTCGCTTCGTTCTTCATCACCTCACCGAAGAGCTTGGGTGCATACGTATCCAGCAGGGCCAGCATGCGCACTTCGTCACCATTGCGCTTCAATTGTTGGGCCATCTCGTAGGCCACCAATCCGCCGAAACTGAATCCGCACAGCAGGTAGGGACCCTCAGGACGTACTTGTTTCATTTCACGGATGAAGTGCGCAGCGATGTCCTCCACCTCGGTATAG
>CAYQMC010000044.1:0-19790 GCA_964418285.1 uncultured Chryseobacterium sp.
CCACGTGGTGATCATCAGCGCCCGTTCACCAAGCGTTCCAGGAGCACGGGCTCCAACTTGTGTTTTCCACTGAAGCGATGGCTTTTCCGCGGCACACCCGCCAACTCCAAGCGACGGTCCATGGCGGCAAGGTCACTGGGTTTTGCATATTCGTCCTGATCGCCGAGGACGAGGTCCACATGGAGTTTCGACCAAGCCTTCAAGGCGGTCTGGTCCAGTTCGGGTGGTAATCCACCTGCCCAAAGGATAAGGCGGTCGAGTCGGGTGCCTCCTTTCAATGCCCAACGGGATACCGTGGCCACGCCTTGGGAGAAACCCAAGGCACAAACGCGCATTTCAGGCGGTCCGTTCCGAGTGATGCCCGCCACCAGGGCATCGAGATAGGCAATGTGGTCATCGATCTCCAACAAACGGTCTTCACGGGTCATCCATGCAGCGCCCACCCGGCTGTGTTCGGCATCCAGGTAGAACCTGCTCAAAGCCTCAGGTGCCACGATGCATCGACCATCCTCCAGCCCCTCGAAGTTGTTCAGGAAGTAGCGCGCCAACTGCCCATAGCCGTGCACCACCACCCAAAGCTCCTTTGCTGTGGAGGGCTTGCCCAGCATGTGGTAGCGCGCCGTACGCTGGACCTGGATGTGGTGCTCGGTCATACTGCTCAATAGTCCAGCAGGTCCTTCAGCACCACACCCACCTTCTCCGCGTTGGGGATCATGGTCTCTTCGAGCGTGCTGTTCAATGGGATGGCGGGCATGTCCACACTGCCGATGGTGCGCACCGGAGCATCCAGTTGCTGGAAACACACATCGCCGATGCGCCCGGCCAGTGCTTGCGCGAAACTGTTTGTGAGTTGTTCCTCGGTGACCACCATGCAACGTCCATGGCGTTGCACCTGGCCCATCACGCACTCCTCGTCCAGCGGAACCAAGGTGCGCAGGTCGATGATGGTGACCCTGCCCGGGAATTCCTTCGCGGCGGCCTTGGCCCAGTACACGCCCATTCCGTAGGTGACGATCACAGCCGCTTCGCCCTTGTCGATGCGTTCGGTTTCCGCCTCCTGCACGATGCGTGCCTTGCCGAAGGGGATCACGTAATCCGCCGAAGGCTCGATGGTCTTGGCGTCCTCGGTGCCCTTGATCTTGCTCCAGTACAGGCCTTTGTGCTCCAGCATCACCACGGGGTTGGGGTCGTGGTAGGCGGCCTTCATCAGGCCCTTCAGGTCGGCGCCGGTGCTGGGGTAGGCGATCTTGATGCCCTTGATGTTGCAAAGCACGCTCTCCACGCTGCTGCTGTGGTAGGGCCCTCCGCTGCCGTATGCTCCGATGGGTACGCGCAGGATGCTGCTCACGGGCCATTTGCCTACCGTGAGGTAACAGCTCCGGGCCACTTCGGTGAAGAGCTGGTTGAGGGCCGGCCAGATGTAGTCGGCGAACTGCACTTCCACGATGGGCTTCAGGCCGGCAGCGCTCATGCCCACCGTGCTACCGATGATGAAGGCCTCCTGGATGGGTGTGTTGAACACGCGGTGGTCACCGAAGTCGCGGGCGAGCGTGGCCGCCTCGCGGAACACGCCCCCCAGTCGCCCCCCGACATCCTGGCCATAGAGCAGGCAGTTCGGGTCGGCCTGCATCAACTCGCGGATGGCGAAGAGGGCACTATCGACCATCACGGTAGGCAGGCGGTCGGCAGGTGCACGTTCGCCTTTTTCCTCCGTTATCGGCGTGGGCGCGAACATGTGGGTGGTAAGGTCTTCCGGCCGAGGGTCATCGGCGTTCCGTGCCCGTTCGAAGTCGGCTTTCACGCGTGCGATGGCCTGTTGCTCCAGCTTTTTCAACCCGTCGAGTTGGATGCGATGGTCCAGCAATTGCTGCATGAAGCGCGGGAAGGGGTCGCGCTTGCGGTGCTCGGCGAGGTCCTCTTCACTGCGGTAGAATTCCATGCGGACACCGCTGGTGTGGTGGTTCAGCAAAGGCACCTTGGCATGCACCAGGAAAGGCCTGCGCTCGCGCCGTACGGTGGCGATCACTTCCTCCAGCATAGTGTAGCACGCGGCGAAGTCGGTGCCATCGATGCTGCGGACCTCAAGCCCCTTGAAACCCTTGGCGTAGTCGCTGGCATCGCCCACACGGATCTCGTCCGCTCTGGCACTGATGTCCCACTCGTTGTCCTGCACGAGATAGATGATGGGCAGATTCTTCAGCACCGCCATCTGAAAGGCCTCCGATACCTCACCTTCGGTGATGGCCGCATCGCCGATGGAACAGACCACGATGGGCGCTTCGCCCTCCACATCATGCGGTATGCCTGCCTGCTCCTTGAACCAGAAGCCCATGGCCGTGCCCGTGGCGGGTATGGCCTGCATGCCGGTGGCGCTGCTCTGGTGCGGGATCTTCGGCATGTCATCGCGCCGCAGGCTGGGATGGCTGTAGTACGTGCGACCACCGCTGAAGGGGTCGTCGCGTTTGGCCATCAGCTGCAGCATCAGCTCGTAAGGCTCCATGCCGATACCCAACAGGATGCTGTCATCGCGGTAATAGGGGTACACATAGTCCTGTGGCAACAACTGCAGGCCGAGGGCGAGCTGTATCGCTTCGTGGCCCTTGCTGGTGGCATGCACGTACTTGGCGGTGAACTTGGCGTTCTCTTCGTAGAGGTCGCTCATGGCCCGCGCGGTACACATCAGCTCCCAGGCCTTCAGCAGGGTGTCCACGCTAAGGCTGTTCTTCGCGGCTTTCTGGGTTGCGGTCGATGGCATGGAAATGCGGAGGAATGATCCGGCTGCAAGTTAGCTGTTGCGAAGGGCAGGGGGCATTCCTCCAACTGTTGGTCGATCCGTTGCAACAAACTCCCCACATGGACCACCTCTAGAGCCAGCGGGTCGGCGATGCGTGATGCGAAGATCATGGATCGTTCGAGCATGTTCCTCCATTCTACGTTGTTCATCAGGTCGTACAGTTCTTCCCGTGTGGAGGGAGGGACGAAGTGATGCTGCTCAACGCAGGGGAACATGCGGTCCATCACCAAGTGCTTGTCGATCCGGGCATTTGCCTGAAAGGTGGATCAGCCCTGTTCGTCAAGGTCGATCGTTGGGTTTCCGTTCATCCATGCCATAGGCCGTTCGTTCGGTGGATCAAGCGGTCCGTCATTGTTCAGCAGGACCGAACGTCGGATGCTTTTGATTTGCCAACAAATAAGCCAACTCGCCATGGACCGCCAAGCACACGAACTGGACCACCGCATCGTCGGTGATGACATGCAATGCGTGGAGATCACGCTGGATCCCGGGGAGACCGTGATCGCCGAGGCCGGCACCATGATGATGATGGACGACGGTATCCGTATGCAGACCATTTTCGGCGATGGGCGCGGGCAGGAGCGGGGCTTCCTGGACAAGATGTTCAATGCAGGCAAGCGCGTGCTTACCGGAGAAAGCCTGTTCATGACCACCTATACCAACGAGACCACCGGGCGGCGTACCGCTTGGTTCGCGGCTTCCTACCCGGGCAAGATCATGCCTTTGGACCTGCGCGACTACAACGGCAAGCTGATCTGCCAGAAGGACAGCTTCCTGGCTGCGGCCAAGGGCGTAAGCATCGGCATCGCCTTCCAGAGGAAGCTGGGTGCGGGCCTCTTCGGCGGCGAAGGCTTCATCATGCAGAAGCTCGAAGGCGATGGACAGGTGTACATCCATGCCGGCGGCACCACCGTGCAACGCGATCTCCAACCCGGCGAAACGCTGAGGGTGGATACCGGTTGCCTGGTGGCCATGACCCAGACCGTGGACTACGACATCCAACTCGTAGGCGGCATCAAGAACACCTTGTTCGGTGGGGAGGGCCTCTTCTTCGCCACGTTAAAAGGCCCTGGTCACATCTGGATCCAAAGCCTGCCCTTCAGCCGGCTGGCCGACAACATCATTGCCGCTGCGCCCAAAGCCGGTGGAAAAGGCAGGGAAGAGGGTAGCATCCTGGGCGGGTTGGGCCGCTTGCTGGACGGGGACAACCGGGGATGATCCCGCCTATCGGGGCTCCTGTCCTTTCGGCTTATCCAAGCCCTGCAGGAAACCCTGCACGATGCTGAGGATGATGCTGAAGCCCAGTGCCCACCACCAGCCGTCCACCTGGAAGCCGTCCACGATGCGTGCGGCCAGCATCACCATGCCTGCGTTGATCACCAGCAGGAACAGCCCCAAGGTGACCACACTGACCGGCAGGGTGAGCAGGACAAGCACCGGGCGCAGGAAAGTGTTCAGCAGACTGAGCACCACTGCCACAAGGAGGCCCGTAACGAAGTCCTCAGCGCGTACGCCCGGGAGTAGCAGGTCGGTGACCAATACCGCGATGGTGGTAATGATGAGGCGGATGAGGAGGTTCATGGTAGGAGAAGAGGAGAGGTCAAATTAAGGGAATGTGGAAATAGGAGATCCAAGTGCAGGTGCTCAATCAAGCGTGAAGCGCTCCATATCCCTCCGGTCCCTCTTGGTCGGTCGCCCTTCACCGGCAGGGCGATGTTGCGCCTGCGCCAGACGCGCCACTTCCAGCTTCTCCAGATCCTCGAAGGAGGTGCGTTCTGCGATCAAGTCCGGCACCAGTTTGGCCCCCACACGAGAGCTTGGTAGTGCGATGATCTCCCAACTGCGCCAGATGGGCGGTGTGCGCAGTGCGAACACATCCCCCAGCTTCACTTCCACCGAAGGCTTCACCATGCGTCCGTTCAGCATCACCTGTTCTCGCTTCAGGGCATCGGTTGCCAGGCTGCGTGTCTTGAAAAGGCGCACGCACCAGAGGAACTTATCGAGGCGCATAGAGCAAAGAAAGGCAGGGTGAGGGTCGATCGATGCACCTCTTCATTCCTGAGCGGACAGGTGCACACATGAAAACGGAAAAGCGCCCTCTCGGACGCTTCACCTGTGACCCCGGAGGGATTCGAACCCCCAACCAACAGAACCGGAATCTGTCATTCTATCCAATTGAACTACGGGGCCGGTTCCCTTTGCCCGTGGGCCAAGGGGCGGCAAAGATAGCCCACGGAGGTCACTCGTGCAGGAAGCCGTACCTTCGCGCGCCGTTTCGCCGCCCACAACACTCTGTTCCTGTGGCATAACGACAGCAACAATCCAGCGCCACCAAGGCGCCAAGCGCATGAAAGACCTCCGCAACATCGCCATCATCGCACACGTTGACCATGGCAAGACCACCCTGGTGGACAAGATCCTCCACCAGTGCCAACTCTTCCGCGTGAACGAAGAGGTGAAGGACCTGCTCTTGGACAACAACGATCTGGAGCGTGAGCGCGGCATCACCATCCTGAGCAAGAACGTCAGCGTTCGTTACAAGGACACCAAGATCAACATCATCGACACCCCCGGCCACAGTGATTTTGGCGGTGAGGTGGAGCGCGTGCTGAACATGGCCGATGGCGTGATCCTGCTCGTGGATGCCTTCGAAGGCCCCATGCCGCAGACGCGCTTCGTGCTGGGCAAGGCCATCGAACTCGGCCTGAAGCCCGTGGTGGTGGTGAACAAGGTGGACAAGCCGAACTGCACACCGGAAGAGGTGCATGAGGCTGTGTTCGATCTGATGTTCGCACTGGATGCCACGGAGGATCAGCTCAACTTCCCCACGGTATACGGCAGCAGCAAGAATGGTTGGATGGGTCCCGACTGGAAGACCCCCACCGAGGACGTGAGCCACCTGCTCGATGTGATCGTGGAACATGTGCCGGCACCCAAGCAGGTGGAAGGCACCCTGCAGATGCGCATCACCAGCCTGGATTACAGCAGCTTCCAAGGCCGCATCGCCGTGGGGCGCATCACGCGCGGCTCCATCAAGCCTGGACAGCAGATCACGCTGATGAAGAACGATGGTACCCAGAAGAAGGGGCAGGTGAAGGAGCTCATGATCTTCGAAGGCCTGGGCAAGGTGAAGGTGAAGGAGGAAGTGGGCTGCGGTGAGATCGTGGCCGTGATGGGTTTGGAGAACTTCGACATCGGCGACACGGTTGCCGATGCCGAGAATCCCGAAGGCCTCTCGAAGTTCAAGGTGGACGAACCCACCATGAGCATGCTGTTCACCATCAACAACTCGCCGTTCTTCGGCCGCGAAGGCCAGTTCGTGACCAGCCGTCACGTACGTGACCGTTTGTTCAAGGAGATCGAGAAGAACCTGGCCATGCGCCTCCAGGAGACCGACAGCCCCGACCGTTTGCTGGTCTTTGGCCGCGGTATCCTGCACCTGAGCATCCTGGTGGAGACCATGCGCCGCGAGGGCTACGAGTTCCAATTGGGTCAGCCCCAAGTGTTGTTCAAGGAAGTGGATGGCAAGAAGTACGAGCCCATCGAGTCGCTCACCGTTCAAGTCCCCGAGGAGTTCAGCAGCCGCGTGATCGACCACGTTACCCGTCGCAAGGGCGAGATCTCCAACATCGAACAGAAGGCCGACCGTACCGTGTTGGAGTTCAACATTCCGGCACGTGGCATCATCGGTCTGCGGAACACGTTGCTCACCGCCACCGAAGGCGAAGCGATCATCGCGCACCGCTTCAAGGGCTACGAGCCGTTCAAAGGCGAACTCGGCGTGCGTCGTGCTGCCAGCATCATCAGTCAAGGGACGGGAACGGCCGTGGCCTTCTCCATCAACAAGCTGCAGGACCGGGGCAAGTTCTTCATCGATCCAGGAGAGGAGGTATACGGCGGTCAGGTGATCGGCGAGAACCCCAAGACCGATGACCTCGTGGTGAACGTCCTCAAAGGCAAACAGCTCACCAACATGCGGGCCAGCGGCACCGACAACAAGGAAAGCATCGCCCCTGCGGTGAAGTTCTCCTTGGAGGAGTGCATGGAATACATCGCTGCCGACGAATACCTGGAGGTTACGCCCAAGAGCCTGCGTATGCGCAAGATCCTGCTGGACGAGAACGACCGGAAGAAGGCGGGCAAGGCGATGCTGGCGCAGTAGCGCTGGTACCTGCAGTAGCCGTTCCTTCATCGCTTACCCGGTATCTTTGGGGCATGCGTGCGCTGCTTATGCTCGTGTTGCTCGTCCCGCCCACCGCCGTAGCACAGCCGCTGCCGCAGCAGCCCTTCACACCCGCCACCTGGACATTCGGCGTAAGCCTGGCCACTGGGCCACACAGTCATTTGTACAGCCTGTTCCTGGTGAAGGAGCAAGGCTTGCAGGTCCTGTCCACAGAACCCATCACGCGTGAACAGTTCGTGCTACAAGCGCAGGGTGCCGTTCCCAGCAAGGCCAATGGCGCGGGCGAGAACCTGTTCAAGCAGTACGGCGTGGACATCTGCGTGCATCCCGACAGCACGCGCAGCTTGACGGATTGCTGGGTGTTCGATGAGCTCTGGAAGCTCCGTTTCTGGGAGTATCCATTCCAGCCCAAGCAAGGTGCGCATCCGGGGAGAGGGTGGGCCGAAAAGCGTGAAGCACCATCGCCGAGGCAGATGCTCCTGCTAAGCGATTATGGGATACTGCACCTGACCGGACTGGCCCGAGGAGAGCATGCGTTCCGCCTGCTCCGCGATGTGACGGACAGCTCCTGGGTGGACAACTACCGCAAAGGGTATTGAAGCAGGGTATGCAGAAAAGCGTCGATCCAGAAACATTGATGACCGACCTGGGCATGGGCGATCGTGCTGCATTGGGGCGTGCCATCACCTTGGTGGAAAGCACCAGGGCATCCGATCGCGATGCGGCCCAAGCCCTCGTTCAGCGCTGTCTTGCGAAGGGGAGGAAGGCCTTGCGTATCGGGGTGACGGGTGTGCCGGGCGTGGGCAAGAGCACCCTCATCGATTCCTTGGGGATGGCGCTGATCGAGGCAGGTCACCGTGTGGCCGTGCTTGCCGTGGACCCCAGCAGCAGCAGAAGCAGTGGCAGCATCCTGGGCGACAAGACGCGCATGGAAAAACTGGGCGGAGAAGAGCGCGCCTTCATTCGGCCCAGCCCTGCAGCGGGGGCATTGGGCGGCGTGGCACGACGCACACGGGAGACGATCCTTTTGTGCGAGGCAGCGGGCTACGATCGGATCCTGGTGGAAACCGTTGGTGTGGGGCAAAGCGAGTTGGACGTGGACCACATGACCGACCTGAACCTGCTGCTCATGCTGGCCGGAGCGGGTGATGAGCTCCAGGGCATCAAACGTGGCATCATGGAGGCGGCGGATATCCTGGTCCTGACGAAGGCCGTTGGCGATAACCTCGCCCGCGCGGAGATCGCCCAGCGCGACCTGCGGAATGCCATCATGTTCATGCCCCCCCGCGACAGTGGACGTTATCCGGAGGTGCTGCTCACGAGCGCCTTGGAAGGGACGGGGATGGACGCCTTGCTCCAACGGGCCGAAGCCTTGTATGCCGAGGATATCGCGAGCGGGCGCATCGAACGACGTCGGATCGAGCAGGACCTCTATTGGTTCCACCATGCGGTGAACGAGGGACTCCTGGACCGTTTTCGCGCGGATGCACGCGTTGCCGAAGATCTGCCCGCCTTCCAGCGGAGTGTGGAGGAGGGTCGCAAAAGTCCCTTTCAAGCAGCCAAGGAGCTGCTTGATCTGTTCTTCGGTACCCGATCAGAATAGTTTCCTCACCTCCTCGCGCAGGGCGATCAGCGTCTCCTGGGAAGGGGTGTGCGTGAGCCGTGCCACGTTGGCGAAGATTTGCTGGCTCAGGTCGGTGGCCGATGGCGTGTCGCCGGTCTGCTCGTAGCTGAGGTTCACCAGTCGAATGGTCTCGTCCTTGGCCTGTTTCACCTTGGCCCATGCCCTGTCGCTCACGTATAGCTGTTGGGTCACGTTGTGCTGGAACTCCTCACGAATGGTCGCTACCAGTTCGGTATGCAACGTACGGGCGCTCATGTTGCTCTTGTGCACCCGCAAAACAAGTGGTCCGGGCTCGATGCGTTCTATGAACAGGGTGAGGCGCTCATAGGCCTGCAGGCGCAAGGGCAGGGTGTGTTTCCGGTCCTCGGTGGCTTGGTCGCTGCGGCGTGCTGCGAGTCGCTCTGCGGTCTGCGCCCCCAGGAAATTGCGCATCAGATAGAATGCGGTCAGGAACACCACGATGGACGGAAGCAACGCTACAAGCACCTGTACGATGGGGTCGGTCATGCGGGAGGGTTGGTTGGTCGTTGGGAATGCAGTGTGTACGATAGGGACATTGCTTGCGTGGAAGTGCAAAGATGCGTCGCCCGCGCATTGGCCGGATTCCACGGGCAGCTTGTCTTGGATACGAGAAAGCCCCTCTCCGGTGCTCCGGGAGGGGCTTCCCCATGTGATGGCGTTCGTTCAGTTCTGCTCCGTGGGAGCCATCGGGCTCTGCTCCTTCATCGGGCTGGTGGGCGTCGTTGGCGCAGCCTCCACCGTTCCTTTGATACGAACGATCTTCTCGGGCGTATTGGTGGCATTGCTGCTGATCGTCACGCTCTTGTTGATGGGGCCCACGCGCTTCGTGTCGTACTTCACGGTGATCGCGTACTTGGCGCCCGGCATGATCGGTTCCGTCTTGCACTCGGGAACCGTGCATCCGCAGGAACCCTTGCAGCTGGTCAGGATAAGCGGGGCGTCACCCGTATTGGTCACGGTGAATTCGCAGGTGCCGTTGGCTCCAGCTGGAATGGTGCCATAGTCATGCACCTCCTTGTCCACGGAAATCATTGGGCCGGAACCACCAACAGGCTTGGCGTTGTCCTGGGCGAATGCAGCCAGGGTGAAGATGCTGAGAGCGATCGAGAAAAGTGACTTTTTCATGGCGTTGTTTGTCGTTGATACGTTGCAGTTGTTCAAATTTAGAGCCGAACCATGTCCCAAGTGAGAGCCTTAACAGGACATTAACAGCAGTGTCCTACTTGGTTCCGGCCGGAGCCGTCGTTGCTTCCACCGTACCCTTGATCGTGACGATCTTACTGGGTGTATTGCTCGCGTTGCTGTGTATGGTAACGGTCTTGTTGATGGGCCCCACGCGCTTCGTGTCATAGTGCACCGGTATCAGGCTGGTGGCTCCGGGCATGATCGGCGCGGTGTCGCACTTGGGCACCGTGCATCCGCAGCTTCCTGCACACTGGGTGATGATCAAGGGAGCGTCGCCGGTGTTGGTCACCGTGAACGTACAATCGCCGTTCGCACCCTGCTGGATGGTGCCATAGTCGTGCACGTCCTTGTCCACGGAGATCATCGGGCCGGTCCCCCCGACCGGCTTGGAATCGGGTTGGGCCAGGGCGCCGAAGGAGAGGAGCACAAGTGCGAATGCGAGGTAGGGGCTTTTCATTGTCCGTGGATGGTTTCCGAATCTTGATACGCCGAAGCTACCGGGCCGGGTTGTCGATGTGGTCCTCCTTAACAGGACATTAACAGCGCACCGTGTATCCGCTGCTCGCGTCGCATTCCACCGGTGTGTTGCCGAACAACTTGAGCGTTGGTAGGTACCACTCTACCGCACCGCGCTACATTCGCCACATCGACCGCGACCTTACATACGCAGCCTTCGATATCGGGTCCAATGCCGTGCGCCTGCTGGTCGCCGAGGTCATCGAGCGCAAGGACCACCCGGTGGTGAAGAAACAGACCTTGGTGCGGGTGCCGATCCGCCTGGGTGAGGATGTGTTCGACTCGGGGGCCATCAGCAATGCCAAACGGGATTACCTGATCAAGAGCCTGAAGGCCTTTCGGCTTCTCATCGAAGTGTATGGGGTGCGGAATATGCGCTGCTGTGCCACAAGTGCCATGCGCGAAGCCACCAACCGCAAGGAGGTCATCCAACGTGTGGAAATGGAAAGCGGGGTCTTCATCGAGACCATCGATGGCAAGGTGGAGGCTGATCTTATCGTGAACACCTTCTGGACGCAGGACCTGTTGAAGAAGCGCAGCTACCTCTACATCGACGTGGGGGGTGGCAGCACCGAACTCACCTGGCTCGAAAAGGGAAAGCGTGTGAAGAGCGCGAGCTTTCGCATCGGTACCGTCCGTGCCTTGCAGGGCAAAGTGGATCCGGCCACCTGGGTGGAGATGCGTGCTTTCCTCGATGAGTTGAAGCCCCTGCATGGATCCTTGACCGCGATCGGTACAGGTGGCAACATCAACCGCATCTTCAAGGAGAATGGCAACGCGTTCGGC
Organism: uncultured Chryseobacterium sp.; assembly: GCA_964418285.1. Taxonomy (GTDB): domain Bacteria; phylum Bacteroidota; class Bacteroidia; order Flavobacteriales_F; family PHOS-HE28; genus PHOS-HE28. The sequence continues at coordinate 11,110 of CAYQMC010000044.1, forward strand.
GAACCCATGCACCGCAATGACATCCGGAGACATCGGGACCGGATCGCATCGTACAGCTTCGAGGACCGTGTGAACCTGCTGCGTTTGCGACCCGATCGCGCGGACGTGATCATACCAGCGGCCGACATCTTCCTTCAGGTGATGGACTACGCGGAGATCGAGGAGGTGTACGTGCCCAAGGTGGGACTTGCCGATGGTATCGTGTACGACCTGTACATGGAACACCGGGGGAGGAAGAAGTACGGCCTCGCGCAACGGAACTGATCTCCCCCACCTGCTTCATCGGGATCCGGATGCACTGGGGCGCTGTTGGCGTCCGGAATGATCGATCCGTGCGGTAAATTTCAGGCATGATCCGCTGCGCGTTCCTGTTGTCGTGTCTTCTGCCGATCTGCTCGGTAGCACAGGACCGTGGACCGTGGACCATTGGAACGCGAGGCGCGGTGGGCTTCATGGCGCCCCACCACAAGGGCCTCTGGGTCATGGTGGACAGGCACGCCCGCGCGGGTGAACTGTATCTGCAACGGCGGTACAGTGGCGCCCATGCCTGGCATGGCAATTACCTGCGACCCGGTTGGGGCCTGAGCGCACTTTGGCTGGATGCCGGGGTCGACCGATTGGGACCTGCCGTCCGCTTGATCACCTATCTGGAGCTACCCTTGGTGGAACCCGGCGCTTGGCAGTTCTCCACCCGTATCGGCTGGGGCCTTGGCCTGGTCCGTGATCCCTTCGACCGCGTGGAGAACTACAAGCAATACGCTATAGGGGGGCGCCTCAACCTGGCCGCACAATGGGCCTTGGACCTGCGCCGTTCCTTCGGCAGGCATTCCATGGACCTTGGTGTAGCCATCGACCACCTGAGCAATGCCGGTATGAAACAACCCAACCTTGGCATCAACGTTCCGTCGGTATCGTTGGGCTATGCGTATCGCCTGGGAGCCCAGGATCTTCGCACGTTGCGTCCCGATAGCACCTGGAAGCAAAAGGGGCGTACCCGGGTCCATGCCAGGGCGAACGTGGGTTGGAACGAAGTGTACCCCCTTGAAAGTGGCAGGCGCGCGGTTTTTTCACTTTCAGCATCCGCGTACCGCCGCATTTCGGCCAAGAGCGCAATCGGCCTGGGGGTGGACCTGTTCAACAAAGGCACTGTATCGTTGATGGATACTGCGCTGGCCGGGCGTGGTCGTGCAGCATTCAGCCAACTCGGGATACACGTCGGCTATTCCCTGCTCTTTGGCGATATGGCCTTGTACTATGAACTGGGAGCCTACCTCGCAACACCCGTCCAGGAGCGTGCCCCCATGTACACGCGGGTAGGTTTGAGGCAGCATTTCACCCCACGCCTGTTTGCCAACCTCTCTCTCAAGTCGCACTTCTTCGTGGCCGATCATTTCGAGATCGGCCTTGGTTATCGCTTCCGATGATGAAGCCGCTTTCCATAGCGTGTTTGGTACTGGTACTTGCCGCTTGTGGCAAGGAGAACCGGGGCGATTGCTTCGTGGGCACCGGTGCATCAGCGAGCGAAGTGCGCACAGTGCCCGGTTTCCACAGCATCCTGCTCTCCGACCGCATCGACCTGGAACTGACCCAGGACACCGCCGCCGCGCCATCCGTTGTGGTGGAAGCTGGCAGGAACCTGCTTCCGCGCATCACCACCGAGGTGCGTAATGGTCGACTGCACATCAGCAGCGACCTGCAATGCCACTGGGTGCGCAAGCTGGAACGCCCCAAGGTGCGCATCTCATTTCCATCCCTGGAAAGCATCACGTACAGCGGAGTGGGCGACATCACGGCCACCACACCCATACGCGGCCGCACCTTTCGCCTGGAGCAGTGGGATGGCCACGGCACCGTTCGTCTGGAGCTTCAGGTGGACACCGCGTGGGTCGGATCGCATACAGGCGTGGGCAATGCTGTGTTGAGCGGCGCCGCACAGCAGCTCAGCCTCTACACCCTCAATTTCGCGCACATCGATGCGACATCCCTATCGGCACGTGAGGTGCTCTTGAACAACTCGGGCAGTGGGGACATCCGCTGCCGGGCATCGGAGACCCTCTTCGTACAGTTGCTCAATGTGGGCGATGTCTACTACGCTGGCGATCCCACCACGGTCGATGCGCGGATCACCGGCAGCGGACGCTTGATCCGCTTGGACTGAACGGGTCGGGCACTAAGCGGTCAGAAGGGGTATCCGATGCCCAGGTTGAAGTTGAACTGTGTGCGGTACACACCCGGCACTCCGGTAAGCTCCTGGATCTGTTCGGCATAGCGCTCCTTGGGTTCGAACAGCCAGCGCTCGCCCTTCGCCAGACTTGGGTCCTTGGTCTGCATGCCCAGGTCGAAACGCACGATGAAGAAGTCGAAGTTCAGACGGGCCCCTATGCCGGTTCCCACGGCCAGCTCGCTCAGCATGTCCGCGCTGATGCCGCTACCGGGTTTGCGTGGGTCCTCCTCCCAGTTCCAGATGTTGCCGATATCGGCGAAGAGCGCCCCTTCCAGGAAACCGATCAGCTTGAAGCGATATTCCGCGTTGCCTTCCAGGCGGAGTTCCCCGATGCGGTCGAATGCCAGCAACGGTGCACTGTAGGATCCCGGGCCCAAGGAACGTGCACGCCAAGCACGCAATCCATTGGCACCACCCACGAAGAAGCTGCTTTCGAAGGGAAGCACCTTCAAGTTGCCGTAGGGAAGACCGGCCCCTGCAGCGATCCGGAAGGCGAGGCTGCTTTTTTCATGCAGGATCCGGCGCCAGCGCAGGTCCGTATCGAGCTTCACGAATTCCGCGTAGCGGATGCCTGCCACGGTGTAGAATCGAGTGCCCGTGGTGTCCTGGGTTTCGCGCCCAAGCGCCTGCAAGGGGATGAACATGGGGTAGCCGGCCCATTCAGGCACAACGCGGGCGAAGAACACATTGCGCTGCCGGGCCGAGGCTTGGGTATTGAAGGTGAACACACCCCGCATCCCTGCGATCAGGTGGTCCGTGTAGCTGTCGGTAAGGACCGGGTCGTTGGCTTGCTGCAGGTAGGCGATGAAGGCATCGGACCGTTGCGGGATCTTGATCACATTGATCTCCATCGGGAAGAAGCCCCACGTTCGGGTGCGGGTATCGTTCCATTCGTATCCGTAATTCATCTTCGCCAAGGTGCGCCCGAAATCCGGTCGGCGCTGGTAGTTGTATGCCAGATTGATGGCCGTGCGTGGTGCGCTGGACCTGGCGAAGCGTTCACGTTTCACGGGCAGCAGGAACTGGGGGAACAGCAGGGTGATCTCCGGTCCGATATCGATGGTGTTGAACAGGCCATCGCTCCGCACCTGTCCCAGGCCACCTTCCGAGGTGTTCGAGCCCTGCCCGGTGAAACTCTGCTGGGCTTCCAGGCCAAGCACCAGCTGGGCCTGCAACGAACCCATCCCACGGAACAGGTTCCTGTGCCGATAACCGGCGCTCACCGAGGTGCCCAGGAAACCACCGCGGTTGGTGGCGAATCCTTCCAGTGACATGCTCTGCTCCTTGCCGGGCAGGAGATCGATGCGCGCATTGGCCAGGCCCAGCTTGCCCAAGCCGGTGGTGTCGTACGCGATCTCCACCCGATCGAAGACGCGCAAGGCGGTCAGCCTACGGTAGGTGCGGTCGGCATTGGATTGCCGGAAGCGTTGGTCGGGTTGCAGGAATATGCCGCTGAGCAAGGCGTTCGGTCGGTAGCCGAGCTCCTCGTTGAATAGGAACGTGTATCCGCCGGAAACCAGGGTATCCGGAATGCCAGCCCTGCTGCTGCGGAACGATGGCTGGGTCGAGATGGATACTTCGTTGATGGAATAGACCGTTCCTTCGGGGGTGCCGCTCAGGCCGCGATCGCGCTTGGCATAGGCACGTTCCAAGCGCAGAACGATGTCCACCTGATGGTCGCCAACGGTGGTATCCGCATCGTACTGGATCAATTCGCGGTTGAAGAACAGGTAACCGATCTCGCGCAAGCGCTCGTTGATCCGGCTCCGTTCTGCATCGAGCACGTCGGCATCGAAACGTTGCCCCTTCTTGATGAGGCTGTTCGCCCAGTTCTCCTGGACGTGCTTTTGGATGGTGGGGTCGTCCACCACGAATCGGATGTTGCGGTATCGATACTCAGGACCGGTTTCCACGTGGTATTCCACGTCCACCTTGGGTTGTCGGAACGGACGACCGCGCTCATTGCTGAACGGCTTGCTGTGCCGCATGTGTACCGTGTCCCTCACCGTGGCCCTGAACCAGCCCTTCTTCTGCATGTAAAGCCTCATCTGCTCCGAGCTACGCTCCAACAGGTCCACGTCCAGGACCACCGGTGCTTCACCGTTGCGCCCACGTTGTGATCTGTCACAGGTCCGCAGTGTTCTGCCCCGCTCCTCGCGCAGCGCGTTCTTCTCCCTGCAGAGGCTATCGCGCATGGCACGCTTGACCGACACACGCTCGGGGTCGCGCAGGTTATAGAGTTGCAGGTAGAAGGGTACACCCAGGATACGCTTGTTCGGTCGCTGCTTGGCGATCGCCCGCAACTCGGAAGGGTCCACGCCTCCGTCATCCACCACCACACGATCGGCACGCAGCAGGTACTCGCCTTGTGGGACGTACTTGGTGGGGTCGCAGCTCGTCAGCGCCAAGAGCATCAGCGATCCCAACGCAATATGCTTCCTACGCGTCCACAAGGAGAGTTCGGTGCTGCCTATTTTGCGGGCCTGCCGGATAGCAAGCACAGGCAGTGCCAAATATACCCGCACCATGCCCACCAAGGCCGAACTCCTCGCCGTACGCGCGCTCCATACCAAGAACGGCCGTCGCGAGCAGGGGTTGTTCCTGGTGCAGGGGGCCAAGCTGGTGGCAGAAGCCTTGGGCAGCACGCTCAATCGGGTCGCGCTCTACGCCACCGAGGAGGGTGCGCGGCGCACACATGTGCACGACGCCATCGTACTACCGGCACATGAGCTCCAGCGCCTGGGAACCCTCGAGAGCGGCAACGAGGTTGTGGCGGTGATGGAGATGCCCGTTCATCCGCCGATGCAGCAACTTGGTGCGGACGAACTGATGCTGGCGTTGGACGGCATCGCCGACCCCGGTAATCTGGGCACCATCCTCCGCATCGCCGATTGGTTCGGAATACGGCGGGTGCTGTGCAGCAGCGATAGTGTCGATGTGTATAATCCCAAATGCGTGCAGGCCAGCATGGGCGCCATCTTCAGGGTGGGAACGCACTATGCCGAACTACCATCCACCCTGGCTGCCCTGCGTGCTTCAGGTGCAGCCTTGCACGTCGCGAGCATGGAGGGTGAAGGGGTCTTCGGCTTGGCCCTGAAGCGGCCCGTGGTATTGGTGCTTGGCAATGAATCGCACGGCGTGTCGCAGGGCGTGCGCGACCTGCAAGGAACCCTGGTGGGGGTGCCCCGCGTGGGTTCGGCGGAGTCGCTGAACGTGGCGATGGCAGCTTCGGCCTTGTGCATGGAATACACCCGCCAGCACCTGGGCTACGACCTCAGCGCTTGACCACCGCGGCCAGCGCATCCACCACGCGTTGGCCATCCATCGCAGCGCTGACGATGCCACCCGCATAGCCCGCACCTTCTCCGCAGGGATACAGGCCCTCCACGGCAATGTGTTGCAAGGTCGCCGGGTCGCGTGGTATGCGCACGGGCGAACTCGTTCTGCTCTCCACCGCCACAACAACGGCTTCGTTCGTGCGGTAGCCGCGCATCTTGGTACCAAAGGCCTTGAAACCCTCGCGCAAGCGATGCCCCACTTCCACGGGCAGCAGTTCATCCACACGGAACGGGACGATCCCCGGTGGATAGCTACACTCCGGCAGATCCATCGAACTGCGGCCCTGTATGAAGTCCTCCAAGCGTTGCGCCGGGGCACTTTGTCGCCTTCCTCCAGCGATCCATGCAGCATGCTCCACCCCGCGCTGGTAGTGCATCCCCCACAGGGGATCCCCGGGTGTGCCCGGGTCTGTGGAAACCATGCGGTCGTCGGGCGACACGGTCACCACCACGCCGGAATTTGCGAAGGGGTTGTTGCGTTTGCTGGGGCTCCAGCCGTTGGTCACCACTTCATCCTGTGCCGTGGCACAAGGCGCGATGATGCCACCCGGGCACATGCAGAAGGAGTATACCCCGAGGCCTTCCACCTGCTGCACCAGGCTGTAGCTGGCCGGTGGCAGGTAGGGGTCGCGCGGAGCGCAGTGGTACTGTGCCTGGTCGATGATGGATTGCGGATGCTCCACCCGTACACCGAGCGCGAAGTCCTTGCGCTGGATGGCCACGCCCTGGGCAAGCAGGAGCCGGAAGATATCGCGCGCCGAATGGCCGGTGGCCAACACCGTTGCTTGGGCCGTGAATTCCGTGCCGTCCGCAACGCGCACTCCATGCAGCACACCATTGCTGAGCAGCAGGTCGCTAACGCGTGTGCCGAAATGCACTGCTCCGCCAGCAGCAAGGATGGCTTCGCGCATGGCTGTGATGATGCCGGGGAGTTTGTTGGTACCGATGTGGGGGTGGGCGTCCACCAGGATGTCCGGCGAGGCACCGTACGCCACCAGGGTGCGCAGTATGGCGTCCACATCGCCCCGTTTGTGACTGCGCGTGTAGAGCTTGCCATCGCTGTAGGTACCTGCGCCACCCTCGCCGAAGCAGTAGTTGCTGTCCGCATCCACCAGATGCAGCCGGTTGATGGCCGCCAGGTCGCGCCGCCGCGAGCGCACATCCTTGCCGCGTTCCAGCACGATGGGACGCAGGCCGTGTGCGATGCAACGCAAGGCCGCGAAGAGCCCGGCCGGGCCGCAGCCTACGATGATCACCGGATCGGCGCTGGATACATCAGGTAGTGGGGCAGGGGTGTGCGGCTCATCCGGGAGTGGTGCATTGCTGAGCAGCACCCGCAAGCGGATGCGGGGCTGCTTGCTGCGTGCGTCGATGGAGCGTTTAAGGACGCGGTGCCCCTGGACCGTACTGCCGTCCATGCCCGCCGCTTCTGCCGCGGCCGCGCGCACCAGCACCGGGTCGGCCGCTTCCACGGGAGCCAGTGCGATGTCGATGGTGTGCTCCATGGTGGTGGGCTTGCCCTGCTGGCACTGCGGCAACAGGGACAGGGGTCAGCCCTCGAAGGTGAAGGTCAGCACCCAACTCTTGGAACGCAGGCTTTCGATCGGCCTGCTGAATCGGGTGCCATCATCGATCAGCAGGTTGGGAATGCCGATGCCATGCTTGAGTTCGATGCCGAACTTGAAGTACATCAGGAAGAAATCGACCCCGGCACCCGCCTCCACGCTGTAATCGTACTGTTGGAGCTTGATCACGACCTCATCGTCCAGGGTCTGGTCCACATCCTTCTGGCTGGCCATGTCGATGCTGGCCTTGCCTCCGGCGAGCATGTACACTGCGAAGTTGTTGATGCGGTCGCTGCGCAGCTTCATCAACAGGGGGAACTCCAGGTAGGTGCTTTCCACCGGTTTCCGGTAGAAGGCGCTCGTACCGTCGGGCTTCATGAATTCGTACTGGAGGACGCGCTCCTGGAACGAAAGGCCGGGCAGGAAGCGCAGGCTGAAGTTCTTGTTGAGGTTCACGCTGGCCACGATGCCCAGGTTGAAACCCGGTTGGCGGAGGTGGTCCAACACCTTCAGCGAATCGCTGAACGGCGCGGACGGGGATGTCCGGATATAGAAATCGCTGGTGTTGTAGCTGAGCAGGAAGCCGAAGTGGAATTTGCGCAGATCGAAATTGGGCAGGTTCTCCATCTTCACCCCGCTCTGGTACTGGGCCAAAGCCGGCGTGGCGGCCAGAAGCATCAGGAGAAGGCCGACAATGCGGAAGTGGCGAAGCAGGTGCATCGGATGGGCAACGAAATTAGGCACTGATCCGTGTGTCCGGTGCCTGAGGCCGGGTGGATAGGTCCCGATGGAGGTCCTTTCCGGACCGGATCGACGGCAGGGGCACGCTCACTTCCTGCCCGTGTAGAGCGAAGCGATGCCTCCGGTCAAGGGGCGTGCTTTGCTTTCCCGAAGACCGGTCTTTTCCATGATCCGCACGAAATCGACGCCTTCGGGGAAGGCATCCACGCTCTTCGGGAGGTAGGTGTATGCAGCCTTGTCCTTGCTCACCAAGCGCCCGAAGAAGGGCATGACCCGGTGGAAGTAGAAGCGGAAGAGCTGCCTCATGGGGGCATGCTGCGGCTTGGAGAATTCCAGCACGAACAGGCGTCCATCGGGCTTCAGCACCCGGCGCATCTCGGTGATGCCCTTCTCCAACTCCTCGAAGTTGCGCACCCCGAAGGCCACGGTGACAGCATCGAAAGTGGCGTCCGGAAAGGGGAGCTCCGCACTGTCGGCGCGCTGCAACACCACACGTTGCTGCAGCCCGCGCTTGGCCACCTTGGTGCGCCCGTGTTCCAGCATGCCTTCGCTGATGTCCACGCCGGTCACGTGGGGAACCTTCTTGCTGGCCAGGATCGCCAGGTCGGCGGTGCCGGTGGCCACATCGAGCAGGTGTTCCACCGGTTCCTGGGCCACCAGGCTCATCACCGTGCGGCGCCAGCCCTGGTCTATGCCCAGCGAGAAGACCCGGTTCAGCAGATCGTACTTCGGGCTTATGGAGTCGAACATGCGTTCGACCTGTTCCCGTTTGGAGCCTTCCGGCGAATAGGGTGTTACGGTCATTCCGGTAGG
>CAYQMC010000045.1:0-19412 GCA_964418285.1 uncultured Chryseobacterium sp.
AAGGCTTTCTCGCTGGCGTGCGCGCTGCGCCTGATCTTCACCAGCAGCTTGCGCAGGTGCCTGTCGCGGATCCTGCTTACCACGGGTATCTCGGGCCCCAGGACCCGTTCTCCCAACCCTTCGCGCAGGGCCGAAGCAAGCGCTGAGGCGGTGTCGGCCACCCGGTCCTCGTGGCGGTGTTTCAGGGTCAGTTCGATCAGGCGCGTGAAGGGCGGGTAGCCATGTGCCTGCCGGTGTTCCAACTCGCGTCGGTACATGCCTTCCACATCGTTGGTCACCACCAGGTCCAGCACCGGGTGCCCCACATCCCTGGCTTGGATGATCACCGTACCCGGTAGTTTGCGACGGCCCGACCGGCCAGCAACCTGGGCCATGAGCTGGAAGCCCCGTTCATGGGCCCTGAAATCCGGGAACTTCAGCAGCTTATCGGCATTCAGGATCCCCACCACGCTCACATTGTCGAAGTCCAAACCCTTGGTCACCATCTGGGTCCCTACCAGGATATCAACCGCACCTTGGCCGAAGCTGGTCAGAATGCGTTCCAGGGCTTGCTTGCCTCGCGTGGTATCCTGGTCCAACCGGGCCACCCGTGCCTCAGGGAAGAACTCTCCAAGCTCTTCCTCGATCTTTTCCGTTCCCAAGCCCAGCATCTTCAGGCGGGGGCTGCCGCAATGCCCACAGGCCGTGGGGGGCGGATAGTGACTGCCGCAATAATGGCAGCGCAGTTGGTGCGCCTGCTTGTGGTAGGTGAGGCTCACGTCGCAATGGTCGCACTCCGCCACCCAGCCACAGGTTTCGCACTGCCACACCGGAACATAGCCACGTCTGTTCTGGAAGATGATGACCTGCTCACGTCGCTTCAGGGCTTCCTGGATGCCGTCGATAAGCGTGGATGTGAAATGGCCCCGCATCAGCTTGCGCCGGGCCGAATCGCGGAGGTCCACGCGCAGGATGTTGGGCATGGCCACATCGCCGAACCGTACCGTCAATTCCACATGTCCGAATTTCCCACTGTGGGCGTTGTGCAAGCTTTCCATGCTCGGCGTGGCCGATCCAAGAAGCACCTTGGCGCCGAAGGCGGATGCAAGGAGGATGGACATGTCACGGGCATTGTACCGTGGCGCAGGGTCATGCTGCTTGTAGCTTGGGTCGTGTTCCTCGTCCACCACCACCAGTCCCAGGTCGCGGTAGGGTAGGAACAGCGCCGATCGGGCACCCACGATGATGGGTGGTGGATGCTCGCCCTGGACACAGCGCAGCCAAAGGGCGGTGCGCTCGCGCTGGGGCATCCGCGAGTGGAATACCGCGATGCTATCGCCGAATCGTGCGCGCAGCCGGCTGATGATCTGGGTCGTTAGGGCGATCTCCGGAAGGAGGTAGAGCACTTGCTTGCCCTGCTCCAAGACCTCCTGCATCAGCGCCGTGTAGACCTCGGTCTTGCCCGATGATGTCACCCCGTGCAACAGCACCACGTCCTTGTTCTCGAAGGCTGCACGGATCGCTTGAAGCGTTTTGTCCTGTGCTTCGGAGAGCACTAAGGGCGGTCTGTCCAAGGCATCCTCGGGAGGCAGTCCCGCTTCGCGCTCGTAGGTGCGGAAAAGGCCCTTCTCCACCAAGCGGGCCACCATGGCGTTGGTGCTTCCACCCAGGTGGACGAGTTTGCTGCGTTCCACTTCACGCGGATCATCGCTCATGCAGCGGCTCAGTTCCACGTAGCGCATGAGCAGGGCTTGTTGCTTTGGTGCCTTTTCCAATGCATCGAACCAGGTCGCAAGCACTTCCTCATCCTGGGCTTCGGGCTGCAAGGCCACGTAGGTCACCATGCGCGGTTTCCACGTGTCGCGCAATTGCTCTTCCAGTTGAAGCGCCCCTTGGTCCATCAATTTCTTGATCGCCGGCATGGGGTCTTTCAGGCCCATGAGCTCACCGGCTTCGGCAAGAGTGAGCACCTCGCGGGCCAGCAAGGCTTGCAACAGCAGTCCACCACGTCCCTTGATGGTGGCCTCCTGTGCGGCTTTCGGCGAAGCAACCAGCCGCGTCTCGCTGCTCAAGGCAAGCTGAGCCGGCAAGGCTGCGATCATTACCTCGCCCAGCGTGCAGAGGTAGTGCTCCGCGATGCGCTCCCACAGGTCCAACTGCTCGGTTGTCACGACCGGAACGCCGTCCAGCACGGACATGATCGGGCGCACCGTGGCATGGCCCGGGCGTTCGCCATGCACCTTGCGGACCAGACCGCTGTATAGCTTGTGGCCCCTACCGAAGGGGACCGCCACACGCATGCCGACTTCGACTCCATCCACATCATCCGGGATCGCATAGGTGAATTGCCCGGGCACGGCCAGTGGCAGGATCAGGTCGGCAAAGCGACCGCCGGAAGGGGCATGGAGGCCTTGGGCCATGCCACAAAGGTGATCGTTCGGCGCTTGTTCCGGGATGGAAGGGGAGCTTGGCGCATTCTGTCATGGAAGTGTCGATATCCGCGTTTATGGATGACATAGCGCGAACCTGAGCCAACATTTCCATGGTCATCATTGTCTTCCCACCATGGAACCGCGCAGAACGAAGCCATCAGAGTCCGCAGGACGGGTAGAACGCGCCCGGGCCAAGGAAGGAGTTGGTGAGCACTGTACCGGCAAGGTGGAGCAGCTTGTGTATGAGTTGGATACCCCCATGTGGCATAAATACTATCAACAGGTGCGGAAGACGATACGCTTCCCCCGGTACTACAAGAAGGACTTGAATTGGTGAAATGGCCCACCGGCTTAGGGGCACCGGTTCATGCGACCGGGTCATGCCGTCAATGCACGATCGTATGTTGGTGCAGTAGGCTTTAGGCATGCAGACCGCGTGGACGGATGGGACTACTTTTCCCTCCGGCCCATATCACGGGCTTTCGCCCCCATGCCCCGCAACACCTCTGGAAGCTTCGTCTCCGTCCTGCTCATCGGTCTGCTCTTCTTCCTGTTCGGATTTGTCACGTGGTTGAATGCCACGCTGATACCCTACCTGCAACTGGCCTGCGAATTGACCTCGGGGCAAGCCTATCTGGTGACCCTGGCCTTCTACATCAGCTACTTCGTGATGGCTCTGCCTTCCTCGGCCGTATTGGAACGGACCGGATTCAAAGGGGGGATGAGCGTGGGCCTGGCGGTGATGGCAGTGGGGGCCCTGGTCTTTCTTCCAGCGGCGTGGTACCGCCAATACCCAATGTTCCTGGCCGGATTGTTCATCATCGGCTCCGGTCTCGCCTTGTTGCAGACAGCGACCAACCCCTACGTGACATTGGTTGGTCCGATCGAGAGCGCTGCCAGCCGCATCAGTGTCATGGGTATCTGCAACAAGCTGGCAGGGGTGTTCGCACCACTGGTGTTGGGGGCCATGGTACTGGCCGATGCCGATGCCTTGGAGTTGCTGCTGCCCACCTTGGAAGGGGCTGCTTTGGCGGAGACCTTGGATGCCTTGGCTGCCAGGGCCATACCGCCCTATGCGTTCATGGCCGGTGCATTGCTGCTGCTGGCCGTGCTCGTGCGTTTGTCGCCTTTGCCCGAAGTGGATGCTTCCGAAGAGGTTGACCGTACAGCGCAAAGCGGGGCTGCCTCCGTATTCGGGCATCCCAATCTGGTGTTCGGAGTGATCGCGCTGTTCCTTTATGTGGGAGCCGAAGTGGTGGCCGTGGACACCATAGGCCCGTACGCGAACGGGCTGGGCATTCCCTTGGGCGAGGCCAAGTATTATGGTAGCTATACCTTGATGGGCATGGTGCTCGGCTATATCATGGGCATCGCTACCATTCCACGTTTCTTGCGGCAATCCACAGCCCTGGCCCTTTCCGCGTTGGCCGGCATCGTTCTGGTCACCGGTGCCGTTCTCGTGGATCCCGACGAAGTGGCGAAGCTTCCGTTCCTTGATCTTGAGGGTCTCCGTGCCGTTCGGCTTTCGGTTCCTGTATCGGCCTTGTTCCTGGCCTTGTTGGGCATTGCCAATGCGCTCATGTGGCCGGCCATCTGGCCCTTGGCCATTGCGGATACAGGTCGCCATACCAAGACCGCCAGCGCCTTGCTCATCATGGCTATCGCCGGTGGAGCCGTCCTGCCCTTGGTGTATAACGCCATGGCACAGGTTTGGGGAGGGCAGGCCGGTTACTGGATCCTGCTGCCCTGCTACCTGTTCATCGGGTGGTACGCGATCCGTGGGCATCGCCGATCGCGCTGGACCTAGCAGGATACATGCCGGTGTCCTGTTGAAAAGTGAAGCCTTTTGCATCGATGCTCCGTACAACAGGCTCTTACCTTCGGCTCCGAACCACGATCAAGACCATCGCAGTGATGTCAACGCAACACATCTTCCCGACCTCTTTCATGCTGGCCGCAGGTCTCCTGCTTGCCGGTTGCGGCGGTACGCCCGAACCCGAGGCTACCGTACCTGAGCCCGACACAACCGCACAAGAGGACCAAGTGCTCCGTGTAGGCGGACGGCTCTTCAGCGTCCCTTCACCGATCCAGTCCGCCTTGGCCGTGCGCGATGCAGGCCTGGCCTATCAGCGGGACGCCCTGATGTCCTTGGAGAAAGGCGCAGAGCTGACCGGACGCACCGAACAGGCGCTGGCACTGGGTATGTACGGCGCCGACATGGCCTATGCGACCGCACATGAGGACGGGCAGCGCACGCTTGCCACGCTCCAGTCCATCGAGCGTTTGAGTGCCAACCTGGAGTTGAGCAATGCCTTCGACAAGGCCTTGCTGGACCGCTTTCGCGACAACATCTCCAACGAGGACAGTCTGTTGCGTTTCAGCGGTTCTGCCTTCCGCGCAGCGGACGAATACCTGAAGACCAACGAGCGCGACGATATAAGTGCCTTGGTGCTTGCGGGTGGTTGGTTGGAAGCCCTGCACCTTTCGCTGGCGGATCCACAAGCCAGCGCTTCGCAAGCCATTGTTGACCGTGTGGGCGAACAAGTCACCACGCTCGATGGCTTGGTGGGGCTCCTCGGCTCCTTCGACGCGGATGATCGCATGAAGACGCTGGTCGAGGGCCTGACAGAACTCCAAGCCGAGTTCAAGGGCATTTCGATGCAATACACCTTCGAGCCACCGGTCACCGACCGTGAAGCACGCACCACCTATATCAACAGTACCACTTCGGTGTCCATCTCTGCTGACCAGCTCAGCGCCATCGCTGCGAAGGTCGTTGCTCTACGTTCCTCCTTGTTCATTTGACCCATGCTCAGGATCCTCCTCCCCCTACTTTTTGTGACCGTGTCCTACGCTGCACAAGCCCAGTCCATCTGCGGCCCTGTTGCGGATCGGTGTGAACAGCACATCGCTGCCAACTACATTCCCGATGGACAGTTCTACCGTGCACTGCTCCAAGGTGATGACATGGCCGAGTTCGGACTTACCCTGTTCGGCGGAACCACCTACCGGGTTGCGGCCTGCAGCGGCGATACGGATGGTATCCTGCTGTTCAGTGTTTTCGATCAGGATCGCAACCTGCTCTTCTCCAACAGTGCACATGGCAGTGCTCCGTATTGGGACCTTGCCGTAGCCAACACCATCGATGTGACCATAGAAGCGAGCTTGGATGCTTCAAAAGCCGGCAGCGGATGTGCTGTCATGCTCATCGGCTTCAAGAAATAGTGCGCTCATAGACCATTTCCCGCAACCTTGCGACGCCCCTCCCGTAAAGAGGGGCGTTCGTATTTCCGGTATTCAACGGGGGGTGTTCCAAACATGAGCGAAAAGATACTCAAGGCACTGCTGCAACTCTTTGCCATCATCGCCAAAGGCGACGGTGTGCAGGAAGGTGCAAGGCCCGAGAATGCCTCCATCCTCGAGCGTTTCCTCCGGAAGCAGTTCAGTGCCGAGGTCTCGGCCTCGCACATGGCCCGCTATCAGACCTTCGTCCAGGCATTCCACGCCAGCGGAGGCCAGAGCCGCAACGGCAGGAAACGCACCTCGCTCAATTCCGTGAAGGTGCTGAAGATCTGCACCCAGGTCAACGAGGAGCTCAACCAACGCCAGAAATTCGTTGTGTTGGTGCACCTTCTTGAGTTCATCCATGCCAATGGGGAAGCCAGCGCCCAGGAACTGGACTTCGTCAGCACGGTGGCCGAGACCTTCAATATCGGACTGGACGATTTCCGACGCTGCCGGGCTTTCGTGGAAAAGCGCGATGCGGAGCGGGAGGATGTTCCACACCTGCTGTACATCGATGGAGCGGTCCAGAACGTGCATGAGAATGCCAAGCACTTGCATGCCCATGGTCTCGAAGGTGATCTGCGCGTGCTGCATGTACCCAGTGTCAACCTCTTCGTGATCCGCTATTGCGGCGAGGAGGCGGTGCTCCTCAATGGGCAGGCCATGGACCGGGACCAGCACTACGTGCTGAGCAATGGCACCAGTGTGCGTCCGCCAAGTGGTGTCCCCATCTACTACAGCGACATACTGGCTTCGTTCATGAGCAAGGCGGACAAACCGCGCATTGTGTTCAAGGCCAAGGCGATCGAGTACACCTTCCCCAATGGCAGGGTGGGTTTGCACGAGTTGAACATGGCCGAATCGGGTGGTAAGCTCATCGGCATAATGGGGGGCAGTGGAAGTGGTAAGAGCACCTTGCTGAACATTCTCAACGGCAACATCGTGCCGACCCAGGGTCAGGTCACGATCAATGGAGTGGATGTGCACCGGGACCGGGATCGCATTCGCGGGGTGATCGGGCATGTCAGCCAGGACGATCTGCTCATGGAGGAGCTCACGGTATTCCAGAACCTCTTCTACAACGCCAAGCTTTGTTTCGGCGATCTTGACAAGGAGCGCATCACCCAGCGTGTGTTGCGCGTGTTGCAAAGCCTGGGCCTCTACGAAACCCGTGATCTTCGGGTGGGCAGCCCCATGGACAAGACCATCAGTGGGGGCCAGCGTAAACGGCTCAACATCGCTCTGGAATTGATCCGTGAGCCCAGTGTGCTGTTCGTGGACGAACCCACAAGCGGTCTCAGTTCGCGCGATTCCGAGAACATCATGGACCTGCTGAAGGAGCTTGCCCTCAAAGGCCGGCTTGTCTTCGTGGTCATCCACCAGCCATCATCGGATATCTACAAGCTCTTCGACAAGCTGTTGCTGATGGACCAGGAAGGTCATCCTGTCTACTACGGCGACCCTGTGGACGCGGTGGTCTACTTCAAGCGCGTTACCGGCCAGGTGAACAGTGAGGTGGGGCAGTGCAACGCCTGCGGCAATGTGAACCCTGAGCAGATCTTCAACATCCTGGAGGCGAAGCTGGTCGATGAATATGGCAACGAGACGGACCAACGGCGCATAAGTCCGGAGGCTTGGAACGAGGTGTTCCACGCGCAGACGGCAGGGCGCATGGCACAGGTTCCCGAGGAGACCACCATACCGAAGAGCACCTTTGCCATTCCGCACAAATTGCGGCAGCTTGAGGTGTACTTCAAGCGCGACCTGCTCAGTAAGCTGGCCAACCGGCAGTATGTACTGATCAACCTTCTGGAGGCACCTGCACTGGCATTCCTGATGGCTTTTTTCCTGAAGTTCCACAAGGTGGGACTTGGCGAGGTCGGAGCGTATGTCTACCGTGCCAACGATAACGTTCCGCAGTTCCTGTTCATCTCCGTGATCGTAGCCTTGTTCCTGGGGCTTACGGTCAGTGCCGAGGAGATCATCCGGGACCGTAAGATCCTGCAGCGTGAAAAGTTCCTGGACCTGAGCTGGGCGGCCTATCTGATGAGCAAAGTGGGGCTCATGTTCGGCATATCGGCCATCCAGTCCCTGCTCTTCGTGTTGGTGGGCACCCATGTCCTGGGCATCGAAGGGCTCACCTTCGCACACTGGATCATCCTCTTCAGTACGTCCTGCTTCGCCAATGTGCTCGGCTTGAACGTGAGCGCAAGTTTCAACAGTGCCAAGGTCATCTACATCATGATCCCGGTGCTGATCATTCCCCAACTGCTCTTCAGCGGCATCATCGTGAAGTTCGACAAGCTCCATCCCTGGTTCGGGTCCGAGAAGAGCGTGCCTTGGATCGGAAATGTGATGGCCTCCCGCTGGGCCTATGAAGGCATGGCCGTTACCCAGTTCATGGACAATGCCTACGAGCGGGAGTTCTACGGTTTCGATCAGCGGATGAAGACCGCGAACTGGAAGAAGGACCTATGGGTGAAGGAGCTTGGTAATCGCGTTGGCCGCTTGCGTCAAGTGCTCAACGGGCACGGGCAGGATATCGATGAGGCACGCGATCTTGCCTTGCTGCGCAACGAATTGGAAAAGGAGGCAAGGCGCTTGAAGGGGTTGGACACGCGTGTGTTGACCAACCTAGACCAAGGAGCCTACTCGCTCGAGGACCTGGATGCCGTGCAGGAGATCCTGGCGCAACTGACGCGACACTACAGGAATGCCTACAAGGAGGCCGAGCGTGGCAAGGAGGCGCGCATCGCCGAACTGACCCGAACACCGGCGTTGAAACAAGCCTACTTCGCCTTGTTCGATACATACCGGAACGAGAGCCTGGCCGATATCGTGACCAACAAGAACGATGTGAACGTGATCGTGGAATACCACGGGGAACTCGTTCAAAAGAGCGACCCGGTCTATTTGGTGCCCCACGAAGGCAATATCCTTTCGGCGCACTTCTACGCTCCGCAGAAGCCGATCCTTGGCATGGTCGTACCCACCCTATGGGCCAACGTGCTCATGCTATGGGCCATGTCCTTGATCTTGAGCGTAGCCCTCTATGCAGAAGCATTCCCACGCTTGACGAAACTGCTCAGCAGTACGAAGCGCAAGCTGTAGAGGCTCACTTCTCGTCCACTTCCTGGATCTGGATCATCCGGAAGGGTACGTTGATGATGCCGGCATAGTCTTCTCCGGCTTCGAGCATGTCCTCATCGTCCTCCTCGTAGTGCCAGAGCACGGAGACCTCGTTTCCTTGCGCCCTTATCCCTTCCAATTTCTTGAACAGGTCCAGGATGCATTTTGAAGAGCTGGTGTTGAAGTATTCGAGTTGGACACTCAGGGTCGTATTGCCTGCGGAAGTGCGGCCATAGCGGTCCAGCCAATCGATCAGGGGCTTGTAGAAATCGATGGAATTCTCGGGGATCGAGCGCCCTTTCAACTCCAGGTTACCGGTCCCTGGGTCGAAATGAACGTGTGGAGTTTTGCTGGTACCTTCCAACTGTAGGGGATCCATGGTCATTACTGGTCTTAGGTTGTCACGTTCACATTGAGGCTGAAGAAGGCACTGTAGTCGTTGAAGGGAACGAATCCATACTCCAGCTTGCCTCCGCTCTTCCGGGCGATGTCGATCATCCCCAGTCCTCCTCCTCCGCGTTCACCGAATTGGCCATTGTTCAAGGTCGTACGGTAGAATTCACGCAGTTCATCAGGCTTCATTCCATTGATCCGGTCCAGGTGCTCCTTTACGCGGACCACATCCTTGCCAGCCATGAAATTCCCGGTCAGGATCGAATAACCGTCATCGAGTTGAGCGATCATGACCACACCGTGGGGCTCGGCCTCGGAGGGTGCGTCGCTCGACCCGTGATCAGGTCTTTCGTTGTGGTGATAGAGGTTCTGGAGGCACTCCATCACCACATTGAAGACCCGCTTGCGGCCCTTGGCATCGGGTTCGATCACCTCCATCTTACGCTCCACCAACCCGAGCAATGCAGTTACCAGCTCGGGAGTAAGGTCGCCTTTGAACGAAAGCAGGATCCGCTGCCGTTCAAGTGAATCATAGAGGTCGTGGATCTGGTCGATCATGCGCAAGGTGCGATACAAAAGGTCGCTGATCACAAAGCAAGCCGACCAGATCGGCATCCCACGGGACAGGTTGCGGTAGTTATCCACGTATTTGTCAACCCAACGGAGGCGGAAGGGCTACATTCGCGGTCCCGATTTTCCAACGTTGCCCATGGGGTGGTACAGATCATGGTTCGGAACCCGGTACTATGCGTTGCTCTACGGGCATCGCAACGAACGTGACGCCCGGGTCTGGGTGGACTCGATCCTGGGCCGGTGGGGCTTGCCCCAAGGTTCCCGTGTATTGGATATGGCCTGTGGCAGGGGGAGGCACGCCGGATGGTTCCATGAACGTGGAATGGTCGTTTCAGGGATCGATATCTCCGCGGACAGCGTTGCGGAAGCTCGCGCCCAGCATGCCGGGGTCGATTTCCATGTGCACGATATGCGGGAACCGTTTGGCCATGAGCAGTTCGACGCCATCACGTGCCTGTTCACAAGCTTGGGCTACTTCGATTCCGTGGATGACGATCGCAAGGTGCTGAAAGCAGCCTACGATGCACTTGTGCCGGGAGGACGTTTCGTGGTGGATTTCATGAACACACCACGTGTGCTGAAACATCTGGTGGCTTCCGAACGAACCGTGCGTGAAGGTGTGAGGTTCGATATCGAGCGGATGATGGACGGAAATACCATCGTAAAGCGTATCCACATCGAGGATCAAGGCCATGCGGAGGATTTCGAGGAGCGTGTACAGGCTTTGTTACCTGCCGAGATCGAAGCGCTGGCGATCGAGGCCGGGTTCGAACTCATCGAATGTACCGATGGCCCGGTTCCCGATCCGTATTCACCCGACCGTTCCGAACGTTGTGTGTTCTGGATGAAGAAACCCGTTGGATGATCGCCTTGGCCGCGCTTCTCTTCTTCGTTGTGCCTTTGCTTGCCGGGGCCGCGTTGCGTATCACCAAACCTGATGGACGTTGGCTGCAGCTGTTGCTGTCCTTCAGCGGTGCATTCCTGCTGGGTATCGTGTTCCTTCACATGCTGCCTGAGCTATACGAGGCGGAAGGAGCGGAGCTTGGCCTTTGGGTGTTGTCCGGGTTCCTGCTCCAAGTGGTGCTCGAATATTTCAGCAAAGGCATCGAGCATGGCCACGTCCATGTTGCGCACGGGAAGGCCATGCCGGTATTGACACTGTTCAGCCTTTGCATACATGCCTATCTGGAGGGGATCCCCTTCGCCGATCGTCAGGTTGCCGGAAACATGCCCTTCCTGTTGGGCGTCGTGCTGCACAAGATCCCCATGGCCATTGCTTTGGCCGCGGTACTGCAACGTTCGGGGACCAACGCCATGCGCAGCTGGGCGGTGCTGCTGGTTTTTGCCCTTTCAGCACCGATCGGCATTCTCACCGGGCTTTATGCAAGCGGTGGTCTTGGCATCTCTTTCCTCCACCACATGTTGGGGCTGGCTATCGGTATGCTCCTGCACATCGGTACTACCATCATTTTCGAAAGTGCCCCGGAGCACCGCATGGATCGCGCTCGTTCGATAGCGGTGGTCCTCGGGGCGCTGCTCGCTGTTTTCTCCGTGCATTGAACGGGGCGCGTTCCACTCCGCGGCTTCCTGGGTGTCGCAGTGCCTGTCTCCTTGTCGGTCGTAACCGCGCCCTCTTCGCCCGCGTACAAAAGGCCGCATTGCAGCAAGTAATGCGGTCGAACTATGGTTTCCGAAGCACGTCTGTTCATCCGGCTCTGTTTATTGTCCTTCGCCGGCTTTGTCTTCTATTATGCGCACTTGTTCTTCGGGTTGCTTGAGAATGTGTTCCTATTCAAGACCCTCGCCGTGACCTTCCTGCTGGCCACCGTGCCCTTGCCGATCATTGCGATGAACAACAAGAAGCTCTTTCCCGAACTCACACCGAGCGGAAAAGCGATGCTCACCCTTATTTCGGTCATGTTGTTGTTCCATCACTTTCTCATGACGTTCATATTCGTGCTCTTCCTCAAGGGGGAAAGCGTGTTCTGAAAGTATGTTCTGAGTGCAGCCTCGGAACTCCTGCACAGGCCACACCGGCTCCATTCCGGTCCGGTCGTGTTCGACAGGGGTATTCCAATGGGCGCTATTGCGCGAAGATCCTCCGGCTGGCCTGATCAAGCTGTATCGTCCTAGGGCCATAATGTTTGGGGTCCTCATCAGGTCCCATGCGGATCCATCGTCGGTGATGGTACCTTCGATCCATGTGCCTGATCGTTCTTGCCCATAAGGTGCATCCTCGTTATCCGCTCATTGTAGCGGCCAACCGCGATGAGTTCCTGGACCGGCCCACATCTCCGCTCCATGTATGGGCGAGCGCGCCCCACATCCTTGCAGGCCGCGATGAGCGTGCGGGTGGCACGTGGATGGGACTTTCCACCACGGGCCGTTTCGCAGCGCTAACGAATTATAGAGACTTGCGTCGCCCTGAGGTACAGGGACCGTCGCGTGGAGCTTTGGTCCAGCACTTGCTTGGCGAGGAACTCGGCAATGCGGATACATCGAAGTATGCAGGTTTCAACCTGATCCATGGCGCGTTCGATGCTCTCCACTACCACAGCAATATCACAGGCGATCACGCAGTGTTGGATCCGGGTATCCATGGTCTGAGCAACCACTTGTTGAACACCCCGTGGCCCAAGGTGCAGCGGGCCAAAGCGGGTATGGCCGAAGCCCTCCTTTCCGAGGAGCCGAACGTCGAGCACTTGTTCGAACTCTTGGCGGATAGGGAGCCCGCACCGGACGAGGCATTACCCGACACCGGGGTAGGCCTGGCCTGGGAACGCATACTGGGCACCATCCGTATAGATGCTGCTGACTACGGCACACGCTGCAGCAGTGTCGTGCTGGTCGACACCCAAGGCCGGGCGCGCTTCGTTGAACGCACGTTCGCGCCGGAAGGAGAGCAGGACCATTCCTTACGGTTTTCGGTATGAACAAAACGATGTCGAATGAAAATGAGCGCTGACCATGGAATACCGGGCAACCTTGGCCCGGGGGATGGGTCTAAGTAATGAAGGCCTGATACCTTTGGGGCAACGGGATCCTTCGAATTGGCCCATGCGTTGCTCTCTGACGTATTTCCCATGGTTCCGGCTTACATCGCCCGATGCGTTCAACACTTCAGCATATCACAGTGCACGACCTGTGCCGCGCATTCCATCATTTTTCCGGCCCATTGATCCCATGCCAGCCATGATGAAACGTTACCCTGCCTTCTGGTCCGTAGTCGCATTCCTGATGCTGGTCGTGGTCGATACCACAATCGTCCAATCGCAGAGCGTGGTGCGCCAGTGGAACGAGCAGTTGCTGGGCTCCATCTCCAGGGATCTGGCTCGCCCTCCGGTCCACGCACGCAATCTGTTCCATTCCTCGGCGGCCATGTACGATGCATGGGCGGCCTATGTACCCACTGCCGAGCCCTATCTTCAGGGGCGCACACGTGGTGTCTATACGTGCGCCTTCGATGGTGTGGCCATCGCTTCCACGCCGGTGGATATCGTTGCTGCACAAGAGGAGGCCATCAGTTTCGCAGCTTACCGCATCCTGCTCCACCGCTTCCAGGACTCGCCCGGCTTCGGCACCAGTCTCCCTTTGCTGAACGGGCTGATGGACCAGCTCGGATACGATCGCAGCAACACGTCGGTCGACTACGTGGCCGGTGGGCCTGCGGAATTGGGCAATTACATCGCGCAGGAGTACATCGCCTACGGGTTCACCGATGGAAGCAACGAGGCGGGGAACTACGCCCATTTGTACTACACGCCGTCCAATCCGCCCATTGAAGTGGAGGAGCCCGGTAATCCGGACATCCTGGATCCCAATCTGTGGCAGCAGATCTCGTTGACCAATGCCATCGACCAGTCGGGCAATCCGGTTTCCGGCGTTCCCGATCCCGTGGGCCATGAATGGGGTAATGTGGTGCCCTTCGCCCTCGATCCTGCTACGGCCGACGAATACATGCGTGATGGCGGTACCTACCGGGTGTATCATGACCCCGGGCCTCCAGCACTGCTGGACACAACGGTCGCATCGGGTCTGGATTCGTTCTACAAGTGGAACTTCATCATGGTGGCCATCTGGCAATCGCACCTCGACCCCGATGATCCCACTGTGTGGGACATTTCCCCGGGAGCTTCGGGCAATGTCCAGAGCTACCCAACGGATCCGGCTGATTATCAAGGGTTCTACGACTTCTTCGAGGGTGGTGATCCGGGCCAAGGCCGGGCGGTGAATCCGACAACCGGCCAACCGTACGCACCGCAGTTGGTGAAGCGTGGTGATTATGCGCGGATCCTGGCCGAATACTGGGCCGATGGGCCGGATAGTGTTACCCCTCCGGGCCATTGGTTCTATATCATGCACCAGGTGATGGACCATCCGATGTTCGAGCGGCGCTGGATGGGCCAGGGCCCTATCTTAAGCGATCTGGAGTACGATGTGAAAGCCCACTTCACCATGGGCGGTGCCATGCACGATGCGGCGATGACGGCATGGAGCATCAAGGGTTGGTACGATTATGTCAGGCCCGTATCGGCCATCCGCTACATGGGCGACCGCGGCCAAAGCTCCGATCCGTTGCTGCCCAACTACCATCCGGCAGGCCTGCCGATCATACCCGGCTATGTGGAGCAAGTGGGAGCCGGTGATCCCCTGGCGGGCGACCAGAACGAGCATGTGGGCAAGATGAAGCTCTACACCTGGCGTGGCCCGGAATACATCGAAGACCCCGAGACGGACCACGCGGGTGTCGGCTGGATCCTGGCCGAGAACTGGTGGCCCTACCAGCGCCCTTCCTTCGTCACACCGCCATTCTCGGGCTATATATCCGGCCATTCCACCTATTCCAGCGCCGCGGCGCAGGTCATGGAAGAGATCACCGGAGATGCGTTCTTTCCCGGTGGGATGAGTAATTTCTACGCACCGCAGAACGAGTTCCTCCTGTTCGAGGAGGGGCCTTCGGAGGATGTGTTCCTGCAATGGGCCACCTACCGCGATGCATCCGACCAATGCAGCCTTTCCCGCATCTGGGGGGGCATCCATCCACCCATGGACGACATTGCAGGCCGCTTCATCGGCATCGATGTGGGTGGTGATGCGGTGGATCATGCCGATGGCTTCTTCACCGCCGATCGTCCCTTGGTGGAAAGCGTGGTGGTCTCCAATGATGTGCTCAACATCGCCGACATCGGCAGCACCTTGTCCGTGACCATCACCTACGACCGTGATATGGACATCACGATCGATCCCGATGTACAGTTCCTGGCGCAGGATCCCTTGGTCGAAGCGCTTGCTTTGTCCTCCGCCTTATGGACCGGGGACCGGGAATACACTGTGGAGTACGAGGTGCTGGCCTCGGAGCTTCGTTTGGAGGACATCCGCATGCGGATCGATCAGGGAACCGCGGTCGGTGGACGCATCCAGGATGTGTTCCTGATCGCCCGGCCGTTCGTGATCGATACCGACAGGCCTGATGTTGCTGCTTTGGAGAATGATGTGGTGGTGCTCAACGACGCTGTTGCACAAAGCGGCGCGATCGATGTGCTCTTCACGTTCACCGAAGCATGCGATACGGGGCTTGAGCCGGCTGTATCGCTTTCCGGTTCGGGCGATCCGAGCGGCTCGATAACCTATGACGCCGCTGGCAGCGCTTGGGTCGATGCCTTCCAGTTCCGGGCGCGGTTCGCGGTGCTGGATGCCGATGCGGAGATCGACCAGGTGGATGTGGCCATATCCGGGGTGTTCGACCGCGCCGGGAATGAGCAGGTGGTGTACGAACCAGCGGTCCTGCTCGCCGTGGACACGCGCAATCCCGCCCTGATCGACGTGGTCGTGGACAATGCGACCTTGGGTTTGCAAGCGGTGGGCAACGGAGCCTTGGTGGTCACCTTGGAGTTCGATGAGGACATGGACCAGGCACTGGTACCCAGCTTGTCCTTCCCGGCCGAGGATCCCTTGCTGAATTCCTTGGTCCCTGAACCCTTCAACAGCGCCTGGCTGGATGCCACCACCTACCGCCTTTCCTACACCCTGCTGAACGCCGACGAGGAGTTGTTCTTCATTTCCACGGCCTTGGTGGACTTCCAGGATGCTGTGGGCAATGCCTATGCCGGTGCTACGCTCGATGCACTGTTCACCATCGATACCCGACGTCCGGTGGTGCAACAGACCCAGCCTTCGGTGGCGGTGGTATCGGACAGCGAGACCGGGGTCGGGGGCTTCCACATCGATGTGGCCTACCCCGAAGCCATGGACCAGTCCCAGGCTGTTCTGGTGCAACTGCAGGGCCCTGCCGATGTGGCCTCTTCCTTGACCCTCAACATCGGTTCCAGCACCTGGGTGGCACCGGATACCTACCGCGTGTTCTTCAACGTACTGGACCAGGGTGTCGAAGTGGAGGAGGTGGGTGTGAACGTGAGCTTCGCGCGCGACCTGGCCGGCAACACCCAGACGCCGTTCACCGGTGCCGCCGTCTTCGGTCTGGACACCAGGAACCCCGGGCTGCTCGTTCTTACGGCGAACACCTACACGGTCACCAATGCCTTCATGGGACCCGGTGGATTCGCTTTGCTGTCCGTGTTCGACGAACCCATGGACGGGACCATTGCTCCCGAGGTGGGGTTCTCCCAGGTGCTGGATGACATACTCTCCGTGGATCCCTTGGGCACGCAGTGGCTCAACCCATCCACGCATCGGAGTTCGTACGACGTGGCCAACATCGAGGCCAGCATCGGTGCGGTGGACGTAAGCGTCTCGAACGCCCGCGACCGTGCCGGCAACCTGGTGGAGGCGTCGAGCTTCGCGCCCTTCTTCTCCATCGACCTGCAGGCGGTGGGGATCGGGGAGTTGGACAACACGGGCGACTTGAGCATGTTCCCCAATCCATTGAGCGCAGGACAGCCCTTGCAGTTCATGGTGGGCCAGGACCTAGTCGAGGTCGACATCGAGGTCTTCAACGCATTCGGTGCATTGGTATACCAGGAGCACCGGGGGCGGATGGCCCGTGGGGTGCATCAGGTGGCCCTACCAGAGCTGGCCACTGGAGTGCACCATGTGCGCATGCAAGTGCAAGGCATGCGATACACACGCACATTGGTGGTACAAAGCCAATAGGGTACCTCGGAAGAACCTCGCTTCGGCGTGATCGGCGCTTTGCGCTGACCCTGCGGGCGCTTGCCTCTTGTCCGGCCGGACTTCGTTGCGTACCAGTTGCACACTTCGTTCCAGTATCGGCTCTTCGTCCCGCCTTGCTTGGTGATAGTGATACGTGCCATCCATTCGAGGTTCATCGAAGTACCCAATGGGGCCAACTGCTTGAAGAAGCCCCGGAGCATCCTGGAAGCAGGGTCCTCCGGGGCTTTTCCGGTCCACCCGTGAACAGGATGGGCACCCATCTGTTCCTTTGCCAAACCCTGGAACACATGTTCGGCCTGTTCAAGAAGAAGGATCCCCGCGAAGCGTTGGAAAAACGGTACAAGGAACTCCTGGCCGAAGCGCACCGCTTGAGCACTGTGGATCGAAAAGCCAGCGACCTGAAACGCGCCGAGGCCGAAGAGGTCATCAAAGCCCTGGACCAGCTGCCGAAACAGGCCTGATGCAACATTGCAGCGGCCGTTGTCGTTGAACCCCACAGTGGATCGCAGCGATCCGCGAACGCAAACCTGGATAGCGGGGGCAGTGGCCCAGCGGCGTTGAAAGCCCCCGAGTTCCGGCCCGTAAGCCGACCCGTTCAGGAACGCATGAAGCCCGTCCCGTAAGGCGGGCTTCGCTTTTTGGGATCACCGGTGCACGGGATATGTACTCCAATGGAAAAGCCCCGGTAGCATGCCGGGGCTTTTCCATTGCGGTCGGATCGGTCCTAGAGCACCTGCACACGGCTGGTTCCCACGCGACCGGTGTTGTCGGTGATGCGCAGCATGTACACACCCGAGGACAGTTCGCATACGTCGATCATGCCCGTATGCACGCCGCTGTTGCCGGTGTTCATGGCAATGCTGCGCACCTGGCGACCGTTGATGTCGAAGAGCTCGATGGCAACGGTACGGCCACCAGCCAGTCCGAAGTTCACCTGCACGTTGCTCGAGGCCGGGTTCGGGAATACCTCCACACCGATCGCATCGGTGAACAGGTCCTCGATGCCCACGGTGGTCACATCCACCCATTTCAAGTTCTGGAAGTCCAACGGACCGAGCAGGGGCAGCTCGCCGCTGGTGCTGGCGATCTCCAGGATCGGCATTCCCAGTCCTACGCGATAGAATGCGTAGGCATTCTCTTCCAGTTCACCGGACCCGAAGCCTGTGATGTCGATCATCGTGGTGGTGATGCGGCGTACACGCAACACATCGTTCACGGTTCCTTCGGGCAGTTCCAGGGTACCGTAGCCATCGGCAATGCCGATCACGTTGCCCGTAACGCTCAGCGGAAAGCCCATCAGGTCGATGGAACCTGCGAAGTCGTCCTCCCAGCTGGTCTGGTAGGTGCAGGGGAAGGGGAGGTAGCTGGCGGGGTTGGACAGCGGAGCCGTCTGGCCCAGCAGGGAAGGTCCTACGAGTTCCAGGAGGCCTGAGGACGCCTGGAAATACTGGGTGCCATCCGCGTTCACGACAGCAGCCGTGGCGTTCGGGAATTCGCTTCCCTGGGGTGTGGCATCGGGCTGTTCCACGAAAACGATGGCACTGCTATCGGCTACCAGGCCAGCGAAGTTCCAGGTCTGGTCCGCTCCGTCGGTGCCGGGATCCTCCCACACCCCGAAGTTCGTCAAGAACGAGGTTCCTGGTGTTGGCGCATTGCCTGGAAACTCCAACGCGGGTTGGGCCAAGGCCGGCAGGCAAAGGGTAAGGGAAAGCGCAGCGAGTAGACTCCGGTCCATATGCTTGGGTTTAGGATTGTTCTGCATAGATACGACTTCAAGGGTCGTTTCCGATGTGCTCGGAATCGGGGCATTCCTCGTCGTGGGAAGGGCCCTCAGCTCAGCTCTTCATATTGTCGAACTGCAGCGGAAGCTCGAAGTCCTTCTCGCGGCACAGGGCCATCACGGCCTGCAGGTCGTCGATCTTCTTGCCCGTAACCCGGATCATATCGTCCATGATCTGGGGCTGCACCTTGAGGCCGCTTTCCTTGATGGCCTTCACGATCTTCTTGGCCGTTTCGCGCTCGATCCCCTGCTTCACCTTGATGATCCGGTACAAGGTCTTGCCGCTGGGCACCGGCTCTTCGCTGAGGTCGAAACTGCGCACATCCACCTTCTGCTTGCCGGAACGTTCCAGCAGCACGTCAAGGATCGAGTCGAGCTTCAGGTGCTCCTCGGTGGTGATCTTGATCGTGAGCGCTTTCTTGTCCAGCTCGATGGTGGTGTTCGAGCCCCGCAGGTCGTATCGCGTGTCGATCTCGCGCTTCACCACGTTGATGGCGTTGTCGAGCATCTGTACGTCCACTTCGGAAAGGATATCAACGGAAGGCATGGCGGTAGGGGGTATGGTGTTCAAAGATGTGCATTGTGGCCCGGAGCGGCAAGGGGCCATAAGCAACGAGCGCGGCCCCTGGGCAGGGACCGCGCTCGCACGCTGTTGGGGGTGTGACCTTACTTGGTCACCACCACGCGGAAGCTGCTGCGCTTGCCGCCTT
>CAYQMC010000046.1:0-11014 GCA_964418285.1 uncultured Chryseobacterium sp.
GTAGGTGATTGCTCAGCGCAAGCGCCGCATCACCATGCCCACGATCCGCTCGTACAGCACTTCGGGCTCCGAGGTGCGCCATGCAACGGCGTTCAGCGTGCCACCAAGCAAAAGGTACTGGTCGATATTCGCGCGTTGAAGGTCGTCCAGGACATGGGGGCGCAGGTTCAGGAACGCGATCCACCCATCAGCGTCGCTGACCTCCTCGAACCACTCGCTGTAGTATTCGTCATCACTGCCGTGGAAGTTCAGCACGTTCTCGCCGATCAGGATGAACTTGGTTATACCCTCTGCCATCATGGGCTCTATGTAGTCCCGTTTCAGGAACATGATGTCGTTGCCAAGCAGGTCGTTCCATTCGCCGATGAGCTCCATGATCACATAGCCGTCATCGTACTCGGCGAAGATCACTTTCAAGTAGAGTGTCTCGCTTCCGAAGGCATCCCATTGTGGGTGGATGGCATGGTCGTATACCGCATGGGTGAAGTACATCTCGCTATGCTCGCGTCCGAAGAACGGGGAGCGGTCGTCCTCCTCGGCCGTGTACTTGTGCCGCCAGTTCCAGAATGGCTCTATATCGTGCATCGCGGACAAAGATCGCGCCTTCGTTCCGACGGTCGGGCGTGCTTACGCGAGCGGAATACCGGATGACCTTGTGTTCCTTTCCGGCTCGGCAAGGTTGAAGGACATACTACCTTTGCCCATATCCAGAACCTACCCCATGAACCTGTCCTACAGCCCCGATGTGGATGTCCTTGAGGAGGTGGTCCGTGAGACCAGCGCCCTACGGGAGATCGTATTGCACAACGATGATGTGAACACCTTCGACCATGTGATCATGTCCCTGATGCAGATCTGCGATCATGATCCGATCCAAGCCGAGCAATGCGCCTGGATCGTGCACCACAATGGCAAGTGCAGTGTGAAGCGCGGTAGTTTCGATGAATTGGAACCGCGTTGTGTGGCGTTGTTGGACCGGGGCCTATCCGCTGCCATCCAATGAGCCGCACAAAGCATTTGACGTTCCTGGTCGTTCTTGCAGCCACGATCCACGCCTGTGCCACGGTCCCCATCACAGGGCGGCGCCAGATGAACCTCATCGGTGAAGGCACTGTTATGGGCATGGCCGAAGGTCAGTACCGCGATGTCATGGATTCGAGTCGGGTGGTTCCCGACGGAGATCCCCGTACACAGATGGTGAAGCGCTGTGGTGACCGCATCGCGAAAGCCGCCACCAGCTACCTGCAGGACAACAAATTGGGCGACCGTGTGAAGGGTTTCCAATGGGAGTTCAACCTGATCGATGAAGACATCGTGAACGCGTGGTGCATGCCCGGCGGCAAGGTCGCGTTCTACACCGGCATACTGCCTGTTACCCAGGATGAGACCGGCATGGCCGTGGTGATGGGGCACGAGGTGGCACATGCCATAGCCCGCCACGGCAACGAACGCATGAGCCAGGGGCTGGCCTTGCAGGGCATCGGCATGTCGTTCGAGGTGTTGACCTCCGAGAACCCCGGACTTGCACGCGATATTTTCATGCAGAGCATCGGGTTGGGAGGGCAACTTGGTATCCTCAAGTACAGCCGCACCCACGAAACGGAAGCCGATAAGATGGGGCTGATCTTCATGGCGATGGCCGGCTACGATCCTCGCGAAGCCCCTAAGTTCTGGGAACGGATGAGCGCGGGCAGCCAGGGACAGGCACCACCTGAACTGCTCAGCACGCACCCCAGCGATGCTACACGGATCAGGGACTTGGAGTCCTACATGCCTGAGGCCCTTAAATACTACAAGCCGTAGGACCGTGGTCCGCTTGACCCTCGGCGATGGGAGAGCAGCAAGGGGCGGGTCGTCATTGGTTATTGGCAAGATCAGGTTCGCTCCTTGATCTTGTTCTCAGTGCCTTGGGTACGATGATCAAGGCAACGGGTGTGTTGGCGCTGATCATGGTTGCGCTGGCCTTCACACGACTTCCGTTCGATGCCCACCGATGGTTGGGTTCCGCCGCTGGCGGCTGTGAGCTGCCCGTGGATGGCATCATAGTTCTCGGAGGCAGTGGCATGCCCTCGGGCCCGGAGCTTTTGCGCTTGCGCCACGCGGCGGAGGTGGCAACATCCTTCCCTAAGGCCAAAGTGTTGGTGGTCCACCCCGGGGAAGAGACGGTTGTGCGGCAAATGGTGATGGAACTGGTGCTCCGTGGTGTGGGCATGGAACGGATCGAGGTCTTACCGGCAGGAGAGAACACGCGCGAGCAGGCCTTGCTCAGCACGGCGATCTGGGACGGTGGCGGACGAGCGACGGCCTTGGTCACCGCACCTGAGAACATGTACCGCAGTGTGCTTGCGTTCCGCAAGGCCGGAATGGCGAACGTTTGCGGAGAACCTGCTTGGGACCATGCCTCGCACCATGATTTCAGGTACCGGCACGGCGCCATCGGTGGCAAGGCCTATGTGCCCGATGTTTCATCGGCGCCCGGCATCCGCTACACCTTCTGGAACTATCTCAAGCTGGAGGTCACATGTATGCGCGAGTACGTAGCGATCGCCTACTACCGCCTGAACGGATGGTTGTGATCCGGTCGCAAGGAGGCATCCTTTCTTTTTCTCCATCCACTTCGAAGGAGATCCTTATCTTCGCAGCCGATTTTCAGCACCCGTAGCTCAATTGGATAGAGCACCTGACTACGGATCAGGAGGTTTGGGGTTCGACTCCCTACGGGTGCACAGAGTTGATCGAAGGGGGATGCCGCAAGGTGTCCCCCTTTCGTTTTGCCCTGCATTTCGTGGATGAGCAGGTCATTCCTTCCGGAAGGCCTTTCGCGCGTCCTGCGGCGCCCCGATGGGGCATTGCACGCCCCTTCCCCGGTCTGTTCCCCGGCCTTGCCGTAACCCTTCCGCGCTCTTCTTCGTTGCAGGCCCTAAATCGCTCGTGCGCAAAGCGCGGGAACAGACTTCAAACCCTCAGAACATCATGAAACAGGTTCCAGCACTCCATCCGGCGATCCGGCCCAAGTGCATAAATGCATTGGCGGCTGGCCTTTTCCTACTGGCCGGTGG
The DNA here is from genome assembly GCA_964418285.1 of uncultured Chryseobacterium sp. GTDB lineage: Bacteria > Bacteroidota > Bacteroidia > Flavobacteriales_F > PHOS-HE28 > PHOS-HE28. The sequence continues at coordinate 3,060 of CAYQMC010000046.1, forward strand.
CGGCCTGCAGGCCCAACAGCTTGTGGACAACTTCAACCGTGTCAATTCCAACACCGTTGGAAACGGCTGGGTGGAATTCGAGACCGCTGCTCCCGCCAGTGTCAGGGTCCAAGGCAATCGGTTGCGTATGACCAGTACCACAGCCGGTCGTGATTATGCCGCGAAGGTCACGCCCGGAACCTATTTCCACACCCTTGATAGCAATCGCTTCCGTATGGAATGGGCATTCAACCTGCGCCAATCCAACCTGGATCCCATGGGTTTCGCTAACGGGCGTATCGGTGCGGCTGTAGTACTCGCAGGCAGTAACCTGGATCTGATGTCCGGGAATGGCTACGCAGTTGCACTCGGACAGCCCGGAACGGCAGACCCCATCCGACTCGTTCGCTACTCGGGAGGGCTTTCCTCCGATGCAGCCTTGACGGACTTGATCACCGTTGGGGACTTCGGCCGCGAATACCTTTCCGTACGTGTGACCTACGAACCATTGAGCGGAACGTGGAGCATGTACTACACCGATGGTGGTGTTGTGCCTCCTTTTGCCGATCCACTGGCCGCCGCCACTTTCGCCGGTTCCGTGGTGGATCGCACATACACCGAGGACCTTCTACCACACATCGGCTGTTTCAACAACCACGGTACGTCCTCAGGGGCTTGGATCATGTTCGATGACATCCATGTACCAGAGGATCGCTCCACTTCCGTCTTCTTCGCACCGCTGACATCGGCCAGCATAAGTTCCGAAGCTGGAACTCATGCTGTTCAGGTAGGTATCAATAATCCTCACCCTACCGAACCTGTCTTCGTGGACGTTTATCTACAAAGTGGTGGACCATCCACGTTGGGGGGGTGGACCACACAAACCGTGAAATTCGAACCAGCCTCGACCGCTCCGCAAACGGTGGATCTGGGCATTCGCGAATACGGCGGATGTGCCGGGGATGAAGTGTTGGTCCTGGGACTTCAGAACCTGGTAGGTGGTGTTGATGAGCCGTACTTCGGTCTGCAGGATGGCTATACCCTCACCGTAGAGGATAGGGCCAATATTATAACAGTGCTTGAAGAAAGTTTCGAGACGGATGGTGATGGTTTGCGCTATACCCAAAGCATATCGAACGGTACCGGTGGTGGAGGGTACTTCCTTCGTGCCATAGCAGCGGATATCGCCGCTTCGGGTTCGCCGTTGCCAACGAACACCGATGGCAGCCACCTCATGGGTGCGCTACGTTTGAATAGCCTTGCTGCGAATGCCGAGGCAAGCGTGGTATTCTCCGATATCGATGTGCTTGGCATGTCCAGCATCAGCGTGGATCTTAAGGTCGGTGCCCGCAATGGGAACTTCTACGACAACGCCATCGGCATCCGCGACTATCTCTACGTGGAGATCAATGTGGATGGTGCCGGGTGGACCACTGTGGGCGCTTTCCGCAGTACGGCTCCGGGATCCAACAACAGCAGGCCCATGGCGCAGGACACCGACTTCGATGGAGTGGGTGACGGTGCCGTGCTGAAGCCCAATATGCGCAACTTCCGCCTTGCGGTACCTGGTACGGGTTCCAGCATGGACGTACGCATCCGCTTCCGCACCAACGCCGCGAACGAGGAGATCTACTTCGACCGGATGCGGGTGCGCGGCTCGCTGTGCCAGCCGGTCTACTACTCCAATGCAGGTGGTTTGCTATCCGACCCCATCTGGAGCAACTACCGCACCGGTGCCACACAATCCGTGGACTTCGACAAGCATGCGACCGTTGTGGTACAAGAAGGACACTTTGTGACCAACGACAGCGATATCGAGATCCGGGGTCTTGCAGTGGAGGCCGATGCTGAATTCCAGATGGCAAGCACTTCGATCGATATCGTGGGTGACAGGTTGCATGTGGATGGTCTTCTTAGTGGAGGTCAGGGAAGCCTGCGTTTGGCAAGCCAGCAGCCTTTGGTCATCGAAGGAACGGGCACACTGAATCTCTTCGACCTTACGATCGACACTGACGCCGGTGTTACGGCAGCTGCCCTCACCGATATCCGTGGAACACTGCAACTGGAGCGTGGCCTGTTCACCGCATCCGAGCAGGTGCGTCTGCGCAGCTCCGCGAACGGCACCGGCCGCCTTGGGCCCATTTCCGCAATAGCGGACTATTCGGGCGATCTCACTGTGGAGCGCTATATCCCTGCCGGAGCAACCAACTGGAGGCTCATGGGCAGTCCGGTGGACGATGTTACCGTAGCCGATTGGAACGATGACTTCATCACCACGGGCTTCCCCGATGCCGACTATCCGGATTTCGATTCTCCGGTGGGAAGCGGCATCCCATGGGCGAACGTCAGGGTCTACGATGAGACCATCGCGGATCCCGATCTGAACGTGGGCTTGGTGGGTGTGTCGAGCTTGGCTGAAGCCCTTTCGGCGGGCCGCGGCTTCGCCATCTGGAGCGGCACCGGTTCGGCCGGTACGAGCGCCTTCATGGTGGATGTTTCCGGACCGCCCCATATCGCACGCACGCCTATCGCTCTGCCTCTCACCTTCACGGACACCGGAAACCCCGCCGCCGACGGCTGGAACCTGGTGAGCAACCCGCTTCCCTCGCCCATCGATTTCACGGCCATCGCTCGTGGTCCGGATGTGCTCAACAGCTACTGGATCTACGACCCGGCCACCGGCAACAACATCAGCTGGAGCGCTGGCTTCAGCACCGGTGGCGCCAACGGCATACTACAGAGCAGCCAGGCCTTTTGGATGCGTACCAACGGCAGCGATATCAGCGCTTCGGTTCTTGAGGACGCAAAAGTGAACACCCTGATTGGCGGCACCTTCGGAGGTCAACAAGAAGCATCACCCTTGGTGCGGCTGAAGATCACCGGCACCGGCAACCAGTTCAGCGATGAGACCCTGGTCGTGTTCGCACAGGGTAGCCCTGCACGCAGTGCCGACGAAGGTGATGCGGACAAGATGTTGTTCGGCCATCCTTCGGCGCCACGCATCGCAACACTTGCCGGACAAGGAATTCCATTGGCCATCAGCATGTACGGCCCCGTCGCTTCGGATATCACCATCCCTGTGATGGTGCAGGTGGGTGTAAGCGGTACCTATACCGTAGCGGTGGAAGAGCTCATTGCCCCAGGTGTACTCTCCTGTGTATCTCTGGAAGACCTTGTCACAGGTGCCATCGTGCCTCTGTCGCAGGGAGCCACCTACACGCTCGAACTGGAGGCCGGCACCGATCCCACCGAAGCCCGTCTTCTGTTGCATGCTACCGCACCCATGGACTTCACGGTGCTCGATGTGGCTTGTGCCGGTGGTACTTCCGGACAGGCTGTGCTGAATGTGGAGGAAGGACCGCTTACCGTGATCTGGTCCGATGCGTTCGGCACTGTGCTGGGCCAGCAGGAAGTGCAGTCCGGCAACTCCGCCACCTTGGAGGATCTGCCCGCAGGCAACTACAACGTGCAGGTGGTCACCAATACGGTCTGCGCTACGCTGGACCATGCCTTCACCGTGGTGGAGCCCTTCGCCATCGATGTACAGCTTGAGGTAACAGCTGCTACCTGTGCCAGCACCGCCGATGGTAGCATCGCCTTGGAAGTGCTCGGCGGTACGGCCCCTTTCACTTACCAGTGGAGCACGGGTAGCACCGAAGCGGGCCTGACCGAAGTGCCGAGCGGCGTGTACGCGCTTGCTGTGAGCGATGCCAATGGATGCACGGTCGCACTGGAAGGGCTGGTCGTTGAGGCCGCCTTCTCCATCGCCGGCGAGATGTACGCACCTACCACCGCCGACGTGGGTCAGGAATTGTCCTTCACTTCATCGGCCGATGCGGCTACCGACCACTTGTGGGACCTGGGCGATGGCACGACCAGCAATGAACTCTCACCCACCCATGTCTATGCCACCCCGGGCGTGTTCACGGTACGACTTACCCTTTCGGTGGACGGCTGCGAGCGCACGCTGGAACAGACGCTGCAGGTCTCTGGTGCCACTGGCATCCAGGATCGCGCTCTCGAAGGCATGTCCGCTTGGAACGCCGATGGAAACATCGTTCTGCTCAACAGCATCGGCCACGCCGGCGGTGTACGCGTGGTGGATGCCACTGGACGCATCGTCGCACTTCGTCAGGTGGCTTCCGGCACCGAACGTGTTGAACTATCCACCAACGGTTGGCCTACCGGTATCTACCATCTCCAGTTCATGGGTGAGGCAGGTGGCTGGGCCACGAGCCTGCCGGTCGGATATTGATCGACCACATACTTGATCCATACAGGGGCCGTCTCGAAAGAGGCGGCCCCTTTGTTTTGAGTGGCCCGTTCGAGCTAGTTCGGCTGAATGCATGCTTCGTCGGCCAATGGAATGTGTTGGTCGAAACATGATGTTCGTCATGCGCGTATGAAGGCTCCGCCGGTCCGTACCGGCCAGAACCACAGCCCATGATCGTATCCTACCTGCAGCGCACCATCCATACCGGCTTTCAACGCTTGTTCGCCTTGGCATGGGCACTCGCCACGTTCTTCCTTGTCGAAGCCCAAGTGGTCACCACCTACACCTCGGATGGCACATTCGTCGTTCCTCCCGGGGTCACTGAACTTACCGTGGAATGTTGGGGTGCTGGAGGCCGGGGTGGCACACGTACAACGAGCGGTTCGCCCGGCGGTGGGGGAGGTGGTGGTTGAGCCTATGCGCGCAGTACGTTGAGCGTTTCGCCAGGCGCCATCCATCTGGTGGTGGTAGGTCAAGGCAGCTCCGGCACCGGCCCTGGGGAAGATTCCTGGTTCGGTTCATCGTCCACGGTAATGGCCAAGGGTGGGGACAGCTGCGGAAACAACAGTGGTACGGGAGCCAGCGGTGGATCATCGGCCTCAAGCATGGGTGATCAGAAGTACGATGGCGGCAACGGCCGCACGACCACCAATAGCAATGGCGGTGGTGGCGGCTCATCGGCAGGTTCAGCATCGAACGGCAACTCTGCTACTGGAACAGCTGGTGCATCGGCACCTGCAGATGGCGGCAGCGGCGGCAATGGTCGCACTGGTAACAATGGCAACGGCTCCAACGCCGCAAGCCCGGGCGGTGGTGGCGGTGGAGCACGTCGCACCAGCGGTGGCACCATTCGCAACGGAGGCCGGGGCGGCGATGGCCAGGTGCGCATCACTTACACGTTCGAGTTCCCTGCGGCCACCTGCGTGGACGCGGCACCATACAGCGCTTTGTTCGACAATGGCTGCGGAAGCAACACGGGCATCTCGGTGCCCATTGTGATATCGGGCCTGTCAACCCTGGGCAGTGGCTCGGGGAATGCGGTCCTGCAGCGGGTGGAGATCATCGCCAACCATACCTGGAACCGGGACTTCAACATCCGCCTCACTTCGCCCACATCACAAACAAGGAACATCCTGCTCAACCGCTTCGGCAATGGCGACGACCTTGGTTTCCCCGGAAGCTGCCCGGCCCAGCCTTTGGTGTTCCAGGATGGTGCCAGCCCACTGGTGAACAGCAACACAAGCAACCCCACCGGTCCGTACGCCCCTGAGCAGACCCTTTCCGGCTTCACTGGAGACCCCAATGGTACCTGGACACTGTACGTGTGCGACAATGAAGCCTTGGACAACGGCAACTTGCGCTATGTGAACCTTGTGTTCGGCACTTACGATTGCCTCTCGGTGCTCGATGGTCCCGATGTGCCGGGGCAACCCTGTGATGATGGCGACCCTACCACCGTTCAGGACACCTGGGGTAGCGGCTGTACCTGTGCCGGAGATCCCAACGTGCTCTACAGTATCGCTAGCGGCACCTTCGGAAGCAACATTTGGAGCTTTACCCCCGACGGCCCTGCAGCAGGTGTGGTGCCCGACCAGTACAGCAGCATCGTCATCTCCAACGGTCACACCATCACGGTGAGCAGCCCGCGCAATGCGCGTGACCTCACCATCGAGGCCGGTGGTACGCTCGATCTGGATGTCGGCAGCCTGCAGGTGAACGGCACCACGGTGACCATCGATGGTGCCGTGCTTCCAGGTTCAGGTATGTTCATCATCGCTGGCGAGCTGCCTGTGACCATGGGCGGAACCGCGGATGTGACGTTCCATGACCTAACGCTGTCCAATTCCATCGGTGCAACGGTGTCTGTAAACGTGGACGTGCTCAACAATCTGCAGCTGGACTTCGGCACATTGACCGCCCTTGGCAACATCCGGTTGATCGCTTCGGCCACTCACACTGCCCGAATGGGTCCGGTGGGCTTCACCGCTGGATATAGCGGTGATATCACCGTTCAACGCTACATCCCCGGTGGTGCGACCAATTGGCGACTTCTCGGCAGTCCGGTCCAAGGCGGCACCGTTGCCGACTGGAACGACGACTTCTTCACTACCGGGTTCCCCGGCAGCAACTACCCGAATTTCATAGTAGGCGGGCAACCCTGGTCGAGCATCCTGTGGTGTGATGAGACCGATACCGGAGGCAGCCTGAACGACGGTCTCACGGGTGTTGCAGGAACAGGCCACACGCTCGGAACGGGACAAGGTTTCGCCATCTGGAGCGGTGATGCCTTGGGAGGCACCGATCCCTTCATGATCGATATCACCGGACCTCCTACCATCGCGATCACCCCTGTGACGTTGCCGCTTACCTGGACCGATACGGGCGACCCTACTGTGGATGGATGGAACCTGGTAAGCAACCCATTGCCATCGGCCATTCGCTTCACCGACATCGTGCGCGGCGCCGATGTGCAGAACGCCTACTGGATCTTCGACCCGGCCACAGGCAACCACGCCATCTGGTCCAACGGTGTCAGCACCAACGGGGCCACGGGCATCATCCAAAGTTCGCAGGGCTTCTGGATGCGTACGACCGGTGCCTCGGTTTCCACCACCGTGGGGGAAGCTGCGAAATCCGACGATCAGGGAGGTGGATCCTTCGGCGGTCAGGACCAGCTTGCTGTTCCCATGGTCCGCCTGGCCATTTCCGGAGGAAGCAGCGGTTTTAGCGATGAGGCCGTGGTGGCCTTCCATGAAGGTGTGCCCGGCATGGACGCGTTCGACGCGCCCAAGATCGACTTCTTCCATTCCCAGGCACCTCGCATCGGTACGGTCACCGACCAGGGCGACCTGCTCTCCATAAGCATGTACGGCTCCTTCGGCAACGCCATCTCCATTCCGGTGAAAGTGGCCGTGGGGCAGAACGGATCCTACACGATCACCGCCTCCGACATGGCTCATCTGGAAGGACTCAGCTGCCTTGTACAGGAGGACCTGATCACGGGATCCATCACGTCATTGACCGAAGGTGCGTCCTACGTATTCACGATGAACACGGCCGCCAATGCCAACGGGCCGCGCTTCATGCTCCACGCAAGCACCCCCATTGTTCTTCATAGTACCGATGTCACCTGCACAGGTAGCGCCGATGGTGCGGCCACCTTGGTTTTGCCCGAAGGGCCTGCCGACGTGGTCTGGAGCGATGTGTACGGCAATGTCCTGCAAAGCATGCCTGCCCAGCCTGCCGGAGAGGTGGTGCTCGATGGCCTTGCTGCTGGCACCTACTCCGTTGCGGTGGGTACATCCACTGCTTGCGGCACCTTGAACAACAGCATCACCATCGCCGAGCCCTTCGCCCTTGAGGCCGAGGTGACTACTACGCCTGCCGGCTGTGCTGGCTCCACATCGGGAAGTATCGTTCTGGAGGTGCTTGGTGGTGTTGCTCCATACCAGTACGCATGGAGCAACGGCACCAATGGTACTGCCGCCACGGACCTCTCCGCAGGCACTTACAGCGTTACCGTTACCGATGCCAACGGATGTTCCACCACACTCATGGAACTGGCCATCACCCTGGATGCTCCCGTGGCCGGAGAGATCATTGCGCCCAATGACGCAATCGTGCAGGAGATCGTCGCCTTCATGAGCAGCGCCGAAGCCGGTGTGGAACACCATTGGGATCTCGGCGATGGCAGCAGCAGCCT
>CAYQMC010000046.1:11024-19268 GCA_964418285.1 uncultured Chryseobacterium sp.
ATGTATTCGCTTCCTGGGGAATACACGGTGGTACTTACCCTGTCCGAGGGCGCTTGCATCAGAACCGTGGAGCGGACCATCAGCGTATCCGGAGCCACCGGGATGGAAGATCGCCTGACGGAAGGACTGCGCGCCTGGAGCACAGGACTCTCCATCGTACTGTTGAACAACGGTGGAGTGGAAGGGGAGCTTAGGGTAATGGACGCCACGGGCCGACTGATCACAACGCATCGCGTTGCCGGAGGCACAGAACGTCTGGAACTCCCAACGGCCGATTGGTCCAAGGGGATCTACCACCTCGAAGTGCGTGGATCGAACGGACGCTGGAGCACCAGTCTTCCCGTGGGCTACTGATATTCCACCAACGGAACGAAACAGGGCCGCTCCACCACGTGTGGGGTGGCCCTGTTGCTTTTCCCGGCATACGTGCTTTCCAGGAACTGTGCGTGTGTTCCACTGCCCCTTGCTCCTGTGCGGTAACCTTCACCAGTTCGATCCCGTAGCAGTTCCCCGCGCAGGCAAGTGCGCTTGATCAACCTGATCCACCCTACGATGCAACGGAATCTACGCTACGCTTTGGCCCTGATCTCACTGGCTGCTGCCATCACCGCGGTGAAAGCGCAAGGTGGCGACCCCACCATCCCCGACCCCCAACCTTGGGTGCGATTGGGCATCTCCAATTGGGACCAATCCATGGTGGACGAGACCACCGTACACTTCGGCATCGGAAGCCCGGACGAGGATCCCTTGGACGTGGCCAAGCCGGATGACCTAAGCACCATGCCGCTCTACATCGCCACGCTTTCCGCCAGTGGAACACCGTTGGCCTTGAACGCCTACGGACCGTACACCCAGGAAGTGGTGTTGCCGGTGCAGCTACGCGCCGATGTTGCCGACCTCTATACGATAACCGTACTTGATCTTGGCCTGCTCGATGGTGCCACCTGCATCACCTTGGAAGACCTGGAGACCGGCAACAGCATCGCCCTCCAGGCCGGCTTGCAGATCGAAGTGGAAGTACCTGCCGGTGGACCGCTGGGTGCCCGCTACAAGTTCCACGCTTTCCTGCCCACCAACATCGCCATAGAGCATGTGCTTTGCCCGCACGAGGCGAACGGCTCGGCCACAGTGCTACCCACGGGCCAGGGACCATGGAACATCACCTGGCTGAATTACGAAGATCTGCAGATCGCCCAGCAGTTGGGGGCCACCGAAGCCGTCACCCAGGGAGGTCTCTATCCTGGTGCATGGACCGTGCTGGTGGAAGGCCTTGACGGCTGTGGCAACGAAAGCTTCCCCATTTTCGTGGAAGTGCCTCAGGAACTCGATATCACCTCGGATGCCCAGCCTGCGAGCTGCGCCGAGGGAGCCGATGGCGGCATCGTATTGCAGGCCACCGGTGGTGTTGTCCCCTACACCTACGCATGGAGCAACGGCTCCACGGCCAGGGACCTGCAGGACGTGCCGGCCGGCTTCTACTCGGTAACGGTGCAGGATGCCAACGGATGCAGCACAACCTTCAACGGTCTGGAAGTGTCTGCCCCGGAACCCATCGCCGGATCCATCATCGCTCCTCCGAGCGTGGAGCGTTTCGAGCCCCTGGTGCTCAGCAGCAATGCAGCCCCTGGCATATCGCGCACGTGGGACTTTGGGGATGGCAGCGGCAGTCTGGTGCCCGAGCCTTTGCATGCTTACCAGCACCTGGGCATTTTCACAGTGCGCCTTACCCTCGGCGAAGGGCAGTGCAACACCACGATTGAACAGGAGATCCTCGTACAAAGCACCGTGGGTGTGGGCGAATTCGACAGCGACGAGGTACGCGCCTTCAGCGCTGGCGGCTTCATCACCGTGAACAACCCGCTGCATGTGGACCTCCACGTGCACATCTTCGATGCCACCGGCCGCATGGTGACCACCACCCGCATCGCCGCCCAGACCCCCCGCCTGGAACTGAGCACCACCGGCTGGAACCACGGCCTCTACTTCCTCAACGCAAGCACCCCCTGGGAGCAGTGGACATTCTCCCTCCCGGTGGTCGAATAAGAACTCCGTTACATACACCAATAGCTGCGCGGCCATCCTTCGGGGTGGCCGTTGGGCGTTCGGGCCATTTGGTGGGAATGCTTGCGGGGTGCCCGGGATCCTGTAAATTCGACGTCCCTAACGTGCCCTTGCCCTCCTCTGGAGGGTGTTCTCATTCAACCCCCTTCCCCCATGAAGAAGCTCATTACGCTTCGGTTATTTACCATTCTAGGCTTTGCAATCGTTGCAGGGTCCAATGCGGTCTATTCTCAACTACTGGCATGGGAGACAGCCGGTCTTGCAGGGACAGAAGTTAGCTTCAATGCAAGCACCGTTGGCGCAAACATGTCTCTCTCGGAATTGACAAGAGGTGCTGGTATTAATTCTTCAGCACTCGCGAATGCTTTTTCTTCCACTGCTTGGTCAACCTCGACAACATCACTTGCTGATGCTATCTCCGCCGAGGAGTTTTTTCAAGTTACAGCGGAAGCGACTGCGGGTTATTCTCTATCTCTTTCAACGATTGATGTTACTGTTCGTCGCTCGGGTGCGACGGCACCAAGTACGTTCCAATGGCAATACAGCTTGGATGGATTCACAACTGCTGGAATTCCAATTGGTGCGGCGTATGTGATGACTGCAAGCGGATCCAACGGAGCTGCTCAGCCTCAAGTCGACTTATCTGTGATTTCCGGACTTCAAAACTTACCACCGGGAAGTGAGGTGACTCTGCGTCTATATGCATGGAATGGTTCAAACGCAGGAGCTACAGTCGCGGTGGGTAGACTATCGGGAAATGACCTTGTTATTGGGGGAAGCGCCGTCCTTGCAGGTGGCAACACTTCCGTCCAATTCGCATCCACCGGCAGCACCGTCAACGAAGACGCCGGTACCGTGGACCTTGTTCTGGAGATCAGCGATGAGGATGCCACCAACGACACCGAAGTGGATGTTGTGTTGATCACAGGTGCTCCTGGTCGAGTGAACAGCTACACCACACAAACGGTGACATTCCTTGCCGGAAGTGCTGCCGACGAGGAGCTTACCATCACTATCTCCGACAACAGCCTGTGCGATGGCAATACGGTGATCGGTTTCGAGTTGCAGAACATCTCGGGTGGCAATTCCGCCACGATCGGTGCCATTGACACCTACGATCTCACCATCAACGACAACGACGTCTGCACCAGCGTCTCCTTCGATGTGACCAGCGCCAGCGTTAGCGAGGGTGTTGGTATCTACAACGTGGCGGTCACCATCGCGGACTTCAGCACCAGCGTGGATACCGATGTGGATGTGGTGCTTGTGAGCGGCGATGGGACCCGCATCAGCGGTTTCACTTCTGCGGCCGTGAACTTCCCAGCCAACAGCGGTGCCACCCAGAACGTGACCATCACTGTAGTGGACAACAGCCTCTGCGATGGTGACGAGGAACTCACCTTCGAATTGCAGAACCTGAGCGGCGGCCAAGGCACCCCTTTCATCGGGCCCAACGTCAGCCGCACCTTGACCATTACCGACAATGATGCTGCCGTGGCCCCGGTGGCACAGGCGGCCAGCGGAGTGGGAGAGGAGGAGTTCACTGCTGAATGGGATGCGGTTAGCGGTGCTACGGGGTACTTCTTGGATGTGTACACTTTCGCCAGTGTACCTGCTACCGACCTCTTCATCTCGGAGTATGTTGAAGGATCTTCAAGCAATAAGTACATCGAGATCTTCAATGGCACAGGTGCGAGCGTGGATCTGAGCGACTATCGTTTGAGGCTCTATGCGAATGGAGTCTCTTCACCTACGAACGATGTTTTATTGAGCGGCACCTTGCCGGATAATTCCACGATCGTTTACAGCAACGGAAGTGCAACCATCTTCGGCGGCACTTCGGTAGCCAACGCTGCTGTCAACTTCACTGGTGATGATGCACTTGCACTGTACAAAATATCCACTACCAGTAACGTCGACATCTTCGGTAGTATCGGCTTCGACCCCGGTACGGCTTGGACCGGTGCTGGAGGATACACGACATCCGATAGGACCTTGGTGCGAAATGCTTCGGTGACCGGTGGTCTTACCGTGAACCCGGCCACGACATTCCCAACGCTGACCACGGAGTGGCAGCTTTTTGAGCAGGACAATGTGGATGATCTTGGTTCGCACACTTACGATGGTAGTGGTCTCGTATTTGTTGCCGGCTTCGAGAATTTCGATGCTGGAACAGCCACCTCCGCCACGATCACAGGCCTCGCCCCAGGCACCACCTACTTCTATGTGGTACGCGCCGAGGTAGGCGGAGGCTGTGGACTTTCCGCAAACAGCAACGAGATCGAGGTGACCACCGACGCACCTCCCGTACCGGAGCTCCTCAGCACTGAGGCCAGCCTTGCTTTCGGGTTTGTGGTGGAGAACGGCACCAGTGCAGCCCAGACCTTCGATGTCAGCGGCTCCAACCTGGACCCAACAGTAGGGGATATCACGGTGGAGGTAGGTGCCGGTCTGGAATATGAAGTGAGTCTCGACGAAGTGGTCTGGTCTGCCGACGTGACCATAGGATACACCGGAGGTGTGCTCGCGGCCACCACGGTATACGTCCGTTTCGCACCAACATCCGTGGGTGTACAGACCGGTGACATCACCATCAGCGGTGGCGGCGCAACGGATGTCACCGTTGCCCTTTCCGGAACCGGAAGCATCGCACAGATATACTGGGACTTCGCAACGGCCACACCGACCATCGATCTGGTGCCCGGCATCACCACCTCGAACATCGCTCCGGTGAACAGCACCGGGTCGCCTACGTTCATCACCTCCACTTCCGCTTCATCGGGCTATGCCAACGTCAGCGGAGGCAACAATGCGGGCATCGCTTCGGTGAACGGAGCCTTCAACAGCGCCAGCAGCAGCTACTACACCTGGTCGCACACGCCTGCCAGCGGCAACGCTGTGCGCATCACGGACATCAGCTTCGGATCGCGCAGCACCGGAACCGGACCTGCCGCCTACAGCATCCGTAGCAGTGCGGACAACTACACCAACGATATCGCCACCGGCATGATCCCCACCGATAGCGACTGGTATCTCTACACGCACAGCGGCTTGAACGTGGTGGGTGGTGTGGATGTCCCTTTGACCTTCCGGATCTACGGCTTCGATGGTTCAGGTGCAGCTTCTGGCTCGGTCGTCTGGCGCATCGACGACCTGGACATCCGCGGCGAGGCCATCGAGCCGGCCGCTGCCTACTACAGCCAAGGCAATGGTGCGGTGAACGACGCCATCTGGTCCACCACGGCGGTAGGAACTCCTGGCCCTGCGGTCTGGAGTCCTTCGGCGAGCATGATCGTGCAAGAAGGGGATACCATCACCGTGAATGCGAATACCAACGTGGATGACCTTACCACGGAACTGAACAGCCGTATCCTCGTTGGCAGCGAGCGCCTGCTTTCCGTGTACGGCAACACCGTGATCTTGGCCCAGAACTCCATCGGTTCCGGTGTGGGTGAGGTGGAACTCCTCAGTTTCGATCCAGTGACCGTGACCATCAGCGGCCTTGTGACATTCAACAATCTCACTGTTGCCACCTCCGCTGGCACCACTGTCACGGGCACCTTGGATATACGGGGCACCTTGCTCCTCGCGGATGGTGATTTCGATGCCACCAACGCCACGGTGCGTCTGCGCAGCAATGCCACCCGCACCGGCCACCTGGGCCCTGTGAGCGCTACGGCGGATTACATCGGCAACCTTACCACACAGCGTTACATCCCTGAAGGCGTTACCAACTGGCGTTTGCTTGGCAGCGCCGTTGCTGGCCGCACCGTGGCCGACTGGGACGATGACTTCATCACTGCAGGCTTCCCCGGCAGCAACTATCCCACCTTCGATCAACCGCAGGGCAGCGGCATCCTGTGGCCCAGCGTGCGTTTCTACGATGAATCGGACGAGGGGACGGACCTGCTCGATGGCCTTGTAGGTGTTACCAGCATTGCCCAGACCCTTACTCCAGGCCAGGGCTTCGCGGTCTGGTGCGGTGATGCATTGGGCGGCACTGCTGCCTTTGTAGTGGATGTGGTGGGCGAACCCACCCTGGCCAGAACGCCACTGAGCTTGCCGGTATCGTTCACCAATACCAGCACCCCCGCTGCTGATGGCTGGAACTTGGTGAGCAACCCATTGCCGAGCGCCATCGATTTCGAGTCCCTCGACCGTGGCACCGATCTGTTCGACGGCTACTACATCTACGATCCGGTCTCCGGTAGTTCGGCCAACTGGGATGCCGAGCTGGGCATCAGTACCCCAGCAGGTGTGCTCGATGGTGTGATCCAGAGCAGCCAGGCCTTCTGGCTGAAGGCCGGAGGTTCCGATGTGGCCACCAGCGTGGTCGAGGCCGATAAGGTTTCGGAGAACACCGGTGGTGTATTCGGCGGAGTTGCCGATGGTGACGCTGGCATTCCTTTGGTGCGCCTGACCATGGCTGGCAGCACCGACACCTGGTTCGACCAGACCACCATCGCTTTTGTACAGGGCACCCCGGCCCTCGATGTGAAGGATGCCTTGAAGCTGGACTTCGCCCACGCTTCCGCACCGCGCATCGCCACCCGTACCAGCGATGGCCATGACCTGATCGTGAACCGCTATGGCACCAGCACGGGCAACATCGACATTCCGGTAACGGTACGCGCACCCATCACAGGCACGTATACCATCACCGTGGGCATCGCCGGGATGGACGCACTTACCTGCTTCACCCTGGAGGACATGCAGACCGGTGCTGTGACGCCTGTAACGGACGGTTCGGTCCTCACCTTCGACCTTGATGCCACCGAGAGTATCGTGGCCGATCGTTTCGTGCTGCGCTCTTCCACTGCCATGCCATACAGCGCCAGTCCAGCACTTTGCGGTGGCACGGCTACCGGTCAAGTTGCAGTGCAAGTGAGCGAAGGACCTGTGGATCTCACCTTGATGGACGCCTTCGGCAATGCCGTTCAGGAAGCCGCCAACGTTGGTGCGGGCGAGTTCATTTTCAGCGGACTGAACGCAGGCAACTACACGGTGAGCGTAGGCAACACCAGTGCCTGCGGGATCGTTTCGGCCCCTGTGGTCGTGCTTGAGCCCTTCAACTTGGAGGCCACCATCGCCACCACCGAGAGCACCTGCGGCACCGAGGCCGATGGCAGTGTGGAACTGGTTGTCCTTGGCGGCGAAGCACCATATACCTACCAGTGGAGCAACGGTTCCACCGAGGAGGTCATCACCGGAGCTGCCGGCACTTACACGGCAGTGGTCACCGATGCCACCGGATGTGTCCTCAGCGTGGAGACCGCCATTCCCGCCGGCCCTGGCCCAGAGGCCTTGTTCGAGACCGGCGCCGAGCCTGTGTTGATCAACCAGCCAGTGCTCTTCACCAACATGAGCAGCCCGGATGCCACCTACTTCTGGGACCTGGGTGATGGGACGACGAGCACGGACTTCGATGTGACGCACAGCTATGAGCTGCCTGGTGTGTACAGTGTGGTCCTTTCCGTGAACGATGGCAACTGTGTGGCGACCTTCACACAGGAGATCACCGTGCAGCTTACCACCAATACCTCTGTCGGCACGGTGGCTCCCTTCGTACTTAACGCTTGGAGCACCGGCGAGCACCTGATCGTGGAGCATGCCTTCGACCACGGCCGTGCCGTACACATCGAAGTGCTGGATGCCACCGGACGCTTGCACATGCAACGCCAGGTCGGTGGTGTACCCGCGCGGGTAAGCATTCCTGCTTCCACCTTGAGCACTGGCATCTGGTTCGTACGTGTCACCAGCGGCCAGGTACAGCATAGCTTCCGGGTTCCGGTGCTGCGCTAAGCGCTTCTTGTAGATACCACCGCTGCCCCGCTCCGGGTCCGATATCGATCGGACAACCGGGGCGGGGCAGTGTGTTGGTGGATGGTCCGAAGCGATCCTAGGACTAACTACCTTGTGCAGCCTTAGCCGTAACGATCGATGCTCGAATTCTTCCTGCGTACCCGCCACGCTTTCTTCATCGGCGGGATGCTGCTTTTTACCGGATGCCTCACCATAGAGGAACACTACACCTTCAAGAAGAACGGCAGCGGTAGCATGGAGTACGTGGTGGACCTCAGTGAAATGGGCACCCTCATGGAGGGCTTTTCCTCCGAGCTCGGTGAGGACGGCAAGGACCAGGGCATGGGTACCATGGAGATGGGCACACAGGTGGAAGCATTG
>CAYQMC010000047.1:0-1969 GCA_964418285.1 uncultured Chryseobacterium sp.
GATGAAGCTGTTGCATCCCTTCATGCCCTTCCTCAGCGAAGAAGTGTGGCACCTGTTGCGCGAGCGCAAAGCAAGGGAGGATATCATCATCGCAGCATGGCCGAAGGGTGGCGAAGGGGATCCCAAGCTTGAAGCCGAAGTACAGCACGCCTTCGAGCTGGTGAGCGCGGTTCGGAATACGCGCAATGAGCGGGGGATGAGCCCGAAGGAGCCACTGGAGGTACAGGTGAAGAGCACTGTGCCCATGCGCGATGCCGTATCAGAGTTGGTGAACAAGCTGGGGAATGTGAGTGCCATCAAGCCTGCCAAGAGCACTGCACAGGGTGCGGTCACCTTTCTGGTAGGTACTACCGAATACGCCATCGACCTTGGCGGCAACATCGATGTGGATGCCGAGGTGAAGAAGGCCGAAGCCGAACTTGCACACCTGCGTGGCTTCCTCGCCAGCGTAGAGAAGAAGCTGGGCAACGAACGTTTCGTGGCCGGCGCACCCCCCGCCGTACTCGAGAACGAACGCAAGAAAAAAGCCGATGCGGAAGCCAAGATCGCAACTCTCGAAGCGCGCCTCGGTCAATTGACCACCTGATCCAACAGTACAACCAATTACCCCGAGCGAAGTCGAGGGGTCCACATCCCCACCAGTGCGCTTCTCCCAAGTCATCGGCCACGCCACCCTGAAGGCCAAGCTCATCGGCAACATCCGCGAAGGGCGGGTGGCGCATGCGCAGCTCTTCATGGGTCCGCGCGGCTGCGGCAACCTGCCGTTGGCCCTTGCCTATGCGCAGTACCTGCTGTGCGAGAACCCCGACGTGGTGGATGCCTGCGGCATTTGCCCATCGTGCCTGCAAATGGCCAAGTTGGAGCACCCGGACATGCACTTCGCCATCCCGATCTTCTTCACCGATAAGGTGAAGGTGTGCGAGTCCTTCATACCCACCTGGCGGGCCATGGTTCGCCAAGAGCCCTATGCTGACTTCGACCTCTGGCGCGATCAGCTGGATAGCGAGAACAAGCAGTTGCGCATGGGGGTCGACATCGCCCAGGAGATCCAACGCAAGCTCACGCTGAAGTCCTTCCGGGGCGGTTACAAGGTGATGCTGATCTGGTTGCCCGAGCTGATGGACCCCCCGGCCGCCAACAAGCTGCTGAAAGTGCTGGAGGAGCCCGAGCCGAACACGGTCTTCCTGATGGTGAGCAACGACTCGGACCAACTGCTGGCCACCATCATCAGCCGCACGCAATTGGTGAAAGTGCCCGCACTGCGACCCACGGAAGTGGCCGAAGTGCTGCGCCAGCGTTTCCCGGAACTGCCCGGCGAGGAAGCCATGAACATGGCCCTGCGTAGTGAAGGCGATCTGCTTGAAGCCGTGGACATCGCCGAGAAAGGGGAGGAGGAGCTCTTCGTCTTCTTCCGCGACTGGCTGCGCGCCTGCTATGCTGCACAAGTGGCCACGGTGGCCGAGTTCGGGGAGCAGTTCCAGAAGATGGGCCGCGAAAAGCAGAAGTCGCTGATGCGTTATGGCCTCTACCTGGTCCGCCAGTGCATCTTCCAGTGGCAGCAGGTGCCCGAGTTGGTGCGCACCTTCGGGCTGGAGCAGGAGTTCGTTACCAAGTTCAGCGCCCTGCTCACCGAGCAGAACGTGGGCGGCATCCGCAGCGAGTTGGAGACCGCTCATGTCCACGTGGAACGCAACGCCAACCCCAAGCTCCTGTTCATGGACATGAGCTACCGGATGATGGGTTTGCTGCGGAAGGGGCGGTAGGAACATCATGGTGGGGGGGGCGTGAAATTTCACGCCCTTACGACCACCTACGAACCCCGCCTATCTTCGCACCATGCCCAGCGATCTAAGGGGCACAGGCACAAGGACATGGCGTGTACAGGATGTAGCAGTGGAGCGGACGGGAAACCGGCCGGGTGCAAGAGCAACGGCTATTGCAGTAGCAGTGGCTGCAACAAGTTGGGGGT